>PVBP01000069.1 GCA_002995625.1 Lysobacteraceae bacterium | reverse complement strand
CGCCGCATCGGCGCGCCGCCGAGCGCGCTCGCGGTGGCGCCGAGCGCGCCGAGCAGCACCAGCGCGAGCCCCGTCATTGCCCATGGCAGCGACGGCGCCGGCAGCAGCGATGCCAGCAGCACCGGTGGCGCAGCGCCGGTGCCGAAGGCCGCGGCCGAGGCCCACGCGGCCTGGAACGGCCGCGGCGCGTGCGTGTCGCTCAGGTGCAGTTCGTCGCGCAGATGCGCCGCCAGCGGATCCCGTGCGCTGAGCTGCTCGGCGACGCGACGTGCGAGATCCGGGTCGAGGCCGCGGGCGACGTAGATTCCCGCGAGCTCGTCGAGTTCCGCCGCGGCGTGCTCGGCCAGCGCGCGCCGCTCGAGTTCGATGTCGGCGCGCTCGGTGTCGGCCTGTGAGCTGACCGAGACGTACTCGCCGGCTGCCATCGACAGCGCGCCGGCGACCAGCGCCGCGGCCCCGGTCAGCACCAGGGCCTCGGTCTCGGCGCCGGCCGCGGCGACGCCGACCAGCAGCGAGCTGGTCGAGATCAGCCCGTCGTTCGCACCGAGCACCGCGGCGCGGAGCCAGCCGCCACGCGCACTGAGGTGGTGTTCGCCCCGATGCCCCGCGTCGCCCGTCATGGCGCATCCCCGGTCCGGCCGAAGGCCCGGAGTGTCCCATGCTCCGCGGCGCGGACCGGGATGCAGGTCCCCTGGCCGTGTCACGCAACGGTCAACTTAGCGTCATGGTCGGTCCATCGCGCCGGCGCAGCATTCGGTAACCCACGGGATGTCGTGCCGAATGCGCATCGCCATCGTCACCGAAACCTGGCCGCCCGAGATCAACGGCGTCGCCCTGACCGTCCACGCGTTCGTCGAACACCTCGCCGCCCAGGGCCACTCGATCGACCTCGTCCGCCCCGGGCAGGACGGGGCGGGCGGGCCCACGCTGCCGCCATCGGTCGATGAACTGACGGTCCGCGGCGTCGCGCTGCCACGCTATCCCGGGCTTCGCTTCGGTCTGCCGGCCGGGGCCACGCTGAAGGCCCGCTGGCTCGCGCAGCGTCCCGACGCCGTCTACATCGCGACCGAGGGCCCGCTGGGGTGGTCGGCGATGCGGGCGGCCAATGCCCTGGGGCTTCCCGTGGCGACCGGATTCCACACCCGCTTCGACGACTTCGTCGCGCACTACGGCGCGCCGTGGCTGACGCCGGTCGTATTCGCGTGGCTGCGCCGCTTCCACAACCGCGGCGACGCCACGCTGGTGCCGACGCGCGAACTCGAGGCCTTCCTGCGCGAACACCGCTTCCACAACCCGCGGCGCCTCGCGCGCGGCGTCGACACGCGCCAGTTCGACCCGGGCCGCCGCGATCCGTCGTTGCGGTCCGAATGGGGTCTCGATGCCGACGGCCTCGCGGTGATCTACGTCGGGCGCATCGCGCCCGAGAAGAACCTCGATCTCGTCGTCTCGGCCTTCGACGCGATCCGCGCCGAACGACCGGACGCCCGGATGATCTGGGTCGGTGACGGCCCCGCCCGCGCGGCGCTCGAGGACGCGCATCCGGATCACGTCTTCGCCGGGATGCGGCGCGGCACCGACCTCGCGCGCCACTTTGCGTCCGGCGACCTGTTCCCGTTCGCCAGCCTGACCGAGACCTTCGGCAACGTCACGCTCGAATCGCTGGCGTCGGGCGTGCCGGTCATCGCCTTCGACTACGGCGCCGCACGCGAGCACGTGCGCGACGGCATCGACGGCCGCGTCGTGCCGTGCGACCAGCCCGGGCGATTCCTCGAGGCGGCGGTCGAACTGGCGCGCGACGCCGATCTCCGCCGGCGCATGGGTCGTGCCGGGCGCGCGGCGATGCTGGCCCTCGATCCCGCCGCGGTCGCCGCCGAGCTCGCCAGCCTGCTCGCCGGCCTCGACCATCGGAAGGCGGCCTGATGGACGCCTGGCGCGCCACCGCCTCGATCGCGCTGCCGCGGGAGCTGCGCTGGTGCCTGTCGCTGAACCGCTGGGGCGCGCGGCCGCTGGTCCTGCGGTTCTTCGGGCTCGTCAGCCGACTCGGCGACGGCCCGTTCTGGTACGCGCTGATCGCCCTGCTGCCGCTGCTCTACGGACCCACGGCGGCAGCCGCCAGCCTCCATCTCGGGGTGGCCGCGCTGGTCAACGTCGCGCTCTACCGCACGCTCAAGGGCTGGACGCGGCGCCCGCGCCCGTTCCGGCGCCTCGGCGCGATCAAGGCCCACGTCGCGCCGCTCGACGAGTTCAGCTTTCCGTCCGGTCACACGCTGCACGCGGTCACGCTGACGCTGATCGCCTGCTGGTACTTCCCGCTGCTCGCCGTGGTGCTGGTGCCGTTCGCGATCGCGGTCGCGATGTCGCGCGTGGTCCTCGGGCTGCATTATCCGAGCGACGTGCTGGCGGCCTCCGTGATCGGAACCGGGATCGCCTGGGCGTCGATCGAGCTCGCGAAGGCCGGCGGCGTGGCCGACCTCGCGCTGGCCGGCCTGTGACGGCCCGGCCACGCCACGCCTCGGCTGTTACGCCCTAACAGCGGGCCCCGGCGGCCTCGCATACCATCGGGCGCTTCCCCGTCCACGGAGCCCCCGATGCCTCGCGCTGCCCTCGCCGCCTCGATCCTGGCCCTGCTCGCGACCATGCCGGGCGCGACCGCGCGCGCCGAGGACAGCCCGACACTCCGTGTCCTCCACTGCCCGTCGATGATCGACGTGCTGGCGGCGCGGCGCGTCGGGCCGCACAGCATCGTGATCGAGAACGACCGGATCCGCGAGGTGCGCGCCGGACGCGCCGAGCTCGCGGGCGCCGAGGTCGTCGAGGCACCGGCCGGCAGCACCTGCCTGCCGGGCCTGATGGACATGCACACGCATCTGACGACGCAGACCAATCCGCAGGGCTACGCCGAAGGCTTCCGGCTCAACCCCGCCGATTTCGCGCTGCGCAGCGTCGGCTACGCCGAGGCGACGCTGATGGCCGGCTTCACGACGGTGCGCGATCTCGGCGACCGCGACGGACTGTCGATCTCGCTGCGCAACGCGATCAACCAGGGGCTCGTGCGCGGTCCGCGCGTGTTCACGTCGGGCAAGTCGATCGCGACCACCGGCGGCCACGCCGACCCGACCAACGGCGTCAACCAGCGCCTGATGGGCACGCCGGGTCCGGCCGAGGGCGTCATCAACGGCCCCGAGGGCGCGCGAGAGGCGGTGCGCCAGCGCTACAAGGAAGGCTCGGACCTGATCAAGATCACCGCGACCGGTGGCGTGCTCTCGGTCGCGCGCAGCGTCGACAACCCGCAGTTCAAGACCGACGAGGTCGAGGCGATCGTCGCGACCGCGCGCGACTACGGTTTCCACGTCGCCGCCCATGCCCACGGCTCGGAAGGCGCGCGGCGCGCGATCCTGGGGGGCGTCAGCTCGATCGAGCACGGCACCTTCATGACCGACGAGGTCATGCGGCTGATGAAGGAACGCGAGGTCTGGTACGTGCCGACGATCTCGGCCGGCGTGTTCGTCGGCGAGTTCGCACGGCGCCCGGGCTACTACCCGGACATCGTCCGCCCGAAGGCGCTGGCGGTCGGGCCGATCATCCAGAAGACCTTCGCGCGGGCCTACCGGGCCGGCGTGCCGATCGCGTTCGGCACCGACGCCGGCGTCTTCCCGCACGGCCTCAACGCGCGCGAGTTCGTGCTGATGGTCGAGGCCGGGATGCCGCCGATGGCCGCGATCGTCTCGGCCACGGTCAACGCGGCGAAGCTGCTCGGAGAGACCGAGAACCTGGGCGCGATCGCGCCCGGGCGCTACGCCGACATCATCGCGGTGCCGGGCGATCCGACCGCCGACATCGCCCTGATGCAGAAGGTCCACTTCGTGATGAAGGGCGGCCGCGTCTACCGCACACCGGACACCGTGGTTCCGGAGATCGCGATGCCGTGAGGCCGCACGCCGGCCGGAGGCCGATCGCCGGTGCCGCCTTGCGAACGAGCGACGAGCCCCCACTATCCGGGGCTTGCCCCCGGAGCGCAGCCATGTCCAGCCAGATCGCCGACGTCACCGAGCTCGACTTCGAGCAGAAGGTCCTCCTCGCCTCGACCCAGCGCCCGGTGCTGGTCGATTTCTGGGCACCGTGGTGCGGCCCGTGCCGGCAGCTCGCGCCGGTGCTCGAGAGGATCGCGGCCGAGTTCGCCGGACGGCTCGACGTGGTCAAGGTCAACACCGACGAGCAGATGCAGCTCGCCGCGCTGTTCGGAATCCGCTCGCTGCCGACCGTGCTGCTGATCCGCGACGGGCGTCCGATCGACGGCTTCATGGGCGCGCAGCCCGAGTCCGTGATCCGCGAGCTGATCGCACCCCACGTCGGCGAGGCTGCCGCCGCGGTCGAATCCGAGCCGGAGCCGGCCCTGCCGCCGGCGGACCGGGTCGCCGACCTGCGCGCGCGCGTCGCGGCCGAGCCGGACAAGGGCGAGCTGAAGCTCGACCTCGCCGAGGCGCTGATCGAGACCGGCGAGACGGCCGAGGCCACCGCGATCCTCGACGCGCTGCCGCCGGACCTCTCGGAAGGCGACAAGGGTCGCCGCCTCCGGGCGCTGCTCGACTTCGGCGCGATCGTGCGCGATGCGCCGCCGCTCGACCAGCTCGCGCGGATCGTGGCCGACGACCCGACCAACCTCCGCGCCCGCCACCACCTCGGCGTGCGGCTGCTGTTCGCGGGCCAGGCGGCGGCGGCGCTCGAGGAGTTCCTCGAGATCATGCGCCGCGACCGCGCGTTCGAGGACGACCTCGGACGGCGCACGCTGATCGAGGCGTTCCGGGTCGTCGACGATCCCGACCTCGTCTCGGCCACCCGGCGCCGGATGTCGGCGCTGATCTTCTGATCGTCGCCGCGTGGCGATGACGCCCGGCCGGCTGCGCCGGCTGATGAACCTGTGGCCGCCCTACCTCGCGGCCGGGATCCGCGTGCTCGAGATCGGCGAGGGCTTCTCCCACGCGCGGGTGCGGTTGCGCCGCCACTGGTTCAACCGCAACTACTTCGGCACGCACTTCGGCGGCAGCCTGTACGCGATGACCGATCCGTTCTTCGCGCTGCTGGTCGTCGAAGGGCTCGGAGGCGACCACGTGGTCTGGGACAAGGCGGCCGAGATCGACTTCGTGACCGCGACCCGCGAGGACGTGTACGCCGAGTTCCGCGTCGACGCCGCGCTGCTCGACGAACTGCGCGCCGCCGCGGCCGACGGCGGCAAGGTGCTGCGCTGGCTCGAGACCGACGTGCGGACGGCCTCGGGCACCGTGGTCGCGAAGGTCCGCAAGCAGATCTACGTGCGGCGCAGGCGCGGGGCGCGGGGCGCCCGCTGACCGGCGATTGCCGGGCGCCGTCGTGTCCGGCACGATCGGCGCATGAGGGACCTCAAGCAGACCGTCCACGACCTCCGCATCCAGCGGTACCTGATCACGGGGCTGCTGACGCTGCTGCCGCTGTGGCTCACGTGGGTCGTGTTCCGCTTCGTGCTCGGAATCCTGTCCGGCATCACCGCGCCCGGCATCTCCGCGATCTCGAGCGGGCTCGCGAACGCCTTTCCGCATGCGCTCGGCTGGCTCGACGCCGAGTGGGTCCAGTTCGTGATCGCGGTGATCGCGACGATCCTTTTGATCTACTTCGTCGGCTTCGCGGCCACGCGGGTCTTCGGGCAGCGCCTGCTGGCGCTGTTCGAGCGCGTGATCGCGCGCATCCCGCTCGCGCAGACGATCTACGGCGGCACCAAGAAGCTGCTCGACATGGTCGCGACCAGGCCCGAGGGCGCGCAGCGGGTCGTGCTGGTCGACTTTCCGCACCGCGAGATGAAGGCGGTCGGACTCGTGACCCGGACCCTGCGCGACGAAGTCACCGGGCGCGAGTTCGCGGCGGTCTACGTGCCGACCACGCCGAACCCGACGTCGGGATACCTCGAAGTCGTGCCGGTCGACCGGCTGACGCCGACCGACTGGAGCCTCGACCAGGCGATGGCCTTCATCATCTCGGGCGGCGCGATCGCACCCGACCGGCTGCGCTTCGAACGCGCCGAGGCCGGACCGGAGGCCGAGCCGCCGACGCCGCAAGGCCCCGCATGGCCCGGCGCGCCGCGCTGAGCCCCGGTCCGCGCGCAGCGCCATGCCCGGAATCCGCACGCTGCGATGAGCCAGGTCATCGACTGGCTGGCCGGGACCGCGCTGTCGCGCCTCGTGCGCGGCGAGGCATGGGCCTGGCCGCTCGTCGAACTGCTGCACATCGCGGGTTTCTCGGCCTTCATCGGCGCGCTGCTGCTGGTCGATCTTCGGGTGCTGGCGACGTCACGGACGGTCGATCTCGCGGCGCTCGGCCGCTTCGCGCGCCCGGTGATCCTCGGCGGACTTGCGGTTGCGGTCCTCACCGGGAGCCTGATGTTCATCGGCCGCCCGATCGAGTACGTTGCGAATCCGGCGTTCCAGGCCAAGTTGCTGCTGATCGCGCTCGCGCTGGCCAACGCACTCGCGTTTCACGCCCGCGATGGCATCGTGCGGGCCGACGCGGTGGCGCGCGCCCAGGCGCTCGCGTCGATCGTCCTGTGGGCACTCGTCCTCGGTTTCGGGAGGTTCATCGCCTATGTCTGACCGGATCACTTCTTCCCTGGCGGCGGCGCTCGCCGCGCTCGCCCTCGGCGCAGCGACTCAGGTCCTGGCGCACCACGGATGGTCGAGCTTCGACGAGACGAAGCCGCTCTACCTCGCCGGCACGGCCGAATCGGTGCGCTGGGAGAACCCGCACGCGATCGTCCGGCTGCGGCCGGCGGCGGGTCTGTCGCTGCCCACCGACCTCGCGACGCGCGAGGCCCCGCCGCAGCAGGCGCCGATCGACGGTGCGAGGGTCCTCGCCGAGGCGCGACTCCCGGACACCCTCGATGCGGAGTGGGAGATCGAGCTCGCCCCGCTGACGCGGATGGCGGCGTGGGACGTGCCGGTGCTGTCGGACGGCGATGCGATCGAGGTCGTCGGATACACGTTTCCCGACCAGCGCGGAAATCGGGTGATGCGCGCCGAGTACCTGATCGTCGGCGACCGGATCTTCGGCCTGCGCTCGGCGCCACGTTGAGCCCGGCCGCAATCCCGCCGGGCCAGCGGTCGCGATCTGGCGCAGCGACCGGTCGCGTCAGCCGCGCGCGGCGAGCGCCGCGAGGCGCTGCGTCTCCTGCGTCCGGCACTGATGGACCAGGAACTGCCGGCCCTGGTTGGCGCCGGTCAGCCGGGGGCGGCAGACGCGATTGCGGATCTTCGATCCGGTGATCGATTCCATCTGGCAGGTCTGGCCCGTGGCCTCGAGGCCGTAGGACTCGACCTTGCGCCGCGCCTCGCCGTCTGCGAGATCGCGCGCATCGGGCGGGAGCAACGCGGCGAGCGTGTCGCGGGCGCGCAGGTAGCGCGCGTCGCCGACCTCGGCCGCGGCCGCGTACCAGCCGAAGGCGCGGATCGCATCGGGGGTGACGCCCTCACCGTTCAGATACATCGTGCCGAGCAGGAACTGGCTGTCCTTGTCGCCGGCGCACGCGGCGCGCAGCAGCTGCCGCTCGGCCCCGGCGCCGTCGCCGCGCTCCCACGCGAGATGGCCGTCGCGGATCATCAGGAAGTACTCGGACTGGGTCATGCGCTCGAACCGCGGCGCTTCCGTCGTCGCGCCGGTTTGGCTCACCGCGAGCAGGACCGACATCGCGACCATGGATGGGACTCGCACGAGGACATCTCCCGAATCGACCGGTCCCGACGCTAGCGGCTGCCCGCGCGCCGCGCGTCGGCCGAAAGTTGGGTGCCCTCCGGCATCGGCGACGCGATGAACGGCTGCGAAGGAGCCCGAGATCCCGGGCGGACCCCGCACGCGTCGCGGGACTCAATCCCGCCAGCCGGCGATCCGCCAGAGATAGAACGCGGCGAGGCTGCGCCACGGCGCCCAGCGTTCGCCGTCGATCGCCAGCCGCTTCGGCGTCGGCGCCTCGTCGAGTTCCCAGAGCCGCTGCGCGCCGCGCCGCACCCCGAGATCGTCCACGGGCAGCACGTCGGGCCGGCCGAGCCGGAACATCAGCAGCATCTCGACCGTCCAGCGGCCGATGCCGCGCACCCGGGTCAGCGTCGCGATCGCCTCCTCGTCGTCCATGAAGGCCAGCGCGCGCGACGACGGAATCTCCCCGGCCGCCGCGCGCGCCGCGAGATCGAGCAGCGCGAGCCGCTTGCCGGCCGAGACCCCGCACGCGCGCATCGCCTCGGGCGCGATCGCCCGCAATCCGGTCGCGGTGATCCTCGGGCCTCCGGGCAGGGCGGCCCGCAGTCGGCCCTCGATCGTCGCGGCGGCCTTGCCCGACAGCTGCTGGTGCAGGATCGACCGGGCCAGCGCGTCGACCGGGTCGAACGGCCGGTGCCAGTCGAAGGCCAGCGGCCCGACGCGGCGCATCCACGCCGCCAGCCGCGGATCGCCACGGGCGAGCTCGCGCCGCGCGCGGTCGATGTCGAAGCCGCGGGGATGACGGATCCGGCCCATCGGCGCTCCTCGAACGGGAAGGCCCGCGCCGTCACCGACGCGGGCCTCGGTTGCCACGACGCTCCGCGGCCCGGGGCCTCGGCCCCGGGTCGCGTCGCGGGTCAGGGGCGCGGCTGGAAGTTCACCGTTGCCGACGGGTTCGCGGTCGCCTGCGCCGGATCGACGAAGTGCGGGCGATAGCGGTTCGTGAGCCAGCGGCCGAGCTGGTTCACGTAGGTCGGGCTCGACAGGACCCCGCTCGCGCCGCCGGGCATGCTGTTGACGACGGTCGGCGTCGCGGTCATGTCGGCGAGCTTGCGACGGTTGGGTCCGCCGCCGAACATGAAGCCGTTGACCGTGCTCGCGCGCACGCTGTGGTCCGAATCGTCGACCACCTCGAAGCCGCCCGGACGCGCGACGCCCGGCAGCTGCGGCGAGAGGTTCGTAAAGCCGCCGAGACCGAGCTGGCTCGGGACCGAGAACGGCTGGCCCAGCGGGTGGTTGAACGTGATCCGGTGCAGCCGGCCCCAGCGGTAGTCGTTGAGGTTCAACGAGCGGTTGAACGCCGGCGCGAAGTCGGCGCTGGCCGCGAGGTTCAGCGCGTCACGCAGGCTCGCGAGCAGCAGGAAGTCGCGCGCGGCTTCCGGATTCGGCGCGCCGGGCGCGACGAAGAAGTTGAGACCCGAGGCTCCGACGCCACGGCGCGTCGCCCAGTTGTCGAGCTGGAACTTGAAGCCGCGCCAGGTCAGCGACGGGGACGACAGGTTGCCGCCCAGCCCGACGCGCACGAGCGCCGCGTCCATCGTGTTGCGCAGCGCCTGCCCGCGCCACATCGACCAGATCGTCGCCGCGACCGAGTTCGCGATCTCGTCGGCCGACGGGTTCGGCAGATTGGTCGGATCGTCTCCGGGATCGAAGCCCTCGCGGATGCCGGTCGGCGACGAGAAGTTCCACGCCCGCAGCCGCGTGATCGCCTCGGCGACGCGGGTGTCCTGCATCAGCGCGCGCAGTTCCGGCCAGGCGTTCGCGGCCTGCGCGTTGTCGGCCGCCGCGAGCAGGTAACGCAGCATCAGCTCCGCGTCGAGGAACTGGTTATTCGCCTGAAGCGCCGCCATGTCGCCGAGCGTGACGTTGCCACGCGCGACCAGCCGCTGCAGCTCGCGGTCGATCCGCCCCTGGCGCAGCGAGTCGTAGCCCGGCGCGAGGTACAGCACGCCGCCGCGCGAGCGCCGCAGCGACAGCGGATTGTTGGTCAGCGTGACGCCGATCGGATCGTTGTTCGCGTTCGCGATGTAGCCCTGCGACGGATTCAGCAGCGAGGGCATTTCCTCGAGCGGCAACAGCTCGAAGCGAGTGGCCTGGTTGCGCTGCCGGTTCTGCGCGGTCGCGAGCAGCCACTCGTGGCGGCGCTGGCCGGTTCCGTCGCGGATGAACCACGGCGGCGTCGCGTCGGCCGCGTTCAGGTTCTGCAGGTCGTCGCGCAGCGGGATCTCGGCCGACGTGAAGTACGCGATGTTGCCGTCGACGTCGGCGTACCCGAAGTTCTGCGCGCCGATGTCGAAGAAGGTCAGCGCGTCGCGGAACTCGGCCAGGTTGGTCGCGCGGTTGATGCGGCGGAAGCATTCGAGCTCGAAGGTGGCGCCCCAGCCGGTGTACTGCACCGACAGGCCGGTGTTGCCGGTGATGCTGAGCACCGGACCGTCGTTGCGGCGCGGCACGATGACCGTGACCGCGCCGTTGGTGTAGCCGATCGAGTTGTCGCGCGCGGCGTTGTCGGGCACGCCATCGAGACGATTGACGATGAAGCTCTGGAAGATCGTGCGTACCGGCTCGGCGTTGCCGCGGAAGATCGTCGCGACCGGCAGGCCGAAGCTGTTCAGCACGAACTGCTCCTGGAACACGTCGGTCACGTCGGTCGGATTGACGGTCGATCCCCAGCAGAAGCGCTGGGTGCAGCCCTGGACCACGCCGGGGGTGCCGGGCACGCTGACGCCGACCACGTTGATCGTGGTGCCGACGTTGATCTGGATCTCCTGGAACGTCGACGGCAGTCCGAGCCCGAGATGCGGGTCGTTCGCGATCAGCGGTCGACCGGAGGCGGAACGGCTGCCGGCGACGAGCCACCAGTTGCTGCCGGCCTTGCGGCCCTCGAGCTTCGGCCCGAGCAGCGGGTTGTCGCGGATCGAGGCGTTGAAGCGCTCGAGCATTCCCAGCAGCTCGGGATCGACCTGCGGCACTGCCGCGGTGAGCTTCGCACCGTCGTCGCCGGTCGCGCCGTCGGCCGGCCGGAAGCCCGGGATCGACAAGCGCCCATCGTCGGGCTGGGAGCGGGACACGTCCTCGAAGAACAGCGCGGTGCCGTTGAAGCCGGCGGCGGCGCCGGCCGCCTGGTAGGCGCCGAGCTGCTGCGTGCGCCCGGTGTCGAGATCGAACGAGAGGTTGAACGCGAGGCCCTTGCCGACCACGATCGAATCGAGCGGCGACCACGGCTCGGCGCGGGTGATCTCGATCGCCGTGTACTCGGGCGGCAGCGGATTGTTGGCGAGCCAGAAGTTGACGCCGTCCGAGTACGCCTTGAGCCAGCCGCGCGTCTCGGCCGAGAGCTCGTTCCAGGTCGCCTCCGCGGCACGACGCAGGCCCAGCGTCCGCAGCTGCACGTCGGACGCGAGCGCCGCCGGGCCGAGCAGCTCGGCGAGACGGCCCGAGACCTGGCGGCGCGTCACGTCCATCTGCCAGAAGCGGTCACGCGCGTGCGCCCATCCGATCAGGAAGGCCGCGTCGTTCTCGCTCGCGGCGCGAATGATCGGCATGCCTTCGGCGTCGTAGACGATGCTGCCCGGAGCGGTCAGCCCGGGCGCGGTGATGGTCTGCGCCGAGGCCGCGAAGGCACCGGATGCGAGCGCCGCGGCGAGCGCGGCCGAAAGCAGATGACGTGGCGCGCCGACCCGGCGCGCGTTGCGCGTGTTGCTCATGGCTGTCCTCCCTGATGCCGGCGCGTCGCTGCGCCGTGGCCCGATTATGCGCCAGCGGGGACGCGTCGGGAGGCGGCGCGCCGGGCCGGCGCGCTGCGTCATGTGCGGCGGTGCAGCAGCCGCGCGACCGGCTCGCTCAGTCGCGCGGCTTCAGCAGGCCTTCGCGGGTCTGGTTGATGTTCGCGAACACGTGGGCCGGCAGCTGGAACGTCCAGCCGGCGACCCGGGCCTCGAGCCTTGCGACTTCCTCGCGCAGCGCCGAGAGCCGCGCCTCGCGGTCGGCCTCCGGGTCGCTGACCGCGGGCGGCGCGTCGGCCGTCGGGCTCGCCGCACCCTCGGCGGGCCCGTCGTCCTTCGCGGCCGAGTCGGCCGCGTGCGCGGCGCGCTCCCGCGCCTGCTCGGCCTCGATCGCGGCGATCGCCGCCGGCTCGTCGAGGCTCACCGCGAACCGAGCGAGGTTGCGGTTGTCCTGCTGCCACGCGGTCACCGACACCACGATGCCGTCGAAGGTCGTGTAGCGGGCCGCGATGGCGCCGGCCTCCGGGGGCGCGAGCGTGTCGGCCGGGGCGACGTCGTCGAGGCGAAGGCCCGACAGCACGCCGGCCAGGGCATCGACCGCGAACGGCGAGTTGAGCTCGCGACCCCGCGGAATGTCCGCGAGCGTGTAGTGCTCGTCGCCGGGCTCCGACTTGAAGGCGCGCAGTTCGCCGCCGTCCTTCGCGATGCGCACCTCGCGGATCCGCGCCGACGGGATGTCGACCAGCTCGCGCGCGAGCCAGTTCGCCACCGCCCGGTCGGGGATCAGGCTGCCGCTCGCGAGCCACGCCTGCTGGCCATCGGCGTCGCGCACGAAGGTCCCCTCGCCCGCGAGCCCGGTGAAGGTGCCGATGATGATCGACGCCGGGGCCGCGAGGCCGCCCAGGTCGACGCGGAGCCCCTTGGCATCGGCCGCGGCGACATCCTCGACGCCGAGACGCGCGAAGTTCGCGGGCTGGCTGGTCTTGGCCTCGATCCGTTTCGACCGGGCGAGGTCGAGCAGGAAGCGCCGGACCTTGGCGAAATCGGCCGGATGGCCGCCGCGCTCGAGCACGCGCCAGCCCGACTCGCCGCGCTCGAGCGTGACCAGGACCTGGTCACCGGCGCCGGTGAGGCGGATCGAATCGACCTCGTTCAGGCCTTCCTCGAGTCCGGGAATCAGCGGGGCGCCGGCGTCGAGCGAGTCGGTCGGCGCATCGCGGCGCGCGACGACGAGGGCCAGCACGAGCGCAACCAGCGCGAGGACGGCGAGCTTGATCAGTCGGGACTGCATGATCGACCTCCAATCCGCTCAGGCCGCTGCCCCGCGAGGCGCGGTCACCCGCCGGCGACGCCACCACGCGAACGCGATCGCGCCGGCGGTCAGCAACAGCGGCACCAGCGCGATGTTGATGACCTTGAGCCAGTTGCCGAGCGACTCGATGTCGGCGTCGAGCTGGCGGCGGACCTGCCGCAGCTCGCGCCGGATCTCGACCTTGCGCTGCTGGAAGCGCTGCAGTTCCGCGCGCTGCTCGGCCGAGAGCACGGTCGCCTGGGTCTGGTCCTTCTGCTGCTGCAGCTCGTTGAGCGTGCGCTCGGTCTCGGCCAGTTCGGCCTGGAGCTCCCGCTCCTTCTCGCGGAAGCGGGCATCGGCCTGGCGCCGCAGGCGCTCGACCGTGGTGAACGGGCGTGCCGACGTCGCGCGGCCACGGATGCTGATCAGCGCCGAGGACCCGGTCAGGTTGTCGACCGCATTGGTCACGAAGTCGCCATTGTTGGCGAAGGCGTTCATGACCTGCTGCCCGAAGAAGTTCGCGATCTGCACCCACAGCCGGTCGCTCAGCACGTCGCTGTCTGCGACCACGACGATTTCGACCGGCTCCGCCGATTCCGACCGGTGACCCGCGCCGGAGCGCTCGGGGAACGCGGTCTTCGCGGTCCCGCTCAGGCGCCCCGCGAGGACGTAGGTCGTGCCGGTCGGCACGAAATCCTGGAACAGCGTCGCCGGATCGGCGAGGAAGCGGAGGCGGTCGGCCGGCACCAGCGCGGCATCGGTGCTCGACTGCACCAGCGGCTCCAGCGAGAGCGCCGCGTCCTCGAGCATCGCGAGCGCACCGGCGCTCGAGAAGTTGACGCTCGACAGCTCGGCGGTGATCACGTCGTCGCGATTCATGCTCTCGGCGCGGTATCCGAGGATCGCGAGATGCCGCACGGCCGCGCCGCTCGGCGACTGGACCTGGAGCGCGGCCGACGCGTCGAGCAGCACGCGCCCCGCATCGAAGTTGACGCCCCACGCGCGGAACAGTCGCGGCAGGTTCGAGCTGCGGTTCGCGAAGGCCGCGGCCGACGGGTTCTCCGGGTCGTTCGCGGACTCGTCGAGTTCGGCGTTGGGATCGACGAACACCAGCAGCCTGCCGCCGCGCAGCACGAACTGGTCGATCGCGTACTCCGCGTCCTCGCCGAGGTCCTTCGGGTGGATCAGGACCAGCGTCCTGATCTCGTCGGGGATCGTGCCGAGCGTCGCGGGCGCGAGCTGCCGGACCTCGAACAGCTCCTGCAGCGACTGGAAGAACGCCCAGGCCGGACGCATCGCCCGGCGCTGCGGGTCGAATCCGGGCCCGACCGGCAGGCCGGAGACCACCGCCACCACGGGCTTGGTCGTGGTGTTGAGCGAATGGATCAGCTTGGCGACGTCGTACTCGAGGAAGGCTTCCTTGTCGGGCTGGAAGAATGGAATGATCATCTGGCCGTCGGTCGAGTTCGACCCGGCGAGCCCGAAGAAGATCGATTCGCCGGACGCGCCGACCGGCACGGCCTGGAGACCGAACGCGGTCGCACGGTCCTCCTCCTCGGAGAACGGCAGCGGATCGATCACCGACAGCCTGAGCTTGCCGCCCGATTTCGACGCCATCTCCTCGAGCAGTTCGCGCACGCGGATCGCGTAGGTCCGGATCATCGGGATGTCGCGCGTCCCGCGGTCCGAGAAGAAGTAGTAGAGGTTGATCGGCTCGTCGATCTCGGCCAGCACCGCGCGCGTGCCGGGGCTCAGCGTGTAGAGCCGGTTCTCGGTCAGGTCGATGCGCGCGCCGCGGAGCAGCGTGTTCGACAGCACGATGATCGCGATGAACAGCACCGCGAGCAGCGCGAGCGTGCCGCCGGTCAGGAGTCGTCGTTGGATCGGCGTGGTCATGTCAGTCGGCCTTCCTCAAGTCGATCACCACGGCGCAGGCGTACAGCCAGAAACCGATCATCAGCGCGAAGTAGATGAGGTCGCGCAGGTCGATCACGCCCTTCGCGATGGCATTGAAGTGGGTCAGGAACGACATGCTGGCGATCGCATCGACGAGGAACTGCGGCAGCACCGCGCCGAGCACGTCGAGCACCATCGGCAGGCCCGCCAGCAGCAGCACCAGGCAGACGACGACGGTCAGGATGAAGGCCACGACCTGGTTGCGGGTCGCCGCCGAGATGCACGAGCCGATCGCGAGGAAGGCCCCCGCCATCAGCAGGCTTCCGACGTAGCCCGCGAGGATCGCGCCGTTGTCCGGGTCGCCGAGGTAGTTGACGGTGATCCAGATCGGGAAGGTCAGCGCCAGTGCGATGGCCGCGAACGCCCATGCGGCGAGGAACTTGCCGAGCACCGCCTGGACCATCGTGACCGGCAGCGTCAGCAGCAGTTCGATCGTGCCGCTCTTGCGCTCCTCGGCCCAGAGCCGCATCGAGATCGCCGGGATCAGGAACAGGTACAGCCACGGATGGAACGTGAAGAACGGCGCCAGGTCCGCCTGGCCGCGTTCGTAGAAGCCGCCGAGGTAGAACGTGAACCAGCCGGCCAGCACGAGGAAGATCGTGATGAACACGTAGGCGACCGGCGTCGCGAAGTAGCTCGCGAGCTCGCGGCGGAAGATGATCGCGACCGGATTCATCGGGCAGCCTCCGCAGGCGCGGCGTCGGCCGTCGTGATCTCCCGGAACACCTCGTCGAGGCGACCCCGCTCGAGCGCGAGCTCGGACACCGGAAGGCCCTGCGTCCGGATCAGTTCCGCGACCGCCGCGAAGATCGGGCGGCCCGGCTTCGGGAACGCCGTGACACGCTGGTCCTGGGCGTCGATCTCGACCTTCGCCACGTCCTCGAGGCGGGCGAGCGTCTCCTTCGCGTACAGCGGGTTCGGCGTCGTCAGCGACACCGCCTGGTGGAAGCGCGAGCGCGCCTCGAGCCCGGCCGGCGTGTCGTCGGCGAGGATCCGCCCGCGCGCGATGATGATCGCCCGGGTGCAGACCGCGTGCACCTCCTCGAGGATGTGGGTCGAGACGACGATCGTCTTGTCCTTCGCCATCGCGTTGATCAGCCCCCGGACCTCGTGCTTCTGGTTGGGATCGAGCCCATCGGTCGGCTCGTCGAGGATCAGGACCTTCGGGTCGTGCAGGATCGCCTGCGCCAGTCCGACCCGGCGCCGGAAGCCCTTCGACAGGGTCTCGATCGTCTGGTTCCAGACCCCGCCCAGGGTCAGCCGGTCGATCGTGTCGTCGATCCGCCGGCGCCGCTCGTCCCCGGCCAGGCCGCGGATGTCGGCGATGAAGTCGAGGAAGGCGCCCACCGTCATCTCGCCGTAGCTGGGTGCGCCTTCGGGCAGGTAGCCGAGCGACCTCCGGGCCGCGACCGGCTCGGTCTCGACATCGTGTCCGAGAACGCTGGCCGAACCGCCGGTCGGTGCGAGGAAGCCGGCGATGATCTTCATCGTGGTCGACTTGCCGGCGCCGTTCGGGCCGAGGAACCCGAGCACTTGCCCGGGCTCGACGCGGAACGACACGCCGTCGACGGCGCGAATCGCGCCGTAGTGCTTGGTCAGATTGCGGGTTTCGATCATGGGCGGCGATGGTCCTTCTGCGGAAGGCGCAACACCGTCGGGGCTCGTCCGGGGGCGCGCCTTGTGGCCTGGCATCGTCTGGTGCGGGCTGGAGCCTGCCGTTCCTCGACGCCCCATCCCCGAGGGCCCCGCGACGGGCGGGACCCGTTCCCCTCGGGCCGATCGCTCGAAGGCCACCGACCCGAACGGCCACCGTCCCTGGTGGCCCATGCAGGTCCCCGTCGGGTTCCTGCCCGGGTGCGCTGCACCGAGCGCGCCCGGTTGCGCTGTACCGCCGCGCCGGCGAAAAGTTCCCGGGTCGCGGTCAGACC
>PVBP01000068.1 GCA_002995625.1 Lysobacteraceae bacterium | reverse complement strand
CGCCGCGGGACGGCGCGGGAACGGTTCGGTCGCCTGACGCCCGCTGGCGCCGGTCGATGCGCCCGGGGTCGCGCGGCCGGCCGACGGCCGAGGGCGCCGGCCGGGGAGCACCGCGCAGCACAGGAACCGCGCGCGATACCATCGGCCGCGACGCACCTGCGTCGACGCGGAGGGAGTCGCGATGCTGATACTCACGAGGCGCGTCGGGGAGACGCTGATGATCGGCGACCAGGTCACCGTCACGGTGCTCGGCGTCAAGGGCAATCAGGTGCGACTGGGCATCAACGCGCCGAAGGATCTGGCAGTGCACCGGGAGGAGATCTTCCAGCGCCTGCAGGGCAAGGAGGCCGGGCACGGCCAGCCGGCCGAGCCGAGTGCGGCGAGGCCGTCGCCGACCGAAGAGGGCGCGTCGAAGGCGTGAGCGCGCGACGTTTACGGACCCCGGTCGGGTCGCTAGACTCCGGGCTCCACGTCAGGCCTGTGGAGAGATGCCCGAGAGGCCGAAGGGGCTCCCCTGCTAAGGGAGTATGGGGTCAAAAGCTCCATCGAGGGTTCGAATCCCTCTCTCTCCGCCACCATCCCCGAGGGCGCCGCACGGCGCCCTCGGCGCGTCTGGTTGGAGCCCGCTCGGACCAGGCCGACGGACGTCCGCGAGCGCGTGGCGGGGTCGCCGACCGGGCTTGACGGGAACCGGCCGGCATCGCATACTTTCGCGTTCTCAGCGCGCCCGTAGCTCAGTTGGATAGAGTACCAGGCTACGAACTTGGTGGTCGGGAGTTCGAATCTCTCCGGGCGCGCCATTCACCGCACGACGAGGGCGCCATCGGCGCCCTCGTCGTTTGCGGGGCGAGGCGGTCGCGCCGGATCGCTCGACGTTTGACGGTGACCGGCGGGGTCCGTACCATGGCGGACTCCGCGGTGCCAGGCGCGGCGGAGGTGTGGTGCAACTGGGCGGGGTATAGCGCAGTCTGGTAGCGCGCCTGCTTTGGGAGCAGGATGTCGGGGGTTCGAATCCCTCTACCCCGACCAACCCTGCGGCCGATGGCAAGGCGGGATGCCGGGTCGGGTCCCGGGCGACGCGCCCGTAGCTCAACCGGATAGAGCATCGGCCTTCTAAGCCGGCGGTTGCAGGTTCGAGTCCTGTCGGGCGCGCCAGACACTGCTGTAGTGACAACCGTGGTGGGCGTAGCTCAGCTGGTTAGAGTACCGGATTGTGATTCCGGTTGTCGGGGGTTCGAGTCCCCTCGCCCACCCCAACAATCGAGTCGAGACGCGGGCCGTTAGCTCAATTGGTAGAGCATCGGACTCTTAATCCGCTGGTTGTAGGTTCGAGTCCTACACGGCCCACCAGCTCGACGCGCGCCACCTGTCGCACGGCAGGCGGCATCGGCCGAGGAGCGCCTCAGACGCGAAAGTGGCGGAACTGGTAGACGCACTGGATTTAGGTTCCAGCGGGGCAACCCGTGAGAGTTCGAGTCTCTCCTTTCGCACCATGGAACGCCCGTGCCTGCTGCGCCTCGATCGCGGCCCTGTGACGAGCCCCCGTCCAGCCCCGAACATCCCATGAGCGGCCGGGTCGCGCCCGTGCCGCCCTCCGCCGAGGAAGACCATCGATGCAGATCCAACTCGAGAACACGGGCGCGCTGGAGCGCCGGATGACGGTCCGCCTGCCGTCCGACCAGGTCGAGACGCGCGTGCGCGCGCGCATGCAGGAGCTGTCCAGGACCGTGCGCCTCAAGGGCTTCCGGCCGGGCAAGGTGCCCGCGAAGGTTCTCGAACAGCGGTTCGGCGGCGAGGTGCGGCGCGAGGCGCTCACGGACGTGATCGGCGCGAGCTTCCGGGAGGCCGTGAGGCAGCAGAACCTGCGGCCGGCGATGCCGCCATCGATCGCGCTTCCCGCCGAGGGAGGCGCCGAGCTCGAGTACACCGCGACCTTCGAGGTGATGCCGGAGATCGGCGCGGTCGACGTGTCGAATCTCGAGGTCGTCCGGATCGAGGCCGAGGTCGCCGAATCCGACGTCGACCGGATGATCGAGACCCTGCGCGAGCAGCGTCGCCAGTGGAACCGCGTCGATCGCCCCGCCGAGCCGGGCGACATGGTGCTGTTCGAGTTCGCCGCGCAGGGGGACGGCTTCCGCTGGCCGGAATCCGGGACCGAACGTGCGGGCACCATCCTCGGCAGCGGCGCGTTGTTCCCGGAGTTCGAGGCGATGCTGGTCGGCACGAAGGCCGACGACGAGCGTGCCGCCGAGCTCGCGTTCCCGGCCGGCTTTCGCGAGGCCGCGCTTGCCGGGCGAACCGCGCAGGTCTCGGTCCGGATCATGCGGGTCCAGACCTCGGCGCTGCCGGCCATCGACGAGGCCTTCTTCGCGAGCTTCGGCATCCGCGAGGGCGGGCTCGAGCGGTTCCGCGCGGACGTGCGCGCGAACCTCGACCGCGAGCTCGGCAATGCGCTCCGGGCCCGTCGCAAGGCGAGCGTGATCGAGAAGCTCCTGTCGGCCTTCGGCACGTTCGAGGTGCCCCAGTCGATGGTCGCGGCCGAGCGCGAGGCCCTCGAGGCCAACGCGCGGCAGCGGGCGGAACAGGCGGGCCAGGTGCTCCAGCTCGATCCCGCGCAGCTCGCCCGCGAGGCGGAGACCCGGGTCCGGGCCTTCCTGCTGATCGACGAGATCGCGCGCCAGCAGAGCATCAATCCCGACCCCGCTCGCGTCCGCGCCGAGCTGATGAGCATCGCGTCGACCTACGAGGAACCCGAGAAGGTGGTCGAACTCTACGCCCGCGACCAGCAGCTGATGGCGAACCTGCGCAATCGCGTGCTCGAGGACCAGATCGTCGACTGGGTCCTCGACCACGCCCGGGTCGTCCCGCAGGGCGCGAGTTTCGCCGAGGTGATGCAGCCCGGGGCGTGACCGACCGCTCGCGTCCCGGCGCCGGGCGCCGCGGGACCGCCGTGCGCTAGAGTCCGCGCGCCCGGGTTCGACGCCTCCCGGCGTCGGGCGCCCGAGGTCCGGCCCCGGGCCGGCATCGCATCGCACCGGAGTCCACGATGATCGAGAACCTGAATCTCGTCCCGATGGTCGTCGAGCAGACGTCCCGCGGGGAACGCGCCTACGACATCTACTCGCGCCTGCTCAAGGAACGTGTCGTGTTCCTGGTCGGCCCGATCGACGACTACATGGCCAATGTCGTGGTCGCGCAGCTGCTGTTCCTCGAATCCGAGAATCCGGACAAGGACATCCACGTCTACATCAACAGTCCCGGAGGGTCGGTCACGGCGGGGCTCGCGATCTACGACACGATGCAGTTCCTGAAGCCGGCCGTCAGCACGATGTGCATCGGCCAGGCCGCCAGCATGGGGGCGTTCCTGCTCGCGGCCGGCGAGCCCGGCAAGCGCTATGCGCTGCCGAACGCACGGATCATGATCCACCAGCCCTCGGGCGGCGCGCGGGGCCAGGCGACCGACATCGAGATCCAGGCGCGCGAGATCCTGTATCTGCGCGAGCGGCTCAATGCGGCCCTCGCGCGACACACCGGCCAGCCGGTCGAGAAGATCGCGCGGGACGTCGAGCGTGACTACTTCATGAGCGCCGATGAAGCCCGCGAGTACGGGCTGGTCGATTCGGTGCTGGCCAAGCGGCCGGATGCCTCGGTCAAGGCAGGTTGAACGCCGCCGGTTCCGGGCTCCCGCGATGCCGGCGGAGCAGCGGCGGCCGCGTGATATTCTGCAGTTTGGCCGCCGGCGCTTCCGCGCCGGCCGATGCAGGCAGGTGAGGCGATGACGGAAGATCGGCAGGCTCGCGACGCAGGCAAGGTGCTTTACTGCTCGTTCTGCGGCAAGAGCCAGCACGAGGTCCGCAAGCTGATCGCCGGTCCCTCGGTCTTCATCTGCGACGAGTGCGTCGAGCTCTGCAACGACATCATCCGCGAGGAGCTCGAGGAGAAGTCCGCCGCGGGCCGCAGCCAGCTGCCGAAGCCGCGCGAGATCCTCGATGTCCTGGACCAGTACGTGATCGGACAGGCGCGCGCGAAGAAGACCCTCGCGGTCGCGGTCTACAACCACTACAAGCGGCTCGAGTCGCGCCAGCGCAAGGACGAGATCGAGCTCGCGAAGAGCAACATCCTGCTGATCGGCCCGACCGGCTCGGGCAAGACGCTGCTCGCGGAGACGCTCGCGCGGCTGCTCAACGTCCCGTTCACGATCGCCGACGCGACCACGCTGACCGAGGCGGGCTACGTCGGCGAGGACGTCGAGAACATCATCCAGAAGCTGCTCCAGAAGTGCGACTACGACGTCGACAAGGCGCAGACCGGCATCGTCTACATCGACGAGATCGACAAGATCTCGCGCAAGAGCGAGAACCCGTCGATCACGCGCGACGTCAGCGGCGAGGGCGTGCAGCAGGCGCTGCTCAAGCTGATCGAGGGCACGGTCGCCTCGGTGCCGCCGCAGGGCGGCCGCAAGCATCCGCAGCAGGAGTTCCTGCAGGTCGACACGCGCAACATCCTGTTCATCTGCGGCGGCGCCTTCGCGGGGCTCGAGAAGATCATCCAGGCGCGCTCGGAATCGACCGGCATCGGCTTCTCGGCCGAGATCCGGGCCAAGGACCGCAAGGCGAACACGAGCCGCGTGCTGACCGGCGTCGAACCCGAGGACCTGATCAAGTTCGGGCTGATCCCCGAGTTCGTCGGGCGCCTGCCGGTGGTGGCGACCCTCGAGGAGCTCGACGAGGCGGCGCTGGTCCGCATCCTGAGCGAGCCCAAGAACGCGATCGTCAAGCAGTTCCGCCGGCTGTTCGAGATGGAGGGCGTCGAGCTCGAGTTCCGTCCGGACGCGCTGGCGGCGATCGCGCGCAAGGCGCTGCAGCGCCGCACCGGGGCCCGTGGGCTGCGGACGATCGTCGAGAGCGTCCTGCTCGACACGATGTACGAACTGCCATCGCTCGAGCACGTCAGCAAGGTCGTCCTCGACGAGGCCGTGATCAACGGCACCGCCGATCCGTACCTGATCTACAGCGGGTCGGCGATGCCGCAGCCGCGCGCCGCGGCCGAGTAGCCGCCGCCCGACGCCGCGGGTCGGGCGCCGCCGCCGGCGCGCCTGCGTGGTTCCGGGCGGTGCACGCCCGGTTGCATTCACGGTGATCGATCCCCACTACGGCATCATCGGGCCGCCAGGCGGTCCCCGCCCCTGCTGGAGCAGAACCCATGGCCGAAACGGCCCGCTCAGTCACGATCACCGGCCTTCCGGTGCTGCCCCTCCGCGATGTCGTCGTCTACCCGACGATGGTCGTGCCGCTGTTCGTGGGCCGCGAGAAGTCGATGCGCGCGCTCGATCGCGCGATGCACGGCGACAAGCAGATCCTGCTGGTCGCGCAGCGCAGTCCCGACATCGACGATCCGTCGGCCGACGACCTCTATCCGGTCGGCACCCTGGCGAACGTGCTGCAGCTGCTGCGCCTGCCCGACGGCACGGTCAAGGTGCTGGTCGAGGGCCAGCGCCGGGCTCGGCTGGGAGCGATCGCGGATCGTGACGGGGTGCTGCTGGCCGAGGCGACGGCGATTGCGGAGCCTCCCGGCGCCATCACGCGCGAGGTCGAGGCCGCGGCGAAGTCGCTGCTCGCGGTCTTCGAACAGTACGCCAAGGTCAACCGCAAGGTGCCGCCGGAACTGCTGGCCACCCTCGCCGGCATCGACGACCCCTCGCGGCTCGCCGACACCGTCGCTTCGCACCTGGGGATCCGGCTCGCCGACAAGCAGCGGGTCCTCGAGACGGCCGCGATCGGCGAGCGGCTCGAGCTCCTGATCGGTCTCGTCGACGGCGAGATCGACGTCCAGCAGCTCGAGAAGCGGATCCGCGGCCGCGTGAAGTCGCAGATGGAGAAGAGCCAGCGCGAGTACTACCTCAACGAGCAGATGAAGGCCATCCAGAAGGAGCTTGGCGAACTCGACGAGGCGCCGAGCGAGATGGAAGAGCTCGAGCGCAGGATCGAGAAGGCCGGCATGCCCAAGGCGGTCGAGGCCAAGGCGCGCGCCGAGCTCAACAAGCTGAAGCAGATGTCGCCGATGTCGGCCGAGGCGACGGTCGTCCGGAACTACATCGACTGGCTGGTTCAAGTGCCGTGGCAGGCCCGCACCGAGATCCGCCAGGACCTCGGCGAGGCCGAGCAGGTGCTCGACGCCGACCACTACGGCCTCGAGGAGGTCAAGCAGCGGATCCTCGAGTACCTCGCGGTGCAGCAGCGCGTGCAGCAGCTGAAGGGGCCGATCCTGTGCCTCGTCGGGCCGCCGGGCGTCGGCAAGACCTCGCTCGGCCAGTCGATCGCGAAGGCGACCGGCCGCAAGTTCATCCGCATGGCGCTGGGCGGCGTCCGCGACGAGGCCGAGATCCGCGGCCACCGGCGGACCTACATCGGCTCGATGCCCGGCCGCATCATCCAGAACCTCGCCAAGGCGGGTTCGCGCAATGCGCTGGTGATGCTCGACGAGATCGACAAGATGTCGATGGACTTCCGGGGCGATCCGTCGTCGGCCCTTCTCGAGGTGCTCGATCCCGAGCAGAACCACACCTTCAACGACCACTACCTCGAGGTCGACTTCGACCTGTCCGAGGTGATGTTCGTCGCGACCGCGAACTCGCTCAATATTCCGGGTCCGCTGCTCGACCGGATGGAGGTCATCCGCATCCCCGGCTACACCGAGGACGAGAAGATCAGCATCGGCGAGCGCTACCTGCTGCCGAAGCAGATGCGCAACAACGGACTGCGCGAAGGCGAGCTGACCGTCTCCGAGGACGCCCTGCGCGACATCGTGCGCTACTACACGCGCGAGTCGGGCGTCCGCGCGTTCGAGCGCGAGATCGCGAAGATCTGCCGCAAGGTCGTCAAGGAGAACACGCTGGCCGAGTCGAAGGCCGCCGCGGCCGAGACCGCCGCCGCGGCCGGGGGCGGCGCCGGCAAGCCGCGCGGGCGCAGGCGCCGCAAGGCCGAGCCGGCCGTGCGTCCGGTGCACGTCGATCGCGACGCGCTCCCGCGCTACCTCGGCGTCCGCAAGCACAACTTCGGGCTCGCCGAGGACCAGAACGAGGTCGGCGTCGTGACCGGCCTCGCGTGGACCCAGGTCGGCGGGGACCTGCTCAGCATCGAGGCCACGGTGATCCCGGGCAAGGGCAAGCTGATCCACACCGGCCAGCTCGGCGACGTGATGCAGGAGTCGATCCAGGCCGCGCTGTCGGTGGTGCGCTCGCGCGCGGTCGCCCTCGGCATCGATCCCGAGTTCCACCAGAAGTGGGACATCCACATCCACGTCCCCGAGGGCGCGACTCCGAAGGACGGGCCGAGTGCCGGCATCGCGATGGCCACCGCGCTGGTCTCGGCGCTGACCAAGGTGCCGGTGCGGGCCGACGTCGCGATGACCGGCGAGATCACGCTGCGGGGCCGCGTGCTGCCGATCGGCGGACTCAAGGAGAAGCTGCTCGCGGCCCACCGTGGCGGCATCAAGCTGGTGCTGATCCCGGACGAGAACCGCAAGGACCTCGCCGAGATCCCGAAGAACGTCACCGATTCGCTCGACATCCGTCCGGTCAAGTGGATCGACGAGGTGCTGCATCTGGCGCTGGCGGGCGAGACCGCGGTCCAGGCGCCGGTGACTCCCGAGGTCGCCGAGTCGGTTGCGACGAAACCGGCCGAGGGGCCGGCCGCTGGCGACGCCGGAAGCGGCGGTCGCGCGCACTGACGCGCGGGCTCGCGTCGCGCGGGAGCGGTCGACCGGCGTTGCGCGCGGCCGGCTGGGCCGTCGTCACCGGTGGATTCGTCGGGGCGCCGGCGTCCGGCGGTCGCGCCGGAAGCGGTCCGCGAGCCGCTCCCATGCGTCGGTTTTGTTGCGCCCGCAGGGGGTGGCTGGTATAAATGCCGGACGCTGGCCCACCGCTTCTGGGCCAGCTTCCACGCGGGATCGGCGCAGTCACCCACGACGCACCAAGCCCTGCGTCTGAAGTCGAATACCAGATTCCAACTACACAAAACCAGACGGGAGCGACACTCAATGAACAAGGGTGACATCATCGACGCCATGGCGAACGGCGCTGGCCTGACCAAGGCCGATTCGGGGCGGGCTCTCGAGGCGCTGATCACGGCGATCGAGAAGGCCCTGAAGAAGGGGGAGACCGTGTCGATCATCGGCTTCGGCACCTTCTCGGTGCGCAAGCGTGCGGCGCGCAAGGGCCGCAACCCGCGCACCGGGGCCGAGATCAAGATCAAGGCCTCGAAGACGCCGGCATTCAAGGCGGGTAAAGCTCTCAAGGACGCGATCAACTAAACTCCCGTGTCCTTGGGGTGCTTAGCTCAGCGGTAGAGCGTCGCCCTTACAAGGCGAGGGTCGGGGGTTCGAAACCCTCAGCACCCACCAGTCGAAGGAGTGGTAGTTCAGTCGGTTAGAATATCGGCCTGTCACGCCGAGGGTCGCGGGTTCGAGTCCCGTCCACTCCGCCAACACACTAAGGCGCCGGCACCGGCGCCTTAGTTCTTTCTGGGGTGCCGCGAGGCGCCCGACACACAGAGCCACCGCCATGCTTCAAGCGCTGCGCAACAACCTGAAGGGATGGGTCGCGATCGTCGCGGTCGCGATCATCGGCATCCCGGTGCTCTTCTTCGGCATCCAGGACTACTTCTCGCCGAAGGTTCCGACCTACGTCGCGAAGGTCGGCGATGTCGAGATCCAGCCCGAGGACTTCCGCGAGCGCTGGTTCGAGTACACGCGCGAGATGCGTCGCATCTTCGGCGACAGCTACGATGCCAGCCTGATCGAGACCCCGGTCGCGCGCCGGCAGATGCTCGAGCGCATGATCGACGAGCAGGTCCTGTTCCAGTTCGCGGCACGCTCGGGGGTGTCGGTCAGCGATGCGCTGCTGCGCGAGGAGATCGCGCGGATCCCGGCGTTCCAGAACAACGGGGTCTTCGATCCGACGCAGTACCAGTTGCGTCTCGCCGCCAACAACCTGAGTCCCGCGGGATTCGAGGCGCGTTTCCGCCGCGAGCTGACGAGTTCGTTCGTTCCGCGGAAGGTCGCCGACAGCACGCTGGTGCCGCAGGCGACGGTCGATCGCTTCCTGGCCCTCGACGGCCAGCTGCGCGACTTCCGCTTCGTTCGCCTGCCGCCGGTCGAACCGGCAGCCGAGCCGCCATCCGAAGAGGCCCTGGCGGCGTGGTTCGCGGCCAACGGGGAGCGCTTCCGGACCGAGGAGACCGTCGAGCTCGAGTACATCGAGATCGACGCCGCGCGCGTCGAACCGGCGGCCGATCCCGACGAGGCCACGCTGAAGGCGCGCTACGAGTCGCAGAAGGACCGCTACGTGGTCCCCGAGCAGCGCCTGGCGTCGCACATCCTGGTCCGGGTCGCGCCCGATGCTCCCGCGGAATCGGTCAAGGCCGCGCAGGAGAGGGCGGCTGGCCTCGCGGCCGAGGCGCGCGCAGGCGCCGATTTCGCCGAACTCGCCCGGTCGAACTCGGACGATCTCGGCTCGCGTGCCGATGGCGGCGATCTCGGCTGGATCGAGAAGGGCCTGATGCAGCCGGCCTTCGAGACCGCGCTGTTCGCGCTCGAAGCCGGCGCGATCTCGGATCCGGTCAAGACCGACGAGGGCTTCCACGTGATCCAGCTTCGCGAGGTGCGACCCGGAAGCGAGCGCCGCTTCGAGGACGTGCGCGAGGAACTGCTCGCCGAGGCGCGCGCGACCGCGCGCGAGACCGCCTACAACGAGCTGGTCGGTCGCGTCGTCGATCAGGTGCTGGACGATCCATCGGACATGGCCGCCGCGGCCGCGATCGGGAACCTCACGATCCGTCGGATCGGGCCCTTCGCGCGGCGCGGCGCCAGCGGCCTTGCGGCGATTCCGGCGGTGCAGCGGGTCGCCTTCAACGAACTCGCGATCTCGAACCGGGCGATCAGCGACCCGATCGAGATCGGACGCAACCACGTGGTCTTCGTGCGCGTCGTCGACCACCAGCCGAGCGTGCCGCAATCGATCGACGACGTGCGCGACCAGGTCGTGGCGGAGGTCGTGGCCGAGCAGGCGCGCGCGGCCACGCTCGAACGCGCCCGGGAGCTCGAGCGGCGGTTCGTCGCCGGCGAGTCGCTCGATCAGATCGCCGCCGAGCTCGGACGGCCGGTCGAGGTCGCGACCGGCGCGGGACGCCGCTCGCTCGAGGTCGATCGCCCGGTGCTCGACGAGGCGTTCGCGATCGCCCGGCCGGCCGAGGGGGCGACGGCGCGCGCGCGGGCCGAGCTCGATGACGGCAGCCACGTCCTGATCGAGGTCTCGCGCGTGATCGACGGGGATCCGTCGAAGGCCGACGAGGCGGCGCGCAACGCCGCGCGCGACCAGCTCATCGCCGCGGCCAGCGCCGAGGAGACGCGCGCCTTCGTGGCCGCGCTCCGGGCAGCCACCACGGTCGAGATCGTCGAGGAGCGCCTGCGCTGAGTCCGGCCCCGCGCCGGCACCGGCGCGGGCCCGGGTCAGTCGTTGCCGTCGAGCGCGGTCATGCCGAGGATGTTGTACCCGGCGTCGACGTAGGTGATCTCGCCGGTCACGCCGGCCGCGAGATCGGAGCACAGGAAGGCGGCGACGTTGCCGACGTCCTCGATCGTCACCGAGCGGCGCAGCGGCGCGGCCTGCTCGACGTGGTCGAGCATGCGCCGGAAGTTCGCGATGCCGGCCGCCGCCAGCGTCTTGATCGGGCCCGCCGAGATCGCGTTGACACGCACCCCTTCCGGACCGAGGCAGCGCGCGAGGTAGCGCACGTTGGCCTCGAGGCTGGCCTTGGCGAGGCCCATCACGTTGTAGCTCGCGAGCGCGCGTTCCGCGCCGAGGTAGGACAGCGTCAGCATCGCGGCCTGACGGCCGCGCATCAGCGGTCGCAGGACCTTCGCGAGCGCCGCGAAGCTGTAGCTCGAGACGTCGTGGGCGATCGCGAATGCGTCGCGCGTGAGGCCGTCGAGGAAGTCCCCCTGGATCGCCTCGCGCGGCGCGTAGGCGATCGCATGGACGACGATCTCGACGCCGTCCCAGTGCTGCCCGAGCGCCTCCGGCAGTGCGGCGAGGTCGGCATCGTTCGAAACGTCGAGCGGCAGGACGATCGACGATCCGAACTGCTGCGCGGCCTCGGCGACGCGGTCCCGCAGTCGCTCGTTCTGGTACGTGAAGGCGAGGGACGCGCCCTCGCGGTGCATCGCCTGCGCGATGCCCCACGCGATCGACCGGTGGCTCGCGATCCCGGTCACCAGCGCCCGCTTGCCGGAAAGGAATCCCATGCGTCGCTCCGAGAGGTCGGCTGACGAAGCCCGAAAGTGTATCCGCTGGCCACGACCGGCGCGTCGACCGCGGCCGGCCGTCGATCCCGGCTCAGGGCACGCGCAGCCGCTGGCCGGGCCGCAGCACGGCACCGGCCTCGAGTCCGTTGATCGCCAGCAGTTCGGCGAGGCCGACGCGCAGGCGACGGGCGATCGACCACGGCGAGTCTCCCTTGCGGACGAGATAGACGCCGTCGGTCGGTCGCAGCGCGAGGTCGTCCGTCGCCGCGCGGCCCGGCATCACGACGCGTGTCGGAACCGCGGCATCGAGGTCGCGTCCGTTGGCGGCGGCCAGCGTCGCGGCCGCGAGCGTGGTCGACGCGGCGAGCGCGTGCCAGTCGGTGTTCGCGGCCTCGACCGTGTGCCAGTGCGCTCGCTCTGTCGCGGGAATCTCCGCGAGCGCCGCCTCGAGGCGGCCGACCGCGTCGCGCGGCAGCAGCAGATGGCTTCCGGGCGGCGCGCGCTCGCCGCGGATCGCCGGATTCGACGAAGCCAGCGTCGACCGGTCGATGCCCGCGGCGGCGGCAGCCAGGTCGAGATCGAGCTCGGCCTCCACGCGGTGGGCGGTCAGCGGCGGTGCATCGGGTGGATCGGGCAGCGCGACCGCGTGGCGGGCTGGGTCGCGCACGATGCAGGCGAGCGCCTGCAGCCTCGCGTAATGGGTCAGGGTCGTCGCCGACAGGGCGCGACGCCAGCCGTCGAGCCCGTCGCGCTCGCGAGCGCGTCGGACCCGGAACTCTCCCGCGTTGTAGGCCTTGACCACGGCGACCCAGTCCTCTCCGAAACGGTCGGCCAGCAGCTCGACATGGTCGAGCGCGGCGCGGGTCGAGGCCGCGAGATCGAGCCGGGCATCGAACCGCTCCGTGATGCCGAGGCCATGCCGGCGCGCGGTCCCCGGCATCAGCTGCCACGGACCGGCGGGGCGATTGCCATGCGTTGCAGCCATCCGATAGTGGCTCTCGACGATCGGCAACAGCACGAATTCGGTCGGCAGACCGCGGCGTTCGACCTCGTCGAGCACGTGCGCCATGTGCGGCAGCATCGGCTCGATCATCGAGGCGAATCTCCCGCCCGCGAGGTAGCGTCGGATCTCCGTCGCGACCGGCTCGCGCGGCGCGCAGTCGGTGAACCGAAATCCGGCGGTGAGGCGTTGCCAGAAGCCCGGCGCGTCGGCTTCCGTCGCGGCGAGCGGTGCGACGTCCGGCGACGGTGGCGCAGCGACGCCGACTGCGTCGGTGGCGGGGGTCGGCGGCGCGGCCAGCGCGGCAGCCGGCAGCCGCGCGGGCGGCGAGGCGCACGCGGTCAGCGTGCCGACCAGCACCAGCGCGACGGCGACGGAGCGCCCCCCGGCGACGCCCGTCACCCGTCGAACCCGTCCTTCAGCGACCGCAGCCGTCCGAGCACGGTGCCGGCATCGATGTCCGGGTCGAGGGCATCGACCGCCTTGCGGATCGCCGCCGCATCGCAGCGCAGGAACGGATTGGCGGCGCGTTCGAGCGCGATCGTCGACGGCAGAGTCGGCCGACCGGCCGCGCGGGTCGCGCGCGCCCACGACGCGTGCTCCGCAAGCGCCTCGTTCCCGGGATCCACGTGCCGCGCGAACCGCGCGTTCGCCACCGTGTACTCGTGGCCGCAGCACACCCGCGTCTGCGGCGGCAGCGCGGCCAGACGCGCCAGCGAGGACTGCATCTCGGCGGCGGTCCCTTCGAACAGTCGTCCGCAACCGAGCGAGAACAGGGTGTCGCCGCAGAACAGCACGTCGTCGACGACGAACGCGACGTGGCTGCGCGTATGGCCCGGTACCGCGAGCGCGACGGCATGCGTCCCCGCCGCGAGGTCGACGCGCTGGTCGTCGCCGACCCGTTCGGTCGCGGCCTCGATCCGGTCGTCGTGCGGCGCGATCACCCGGGCCGCCCAGCGCTCGCGCAGGGCCATCGCGCCGCCGACGTGGTCGCGGTGGTGGTGGGTCAGCAGGATCGTGACCGACGCGACGTCACGCCGGGCGAGCGCGGCGTCGACCGGAGCCGCTTCGCCGGGATCGACGACGACGAGGTGACCGCCGCCGAGATCGGCGAGCCAGATGTAGTTGTCGGCCAGCGCGGGCAGGGGAACGAGATCCTGCATCGGTCGATCGGGTCGGGGTTCGGTTTCGCACCAGTCGGACTTTGTATCACAATGCCTCGATGCGCCTGATCCATGCCGTCGATGGGCAAGCCTGAACCGACCTGGCGCGAGAGCCTCGGATCCGGCCTGGTCGAGGCCGAGTGGGCGCTGCTCGCCTCGGGCGCCTCGCCGGGTCGCACGCTTCGCATCGCACCCGATGCCCTGCCGGTGGTGCCACAGGCGCTCGGCCTGCACGTGGCCGGCGCCGCACGCCTCGGGGGGCCGCTGATCTGCGGCGAAGCGGCGTTGCCGTTCGACGATGGAGAGTGGTCGCGCGTCGTCCTTCACCACGTGCTCGAGCATCCGGAAGTCGATCGAGCCCTGCTCGGCGAGGCCGTGCGCGTGCTCGCGCCGAGCGGCGAGCTCGTGGTGTTCGGCTTCGATCCGATGGCCCCGGGCGTGCTGCTGCGATGGATGCGCGACGGTCGCTGGCGCCGCGAGTTGTCGCCGGTGCCGCCCTACCGGCTCGCGCACGCGTTGGGGATGTGCGGCCTGGCGCGCGTGACCGTGACCGGTCTCGGACCGCGCTGGCGTGCCGTGCCGCGGACCGGAGAGCTCGGACGCTCCGGTGGGATCGGTCGATGCCTCTACCTGCTGCGCGCGCGCAAGCTCGAGTCGCGCGTGATCCCGCTGCGACGCGCATTCGACCGGGTCGAGGTCCGCTCGACCGGGCTTGCGCCGACGGCCGGTCGGCGCGCGCTGGAGGTTGCATGAGCGACGATCCGATCGAGCTGTTCGCCGACGGAGCCTGCTCCGGCAATCCCGGACCCGGAGGATGGGCTGCGCTGCTCCGCCGCGGCCGGCGCGAGCGCCTGCTCTCGGGCGGCGAATCGAGCACGACCAACAACCGGATGGAGCTGCGGGCCTGCCTCGAGGGACTGGCCGCGATCCGCAAGCCGAGCCGGGTCGTCGTGACCACGGACTCGCAGTACGTCGTGCGCGGCATGCGCGAGTGGCTGCCGCGCTGGCGCGCGCGCGGGTGGCGCACGGCGGCCGGCGATGAGGTGCTGAACCGCGACCTGTGGGAAGCGCTGGTGACCGCCGCGGCGCCGCATCGGATCGACTGGCACTGGGTCCGCGGGCACAGTGGTCATCCGGAGAACGAACGGGTCGATGCCGCCGCCCGCGCCGCGATCCCGACCGCGGCCGCCGCCGGGGAGGCGCGATGAGCCGCCAGGTCGTGCTCGACACCGAGACCACCGGGCTCGAGGTGGCCGCGGGCCACCGGGTCATCGAGATCGGCGCGATCGAGATCGTCGGCCGTCGTCGCACCGAGCGGCGCTTCCACTGCTACCTCAATCCCGAACGCGAGATCGACGAGGGCGCCCTGCGCGTCCACGGCATCACGTCGGAGTTCCTCGCCGACAAGCCGCGTTTCGCCGATGTCGCCGCCGAGTTCCTCGACTTCATCCGCGGCGCCGAACTCGTGATCCACAACGCCGCGTTCGATGTCGCGATGCTCGACGCCGAACTCGCGCGTCTCGATCCGAGTCCGGGTCGGATCGCCGACCACGCCAGCATCACCGACACGCTCGCGATGGCGCGCCAGCGCTACCCCGGCCAGCGCAATCGCCTCGACGATCTCTGCAAGCGGCTCGATGTCGACGCCAGCCAGCGGCAGCTGCACGGCGCGCTGCTCGACGCCTCGCTGCTGGCCGAGGTCTGGCTCGCGATGACCGCGGGCCAGACCGCGCTGGCGCTCGACGGAGCGCCGGAGGAGAGGGCGCGGGCGGTCGATCGCGTCCGCGCTGCCGGCACGATCCGGCTGCGGGTCCATCGCGCGAGCGAGGCCGAGCGGATCGCGCATGCCGCGCGTCTCGCGGAGATCGAGAAACGCTGCGGCCGGGCGCCGATCTGGAGCCGGGAAGCCGGCGGCGGGACCACGGCCCCGACCCCGGGGGCCTGACTTCCACGGGCGAACCGCCCGTTCCGTGGCGCGTTCAGCGGGCCCGAATCAGGATCGCGGTGATGTTGTCCGAGCCGCCGTGCTCGAGCGCCGCGAGGATCAGCCGATCGACGCACTCCTGCGCGCCGAGATCGTCGCGAGCCAGCAGGGCCGCGATCGACGGCTCGTCGACCTCCTCGGTCAGGCCGTCACTGCACAGCAGCAACTGATCGCCGCGCGCGATGGCGCCTTCGACGCGCTCGACCCGCAGGCTCTCGGGGTCGGTCACGCCGAGGGCCTGGGTGATGACGTTGCGGTGCGGATGCCGGCGCGCCTGCTCGGCGGTCACGACGCCCTGCTCGACCAGGGTCCGCACGTACGAATGATCGGCGGAGATCTGCCGCAGTCGACCGTCGTGCCAATGGTAGATGCGGCTGTCCCCGACCCAGGCGGCCTCGTACCGCCCGTCGTCGAGGCGGACCGCGGCGATCGTGGTGCCCATCGGCAGGCCCGCGCCGCGGCCCTGCGCATGCTCGATGATCGTGCGGTTCGCCGCGTCGATCGCCACGTCGAGACGCTGACCCCGCTCGACCGCGGCGACGACCTCGCCGCGCGCCAGCGCGCTCGCGACCTCGCCATGCTCGTGCCCACCCATCCCGTCGGCGACCAGCCAGAGGCCGAGCGCGGCGTCGCCGTGGTAGGCGTCCTCGTTGTGCTCGCGGCGGAGGCCCACGTGGGTGCCATGGCCGAATTCGATGATCATCGCGTCGCGCGTCCGTCGCCTGTCCCTGGAAGTCCGCTGTGCTCCCCCCCCCCGGCGGGGCCGCCTGCTCATTCGGCAGCCGGAACCAGGTGACAGAACATTACAACGGCCAAGCCCGGTCCACCCGGACAGGCGCCCCGCTTGTCGATCCAGTCCCGGACGCCTACACTTGCGAGTCCAGACCAGCGAACCGGGCCTTGACGCCCGTGCGTCGCGTGCCCCGCGGAGAGGTGGCAGAGTGGTCGAATGCGCCGGATTCGAAATCCGGTGTACGGTTCTACCGTACCGTGGGTTCGAATCCCACCCTCTCCGCCACGTACCCCGATCCTGCGTGACGTTCCGGCGAGGGTGGGTGAGAACCCACGCAGGTTCGACGCGAGCGCATGGATGCGCGAGCGGACGGCGAAGCCGCCCCGAGCGGCGCGAGGGGCGAGGCCCAGGATGGGCCGAGTTCATCCCACCCTCTCCGCCGTGTACCCCGATCCTGCGTGACGTTCCGGCGAGGGTGGGTGAGAACCCACGCGGGTTCGACGCGAGCGCATGGATGCGCGAGCGGACGGCGAAGCCG
>PVBP01000067.1 GCA_002995625.1 Lysobacteraceae bacterium | reverse complement strand
GCCGAGTCGATCAACGCGGCCATCCAGGCGCAGATCAGCCGCGCCCGCGGCTTCCGGACCTTGGCCAAGCTCCGCACCATCGTCTACCTGACCCTCGGTGGCCTCAGGCTGCCGAACTGCCCGTTCCGGCCGGCGCCCACACCAGTTTGACCGAAATGTCATCCACACGGAACGTCATAGACCCCTCATGAGGTTGCCGGAGACACCGCCGACCTGCATGCCGATGATCGTGAACAGCATCGCCAGCGGAATGACGGCGGCGGTGATGAGCGACGCGCGCGCATTGCCCAGCAACAGGAACAGCACCACGATCACGAGCAGCGCGCCCTCGACGAGATTCTTGGCGACGGTGTGAATGGTGCGGTCCACCAGTGCCGTGCGGTCATATACCGGCTTGGCGTGTACACCCTTCGGCAGGCTGGCATTGGCCGCTTCCAGCTTGGCGGCCGCTGCGCGCGAAACTTCGCGACTGTTGGCGCCGAACAGCATGAAGGCCGTACCGATCACCACTTCGTGGCCGTTCTGTGTAGCCGCACCGGTGCGCAGCTCTTTGCCTTCGCCAACCGTGGCGACGTCACGAACCCGGATCGGTACGCCCTCGCGGCGATCCAGCACGATGTTGCCGATCGCATCGAGGCCGGCGAGTTGCGCCGGCACCCGCACGAGGAACTGCTGGCCATTGCGCTCGATGTAGCCGGCGCCGACATTCTGGTTATTGCGCATCACCGCGGAGACGACATCGTCCAGGGTGAAGCCCAGCGCGACCAGCTGTGCCGGATCGGGCGTGATATGAATCTGCCGCTCATAGCCGCCGATGGTGTTGACCTCGGTAATGCCGGGCGTGTTGCGCAGCTGCGGACGAATCACCCAGTTCTGCAGCGTACGCAGGTCGGTTGCCGTGTACGGAGTTCCGTCCGGCTTGCGCGCATCCTCATCCGCCTCGACCGTGTACATGAAGATTTCGCCCAGGCCTGTCGAGATGGGCCCCATCTCCGGATCGAGACCGGCCGGCAGCTGCGAGGCGATCTGCTGTAGGCGCTCCGCGACCTGCTGGCGTGCGAAGTACAGATCAGTGCCGTCGGCGAATACCACGGTGACCTGCGACAGCCCGTAGCGCGACAGCGAGCGCGTGTAGTCGAGTTTCGGTAGTCCCGCCATCGCGGTCTCGATCGGGAACGTCACCCTCTGTTCGGCTTCGAGGGGCGAATAACCGGGAGCCTGCGTATTGATCTGGACCTGGACGTTGGTGATGTCCGGCGTCACGTCGATGGGCAGCTGCCGGTAGCGGTCGACGCCCAGCGCGATCAGGGCACCTGTCAGCACGAGCATCAGCCAGCGATGCCGGATCGAGAATCGGATCAGACGTTCGAGCATGGCGGCGGCTCAGTCCTCGTCCTCGACCGTCGATTTCTCGATGTCCGCTTTGACGAGATAGCTCTGCGTCACGACCACCGGTTCACCAGCTTTCAGCCCCTCGACGACTTCCACGCGTTCCGCGTCGCGTCGCCCGATCTTGATCCGGCGCGTGTGGTAAGTCTCGCCGTCCTGGACGTACACGACATCCTGATCATTGGCGGTCTGCAGTGCGGTGATCGGCACCACGAGATCAACCGGCTGTCGATCGACCGTGACGCGCGCCTTGACCGCCGATCCCGGCCGCCACATGCCGTCGGTGTTGGCGATCGTCGCGCGGGCCACGGTGCTCTGGCTGGCCGTGGCCGTGCCCGGCAGGATGCGCTCCAGCGTCGTGTGCGCCGATACACCGTCGCTCAGCCGCGTCACCGTGACCGGTGCGCCGGCCACGATGTGCTGGGCATCGCCGCCGAAGATGTGCAGGTCGACCCACAAGGTCGACAGGTCGGCAATCTCGAATAGCGGCGTGCCTTCGCTGGCGACCATCCCCAAGATCGCCGGTCTTGCGAGCACGATGCCCGAGATCGGGGAATGGATCGTGTACGGACTCAGGCTCAGATTGCTGTCGATGACCGCGAGCGTCTGGCCGGCCCGGACACGGTCGCCGACACCAGCGCTCAGTGAGCGCACCGGTCCGGGGAACCGCGCAGTGATCTGCGCGAGACGTCCTTCGACCGGCGTCAGCAAACCCTGGACCTCGTGCTCGTCGGCAATCACGCCGGGGCCGGCGGCCGCCACTTCGATCCCGGCCGCTTTGGCCGCCGCAGCGGCGATGGTGGTTTGCTGGAGGACAGCTTCTTCGTCCCCGCCGGCTTCAGCCTTTTGCGCGGCATCGCCGTCATGCTCTGCGTCGGTCGGAGAAGCGGAAGGTCCACAGGCCGTGATCGCTGCGGTCAGTATCAGCATCAGCCAGAACGGGCGAATCATGGAGTCACTCCGGTGGCAGCCGACGACGGCAGCACGAAGGCTTGACCGGTCAGCCGCTGGATTTCGATCAGGGCGTGCTGGGCATCAAGGGCGACGTCGAGTTGCTGCTGGCGTGCGGTGGTTTGCTCGGACAGCAGTTGTGCCCATTCGAGGTAGCTGATGGCGCCGGCCCGGTAGGCGCGCTCGGTCGCCTGCGCGGCCTGGATCAGCTTCGGCAGAACCTCGTGTTGAAGGCGGTCGACTTCGGCCTGCGCGAGCGTATAGCGTCCGTGCGCCTCGGCCAGTGTCGAGTACAGCGACAAGCCTTTGGCTTCGCGTTCGATCGACAAGGCCGCAAGCTCGGCATCGGCGGCGCGGATTTCCGGCTGGGCCCTGGAGCCGCTGCCCAAAGGCACCGAAAAGCCGCCCACCAGCGCAAAGTCGTTCGTCTCGCGCAACTGCCGCACGCCGATCTGCCAGTTCACGTCCGGCGTCGCCGATGTGCGGGCCAGCTGGAGGCGCGCCTCGCGGATGCGCTTTTCGTCCGCGAACTGTGCCAGTTCCGGGGTGCTGTCCAGCATGGCGGACATCGTTTCGAGCGAGGTGATGTCGGGCAGAACCAAGGGGTCGACATCGGCGACCGTGAACTCCGGATTTCGCTCGCCCCATAGCGCCGCCAGCTGCTGACCGGCAGCTACGGCTTCCTGCCGGGCACGGTCGCGGGACAGTTCAGCGCGCGCCAGTTCAGCCTGCGCGGTGAGCACGACGGCCTCGGGCGAAGCGCCAGCCTGCAGCCGCAGTTGTGCCGCTTTCACCGCCCTCTGTCGCTGCTCGATGTCCAGCTCGGCCACCTTGGCGTGCTGTTCCGCGCCGACGATGGCCAGATAGCGGCGCGCTGTTTCAGCGAGCAGATCAAGGCGGCGGGTTTCCCGTTCGATGGCGAGCGCGTCAATCCGGCTCTGCGCAAGCGTGCGCCGCGCATCGAGCTTTCCGCCCCGTTCCAGTACCGAGGAAAGCGTCAGCGTGATCTCGGCGCCATCCAGTGCACGTGCCGCCCCGGTGCCGAAGCCATTCTCCAACTCGACGCTTGCCGCCAGGGCTGGCTTTTGCGCGGCAAGATCGCGTTCGGCTTCAAGTACGCCGGTGCGTGCGGCCACTAGCCGCAGGTCGGGGTGCGAAGCAGCGACATGGGCGAATGCCTGGTCCAGCGTCAGGCGCTCCCCGGCGCGGACAGCTCCGCTTGCCGAAAGCAACACCGCGCCGAAAAGCACCAGCGCGCAACGAGCAATGATCGAAGGATTCATGCCGCCGGCTCACCTGCCGCGCCCGATCGCCGTGCGTCCACCAGGATTTCGAGCGCCTCTTTGATGACGTAGAGGCCGATCAGGGTGCCAACGATGAAGTCCGGATAGGGCGTGCGCAGTGCCCAGACCAGCAGGCCGGCGAGGATGACGCCCACATTGGCGACGACGTCCGCTCGCGTGAACAGCCATATGGCGCGCAAATGCACTTCTCCGGCCTTCAACGGAGCCAGCAGGCGGAGCACAGTGACGTTGACGATCAGCGAGAGGATCGACGTGCCGATCATCCACCCGCTGAGTGGCTCGGCTCCGTGAAAGACACGTTGGGCGACCTCGACAAGGACGCCGATGCCGAGCACAAGCAGCAGGACACCGCTGATGAACGCGGCCCGGGTCTTGAATCGAAGCGTACGACCGATCGCGACCAGCCCGATAGCATACGCGATGGCATCGGAAAGCATGTCCAAGGCGTCGGCCAGCAGGCCAGTCGAGTGTGCCAGCCAGCCTGCAATGCCGCCGATGACGGCCATCCCGATATTGAGCAGGAGGGCAATCCGCAGAACGCGTTGTTCTTCGAGGTTTTCCGCTTCGTGATGGCAGCCGCAATCGCTCATGAACCTGTCCCGGTCGGGCCGGTGTCCGCGTCAGTGGCGGCGATTGAACACCCTGTAGTAGCTTTAAGGTCAATCTCTCTGGCCATCCACCATGCAGCTACGAATCGGCGTACTGGCGTCCCGTCTGGGGGTGCAGGCGGAAACAATCCGCTACTACGAGCGCGAAGGGCTATTGCCGAAACCGCAGCGCACGGATGGCAACTACCGGCTTTACGACGCTGTGCAGATCGAGCGGCTGACGTTTATCCGCAACTGCCGCGGCTTCGGCATGACGCTCGACGAGATTCGCGAGCTGCTGGCAATCCGCGAGGAGCCAGAGCGAGAGTGTGGACGCGTAAACTGCCTTCTTGACGAGCACATTCATCGCGTCGCTGAGCGCATCGAGGAACTGCAACGTCTGGAGAGTCAGCTACAGATTCTGAGGCGTCGCTGCGGCGAAGCTGTCAACGTCGGGGCCTGCGGAATACTGAGCAAGCTCTCTAAGGCGGATGTTTCGGATCAGGGGCTTGCCGAACCGGCGTAGACAGTCGCAGTTCACTGGCCGGCAACGACAGGCTGCGTAATTCCCAAGACATAGGCTGGCAGTGCCGATCGAGGAACCAAGCAGTTACGTTACAGCGTGATGTTTTGCTTGCTAAATTGACCACCAGAAATGCGATTCAATGCTCAGGGCAAGGCAACTTGCTGATCATCTGAACGCGACTGCTCGATTAGTTCAGAGACGATTCTCCACGCAGAGCACTGCCAATTCCACGTTGCATTCACATTTCGCCAAGTAGCTGCACACTACCGCCCATGATCTGACCAGTGGTCAACTTGCTGGTGTTCTCTGGTCAGCTGAGTTGACTGCAGTGGTCAGTTAGTTTGGCGATTGATGGTCAATTAGGTGGCGATTGCTACCTGTGCGGGCGATCTGCTGCGTAGCCGCTTCACCGGCCTGGGCGAAGGGGGTGGCGGCACATACCGCGATTCCCAACAAGGTTCTGGTCATGAGGTGCTCCACGACTCATCGGTGCTGAGTCGGTAGAAGCAACATAAACCCTGCCGTTTAATAGATAAACGGCATCAGTTGAATAGAACTAATTCGATTCCGATATAAATCGGACAGAAGACCGCTTCAACAGGCCGCGGACGCGAATCATCAGGCCGCGCCGGACCGCCCCGGCGTCCCCCCGAACACAAGCGTGAACCACTTTTCCATCGCGTCGTCGCGATGCTTGCGCCCATCCTCGATGGCCCGGGATACCTGCGCGATCGCGGCCTGTTCCTGCGCCACGAAGGGGTGGTCGGCGGGCAATGGCGTCCGCGCCTTCCTGATCAGCGGTGCCAGGGCCGCGATGGCGTGCATCCAGGGGCTAAAGGCTTCTGAAAGCAAGTAGCGGCTGGTGCGCATCGGATGCAACCATTCCAGCGCCGAGGCGCTCCAGGGATTGCTCATTGCGCTCACGACGGGGCTCACGAACGTCTTGTAGAACAACTCGTTCGTCTCCGAGAGCCCGCGTACTTTCTCGAACGCCGCATCGGGGGCATCGAACCGCAGATCCTCGACCTGTCGCTCCTCGAAACGGACGGTGTACTGCGAGCGCGCGCAATCCGGATCGCCGCTCGGGTTGTCGATCTTCATCTCGTAGAGGCCCGGGGCCAACGCCTCGATGTCCGGCAGGCTGTCCAGGATGGCGCGATGCTCGAAACGGGCGACGTTGGCGGAGACGAAGATCCCCAGGTGCCCGACGTGCGGGTTGGTCAGGTAAACGATGCGCTGATCCGCCCGCTTGAGCGCGTCCGTGTCGGGATAGACCACGGGAATCCAGCCCAGCGCCTGGTGTGGCGGCGTGATGTTGTCGCCATAGGAAGCGAAGACCACCAGCGGGTTGCGGATGCGCCTCAGGTCGACGGTGCAGTGCTCGTCGATCCGCAGCGTGCCTGCCTCAAGGCGGTTGCCGATGAACAGGTTCTCGACGATCGCGATGATCTCCTCGCGGCTCATGAAATACCAGGCATTCCACCAGCGTTCGAACTGGAGGAAGCGATCGCGCTCGGTATCCACATGTGCGAAGAGGTTCGCGTACTTCTCCCACACCCCTTCCGGCTTGAGATTCTCGAAGTTCTGGATGAGCCAGGCGCCGTCGAAACGGCCATTGCCCAGATCCGCCAGCAGATGGGTCATCCATACGCCGCCCACGAACCCGCCGGCAAGCCGCATCGGGTTCATGCCCGCGGCGCCTGCCCAGTAGGACAGCGGCGATCCATTGAGCACGACCGGGCCGCTCAGGCGCTGGCAATCCGCCGCGAGCAGCGTGAGCGCCCAGCCCGCCTGGCAGTTGCCGTACAGCACCGGCGGCTGGCCGGGATGGCGCCTGGCCACGTCCTCCACGAAACGCCGCAGCGCATGCAACACGTCCGCGAGGGTCTGGCCGGGACACGGCTCGGGAAAGAAGGAAACGAAATAGACGGCATGGCCGCGATGCAGCGCGATTCCCACTTCGGAGTCGGTCTTGAAGCCACCGATGCCAGGACCATGACCGGCGCGCGGATCGGCGATCACCACGGGGGGCTTGGAGGCATCCAGGCAGTCTTCGATGCAGTGGTCTCCGGCCCGCGTGATGCGAAGGAGCGCGTAGTTGGCCGGGCGCTCGAAGCGCCGGGCGTCGAGCAGGGTCTCGTAGTCGAAGTCGAGCAATGGCGGCTTGCCCGCGCGCTCGTGGGCGATCATGTCGTCGGCACGCTGGCGCAGCGTGTCCCAGAACAGCACCGCGCGTTCGAACACGTCCCGCGAGTAATCCACCGCCTGTGCGAGATCGCGGGGAGAAGAACCCGCAGGCGCTTGTTCGGCGGGTCGGTCTGCCATCCCCGGCGGTGTGGTTGCCGCGGGCGGCACGCGAACGGCCCCTTCGCTTCTGGGTCTGCCCGCAGCGCGCTTCGTTGAACGGGTCCGGGTTTCACGTGGGCGCATCTTCGCCTCCAATGGAAGTACTGCAGCAACGTCTCAAGTCGCGATCTCGATGATGTCCGGGTTCCGGGACGCGTACTCCATGGCATAGGCCAGTTCACCCACGGTGTCGGCGTGCAACCGAAGCAGCGGCTGTCCGCTGGCGACTTCGTCCCCGAGCATGACGTCCATGGTCACGCCGGCGGCCTTGGCCTCCGGCGCACCGGCCAGCTTGGCGAGCTGGGAGATCTTGCGGTTGTTGATCTGGACGATTCGGCCTGCACGCCCGGCGGTCAGAGGCCGCACGTGCAAGGCCCTGGGCGGCTCGCGCATGCCTCCCTGGGCCTGGCAGATGCGCTGGAATTTCGTCCACGCCCGCCCGTCGGCCAAGGTAGCCAAGGCCAGGGCATGGCCTGCTCCCGCCTCTGCCGCGCCGCCGATCTCGAGCGCGGCACCGGCGAGCACGGCGGCCCGGTTCCGCAAATCGGCGGGCATATCGGGCCGGTTCTGCAGGACGGCGAGAATGTCGTGCGCTTCGAGCGCAGGACCGATGCCCCGGCCAACCGGTTGGCTGCCATCGGTGCGGATGCACGTCGCGGCCAGGCCAAAGTGCGCGGCGACCGCGACCAGCCGATCCCCCAGCCGGCGTGCGGCTTCCTCGGTGCGGACTTTGGCGGTCGGTCCGACCGGGATGTCGAGCACGACGTGGCTGGACCCTGCCGCGATCTTCTTGGACAGCACGGAGGCGATCAGCTGCCCCTCGGTGTCCACGTCCAGTTCCCGCTCCACCCGCACGAAGATGTCGTCGGCAGGACTGAGATGCACGGCGCCGCCCCAGGCGATGCAGCCGCCTTCCTGGTCCACCACGCGCTGGATCGTGGCCAGGTCGAGATCGACGGGTGCCAGTGTCTCCATGGTGTCCGCGGTGCCGGCCGGCGAGGTGATGGCGCGCGAGGACGTCTTGGGCATCACCAGACCGTTGGCTGCGACGATCGCGACCACGATAGGCGTGGTCCGGTTGCCCGGCAGTCCACCAATGCAGTGCTTGTCCACGACCACCGGCACGTTCCACGCCAGGCGGTCCCCGACGTCGACCATCGCTGCGGTCAGGTCGACGGTCTCCTGCTCATCCAGCGGCAGGGCCGCACTGGCGGTCAGGAATGCGGCCAGGTGCACGTCCGTGTAGCGTCCCGCGGTGACGTCCTCGACGACCGCCTGCAGGGCGGCCGCATCGAGCCGGTGGCCATAGATGCGTCGTCGCACGTTTGCCAGGGAGTCCAGGCTCGGCGCATGGGAGACCTTGATGGGCGTGCCCTCCGCGACGCCCAAGCGTTCCCACGCGGACTCGGACAGCGCCGCCTCGCCGGGCGCCACCAGATCGCCATCGGCCTGATAAAGCATCGCCAGGACCTGTCGCCCCCCCGCCGAGAGCAGGACCTGGGAGCGGGAGCTCAGACCTTCGGCGCGGCAGACATGGCAATCGGTTCGCATGACCGCGATCGCTTGGTGCTGGGAATGCAGGCCCAGGCGCCGGGCGCGCAGGGTCGGCGGCGCATTGGCGGTCTGGTCGGCAGTCCCGGTCACAGCTCGAACACCTGACCAAGCCGGGGGACCGATACGGGCCAGCCGGTTTCCTTGTCGATGCGCACGCGCAGCGCCTCGGAGGCATCCGGTTCCCCGTGCACGACGAAGACGCGCGAGGGCGCGTGCCGGAAGCCGGAGAGCCAGCGCATCAGTTCATTGGCGTCGGCGTGTGCGGACAGTTCCGGCAGGTTGACGACCTGCGCATTCACCGGCACCCATTGCCCGTGGATCCTGACCTCGCGCGCGCCCTGCAGCATGGCTTGGCCGCGAGTCCCGGCAGCCTGATAGCCGGCGAACAGGATGGTGTTCTCGCGTTTCGGCGCGAAGGCGGCGAGGTGGTGAAGCACGCGACCGCCGGTCGCCATGCCGCTGGCTGAGATGACGACCTTGGGGAATTGACTGGCGGTGATCCGCTTGGATTCCTCCACCTCGCGGGTGTAGGTGGCGATCCCGCAGGCGGCATGGCAGATCTCCGCAGGCAATCGGTGGTCGGCCAGATGGTCGCACAGCAGTTCGCTGGCGTTGATCGCCATCGGACTGTCCAGATAGATGGGCACCGAACCCAGGCGTCCGGCCTGGCGCAGCTTCCACAGGTAGTAGAGCAGGAGTTGCGCGCGGCCCACCGCGAAGGCGGGAATGACCACCGTGCCGCCGCGGCCGACCGTCTTTTCGATGACGGCCCCGAGGGCTTCGGCCGCGTCGCTCGGCGCATGGGTCCGGTTGCCGTAGGTGGACTCGATCACCACGTAGTCGGCTTCGGCCACGGGCTGCGGATCGAACAGCATCGGGTCGTCGTAGCGACCCAAGTCGCCGGAGAACACGATGCGCTTGCCACGCCAGTCGATCTCCGCCGTGGCGGCGCCCAGGATATGTCCGGCATAGCGGAAAGTCAGTGTCGCGCCGTCGGCAAGCGAGACCGGCTTGCCGAATGGTACGTTGGAGAACTGCTTGAGCGCGCGCTCGGCATCCTGCACTGTATACAGTGGCAGCGCGGGCTTGTGCTTGCTGAAACCCTTTCGATTGGCGTACTCGGCATCCTTTTCCTGCAGGTGGCCGCTGTCCTTGAGGATCAGTTCGGCCAGGTCGCGGGTTGCGGCGGTGGCGTAGATGCGTCCGCGAAAGCCATCACGCACGAGCTTGGGCAGGTAGCCGGAGTGGTCCAGGTGCGCGTGCGTCAATACCACCGCGTCGAGTGCCTTCGGCGCGACCGGCAATGGCTCCCAGTTCAGCTCGCGCAGGTTCTTCAGGCCCTGGAACAGGCCGCAGTCGACCAGGATGTGCTTTCCATTGTGGCTCAGCAGATGCTTGGAGCCGGTGACGGTGCCGGCACCGCCGAATGAGGTGAGCTTCAAGATCGGAATCCTCAGGGTGTGAATGCAGCGATGTCGGCCGGGGGGCCATCGAAGCGACGCATCAAGTGTGGCCGCTCGTCCAGGCGGGAGGATCGCTGGCCGGGAAAGAATCGATACTCGCCCGGTCCACCTCGTCGAGCGGCTCGGGCGAGCGACGATGACGCACCAGGTTCGTCGCGCCCTCCTTGTCCGCGGCCAGCGCAAGCGCGATCAGTGGCGCCAGCGCGATCGCATTGCTCTCATGCCGCACGGCATCGGTGGAGACGATACGGCTGCACAGCGGCGTGAGCTGCTGGTAGGCGTCTTCGGCGAAGATGGCATGCACCACGGCAACGATGGGCGCCACAAAGCCCTGCTGAGGCAACTGCCGGGCGGCTTCGACCAGCGTGCGGCCGGAGGAGGCAATGTCATCGACCAGCACCGGTTGACGACCATGCCAGGCGGACAGGTCGGACACCGCGACCTCGACGTTGCGATCGCCGTGGCGGATCTTGCGCAGGACCGCGTGGGGGGCGCCGATGCGCTGGGCAATGGCGGCCACCCATTGCTCGCTTTCTTCGTCCGGACCGATCACCAAAGGGCTCTCCACCTCGGCGGCGATCCAGTCGGCCAGTAGCGGCGCGGCGTGCAGTGTGTCGGCTGGCACGGTGTAGAGTGCCGACAGCGCCGGGTAGCGATGTAGATGGGGATCGACCGTGACCAGGCGGTCGAAGCTCGACGACACGAGACGGGCGAAGCTGCGGGACGTAATCGCTTCTCCCGGGTGGAACCGGCGATCTTGCCGCATGTAGGCCAGGTAAGGCGCCACCAGGGTCACCTCGCGGGCACCCAGGTCACGGGCGGCATCGGCCGCAAACACCAGCGACAGGAAGCCGGGATCCGGCTGCGCCAGTGTCTGCACGAGAACCACGGACTTGTCCGCCACGTCGGCGGCGATGCGCACGTAGCTTTCGCCGTCGGGAAACCGGCGGGTTTCCAGCGTCCCCAGTTCCCACTTTCCGGCGGCGGCCAGTTGGCGGGCGAATGCGTCGTTGCCCGGAAGCGGCAAGATCAGTCGATCGGAGGACGCCATCGCGGTCATGCGTGCCGCCTGTAGAAACGAAGGAGTTGGGCATTGATGGCGACGATCACCGTGCTGGCCGACATGAAGACGGCAGCGATGGCGGGCGTCATCAGGAAGCCCGTCCCGAAGGTGATGCCGGCGGCCATCGGCACCGCGATGGTGTTGTAGCCGGTCGCCCAGATCAGGTTCTGCACCATCTTGCGGTAGGTGGCGCGCGACAGGCCGAGGATCGCGCCCACGTCGCGCGGATCGCTGCGCACGAGCACGACGTCGGCCGACTCCACGGCCACGTCCGTGCCCGCGCCGATGGCCACGCCCAGGTCGGCCTGGACCAGTGCCGGGGCATCGTTCACGCCGTCGCCCACCATGGCCACCGACAGGCCGCGTGCCTGCAGCTCCCGGATCTTCTCGGATTTCTGGTCGGGCAGCACCTCGGCGAAGTACTCGGAGATCCCGAGTTCCTTGGACACCGATTCGGCCACGCCCCGTGCATCGCCCGTCAGCATCACCGAGCGAATCCCCAACCGGGTCAATTCCGCGATGGCCTCCTTGGACTCCGGCCGTACGATATCGGCGAGCGCGAAGAGCGCGCGCGCCTGGCCGTCGCGTTCGAGCACGACGACGGTCTTTCCCGCGGATTCGAGCTGTCCAAGCCGCTCGTGGGTGATGGCGTTGCCCTGGCGGGCCAGGTGGCCCGGGCTGACGATGCGCACGCGCACATCGCCGACGACGGCGACGATGCCTTCGCCGGTGATGTTGCTCACTTCACTGGCCTTGGGGATGGCGATGTCGCGGCGCTTGGCCTCGGCCACGATGCCATGGGCGATGGGGTGCTCCGACTGGCTCTCCGCCGCCGCGGCGAAGGCCAGCTCCTGACGCTCGTCGCCCTCCTGCAGCAACACGATGTCGCTGACCCCGAAGCGCCCCTCGGTCAGCGTGCCCGTCTTGTCGAACACGACGGCATCCAGTCGGCGCGCGCGCTCGAACGCCGCCCGGTCACGGATCAGCAGGCCGTTGCTCGCGCTCAGCGACGTGCTGACCGCGACCACCAGGGGCACCGCCAGTCCCAGCGCGTGCGGGCAGGCGACGACCATGACGGTGACCATGCGCTCGATGGCGAAATTGAGCGGCGCGTCGAGCACCAGCCACCAGACCAGCAGCGTACCGACGCCCACGGCCAGGGCGATGTAGGTCAGCCAGGCCGCGGCGCGGTTGGCGATGTCCTGCGTGCGCGATCGGGTCTGCTGCGCCTTCTTGACCAGCTCGATCACCTGCGACAGATACGTCGCATCGCCCGTGGCCGTGACGCGGATGGTGACGGCGTTCGCGCCGTTGATGGCCCCGCCGATCGCGGTGGCACCGACGCTTTTGGTGACCGGGCGGGATTCGCCGGTGAGCATGGCTTCGTTGAAGCCCGAGGAACCCTCGGTGATCTCGCCGTCCACCGGCACCTTGGCGCCGGGACGAACGATCACGCGGTCGCCCGGCTGCAGCGCACTGATCGGCACGTCGCGCAGGCTGCCATCGGCGTCGATGCGGGTGGCGCTGTCGGGCAGCAGTTTGACCAGCTCCTCCAGGGCGCGCGACGCGCCCATGACCGAGCGCATCTCGACCCAGTGGCCCAGCAGCATGATTGCGATCAGCGTCACCAGCTCCCAGTAGAACTCCTGGCCCGGAAAGCCGAAGGTCACGGCCACCGAGAAGACGTAGGCCGCCGAGATGGCCAACGCGATCAGCGTCATCATGCCGGGCTGGCGCTTGCGCAGTTCGGAGACGACGCCGACCAGGAACGGCCAGCCGCCATAGAGATAGGCCACGGTCGACAAGGCGAACAGGACGTAACGATCGCCGCGGAAGGCCAGCACCTCGCCCAGGCCCAGGGCGTGCTGGATCATGGGCGACAGCGCGAGGACGAACGGAGTCAGCAGCAGCGTGACCCAGAAGCGCCTGCGGAAGTCGGCGACCATGGCACCGTGGTCGTGGCCGGCATGCCCGGAATGTCCGGCGTGAGTGGAGCCCGCAGCGCTCACCACGGCTTTGGCCGGCGGCGACGGAGAATGGGCGTGATTGCCGTGATCGTGATGATGCTGCGCGTGCGGATCATGGGGATTCATTCGATCTGGCCTTCTTTGGTTTTGAACAGGCGACCGAGCCGCGGCAGGAAGGCCGGCACATCGCTCGCGTAGCGTCGATACTGATCCCCGAACGCCGTCTCGATCTCGCGTTCCTCCTGCTTGGCGAGCCGCCAGTACATGACGAGCAGGATCGGCAGCATCACGCCCGTCACCAGGGTGGGCCACTGCAGGAAAAATCCGATCAGCACAAGGACGAAGCCCACGTACTGCGGATGTCGCACGTGGGCGTAGGGCCCGGTCGTGGCAAGGGCGCCGGCGCGCTGAGCCTCGTGCAGCACTCGCCAGGCGGAGGCGATCAGCCAGAATCCGGCACCGATCAGGACATAGCTCAACAGGTGGAATGGATTGAGGTGGGGATCTCCGGACCAGCCGAAAAGTGCGGGCCAGATATGGCCCGCGTCGTGGGACAGGGGGTCCAGCCCGGGAAAGCGATTGCCCAGCCAGCCCGCCAGCAGGTAGAGCGTCAGCGGGAAACCGTACATCTCCACGAACAGCGCGACGATGAAGGCCGAGAAGGCACCAAGCGAGCGCCAGTCGCGGGCCGTCGCCGGCTTGAAGAAGCTCAGGGCAAACAGGATGAAGATGCCGGCGTTCACCAGGGCCAGGAACCAGAGCCCATAGGCAGGCGGGTCACCGACCATCGCGATCGCCCTCCTTGCGATGGTCATCGTGCGCGCCATGACCGCCATGACCGCGGTGCATGAAGAAATGCATGCCGACGCAGATCAGCAGAGGCAGCAAAAGGGGGAGCGCCCCGAGCAGGTGCGCCCGATGCTCCAGCCACAGGAAGAGCCCCGCAATGAAGAGAAAGACGCACAGGGTGAGGACAGCCGGGCTGCGCCACGCTCCTCGCTTCCGACCAGGGATTCCGCTCATCTCGACGCTCCAGAGGGTGTGTTTGACGGTCGATGGGACGGCCATGACGACATGCCGATCGTAGGAATGGCGCGCTGTCGGGCCAGTTACGCGTCGATTACAATCATGTAATGTTTCAGTCACCTTCGTGGCAGCTTTGCCTCGCTACAGTGAAGGGCAATCTCAGGAACCGCGTCCTGACGGGCCAGAGGCGCCGAACCGGCGCATGCGTGGACTTACGATGAAACTTCTGGTTGTCGAAGACGAGCACAAGACTGCGGACTACGTACGCCAAGGGCTTACCGAGGCCGGGTTCGTTGTCGACTTGGCGCGCGATGGGCCCGATGGCCTGCACTTGGCCACGACCGAGCACTACGACCTGATCGTGCTCGACGTCATGCTCCCGGGCATTGATGGGCGGAAGGTCCTGCAGTCCATTCGCGCCACCGGCAACCAGGTTCCGGTGCTTTTCCTGACCGCCCGCAGCAGTGTCGACGATCGCGTCCAAGGGCTGGAACTGGGGGCCGATGACTACCTGATCAAACCATTCGCGTTCTCGGAGCTGCTTGCACGCGTGCGGACCCTGTTGCGCAGGGGAGGCTCGCCCGCGCCTCACGACCGCATTCAGATCGCCGATCTGGAGCTGGACCTTGCGCGCCGGCGCGCCATCCGGGCCGGGCACCGTATCACCCTGACCAGCAAGGAATTCGCCTTGCTCGAACTACTGGCACGACGCCAAGGTGAAGTGCTGCCGCGTTCGCTGATCGCCTCGCAAGTCTGGGACATGAATTTCGACAGCGACACCAATGTCATCGACGTCGCAATCCGGCGGTTGCGCGCCAAGATAGACGACAGCTACGAGCCCAAGCTCATCCAGACCGTGCGCGGCATGGGGTACACGCTGGACATCCCGGATGCCTGACAGGCTCGCATTTCTTCGCCGCCCGGCGTCGCTCTCGTCGCGGGTGACCGGGCTGGTCGGCATCGCGATGGTGGTGGTGTTCCTGATCTTCAACTGGATCAGCGTGCGATCGCTGGAGCGGCATTTCGCCGAGATGGACGAGGAGGAACTGGGCGTGATCTCCAGTTCGGTCATCCGGGCATTGGGAGAGGTGCGCGACGGAAGCGATGAACAGGCCCTGCGCCGTGCCGTTCGAGGGCATCACGGCGTTTACTACTTTGTCGCCGACGCCGCCGGAAAGACGCTCTATGCCCCGAAGGATGGCCCGGACATGGCGAGCTTCGCCCAGCGCGTGCCTCCCGTCCCTCTCAGGGGAAAGCACAGCATGACGATCTGGGAGGAGGACGGCAAATCCTATCGTGGTGGCGTTGTTGTTGCTGGCGGCGACGCCGACCTGGGCGAGGTCTACACGATTGCGGTGGCCATGGATATCGGCGGCCATCTCGACTTCATCAAGAGCTTCCAGCGCATCCAATGGTGGACCATTTGCGTGGTCATGTGCATCGCGATCCTGGTGGCCTGGTTCGCTGTCCGATGGGGGCACATTCCGATCCGCAGGGCCAATGAAAAGATTCGCGCCATCACCTCCTCGAAACTGTATCTGCGGTTGGATCCCAAGTCCGTCCCGATCGAGCTGGAGGAAACCATCGCCTCGTTCAACGACATGTTGGGGCGCATCGAAGACGGTTTCGAACAGTTGGCGAATTTCTCCGCCGACATCGCCCACGAGTTGCGCACGCCCGTCACCAACTTGATGACGCAAACGGAGGTGGTGCTCGGCCAGGCCCGATCGGCCGATGAGTATCGGGAGATTCTCTACTCCAACCTGGAAGAGTTCGGGCGGCTGAACCGCACGATCAACGACATGCTCTTCCTTGCGCAGACCGAGAACGATCCGGGAAACCTGAATCTGGAGAGCGTGAACTTGAAGGACGCCATCCAGGGGTTGTTCGAGTACTTCGAGGCCCTGGTCGAGGAACGGGGCGTGAAACTCGAGGTTCGCGGTCAGAGCGTTCCGGTTCGTGGCGACCGGGAGATGCTGCGTCGGGCCCTCAGCAACCTGATCTCCAATGCGATCCGATATACACCCAACGGCCGAACGATCACGGTGAGATTCATGCAGAACGATCGGGACGTCGTGATCAGCGTGGAGAACCCCGGTGAGAAGATCCCGACCGAGGAGCTCTCGCGAATATTCAATCGCTTCTATCGGGTGGATCATGCCGCGCACAGGAAGGGTGAAGGCGCCGGCCTGGGGTTGGCCATCGTCAAGTCCATCGTCGAGGCGCATGGCGGGTCGGTCAGCGTATTGTCCGACGAGAGGATGACCAAGTTCATCATCCTTTTGCCGCTGGCCGATGGTTGAGACGCACGCCCTTCATCGGCACGTATAAGCGGCCTGCTTGATTATTGGGAAGGCTTGATGCCGCATCGGCTCCTTCAGACTTCGCCATATCGAGGGCTGCCGCTGCGCCCTGCCGAAGCCAATCCATGCCGCGCGTTCCCAACTGACTCGCCAAGGATCAATGGCGAGGACAACTGCAGAATCGGGCACCTCGTTCTGGCCAGAGTCGTGAAAGGCCGAGTGTCATCATGAGCGAAGACAGGGCCAGTGCCCAGACGATGACAAACTGCCTGTCCGCGCTGATGACGGCGACGGCGAGCGGTGCCAGTGCCGGTCCCAGGCTGGTAGCCGATTGCTGCAGACCGCGCCTCGCTCCGGAAGGTGTTCCTTCGCCACCGATCCAGAGGCTGGTTAACAGCCGCAGGCTGGCGCCGGCCCAGCCGGCCATTGCAACAAGAACCGCAATTGCGACCGGGCTCCTTGCCATCGGAAACAAGAGCAGGGAGGTGCTGAACAGCGTCAGCATCAGGAAGGCCAGCGCTCTA
>PVBP01000066.1 GCA_002995625.1 Lysobacteraceae bacterium | reverse complement strand
CGCTATCGCCCGCATCGATTGGCCCTGCTTCATCCCGATCGCGATCATCGCGCGCTGCTCAGCCGACAGGTGCCGGTAATGCCTCGTCCTGGTCTCCATGCATCCACCCTACCGAGGTCAGGGTGTTGCACTTGCAAGTTGAGCCTAGGAAGTGCTTCAGCGACTCGAAGCCTCTTTGTAGGGTGCACCATTCCTGACTCGTCGTACAAACTGCCCACTCGCCCTCGTATTGGTGGTAGTGTGGTTTATCGGGACCATAATTCTTGCTCAGTTCGTGTGCAAGCTGATTAAACGCATAACTCATCGCCGCGGTCAGTGCGCCGTTGGCGAAGTTCCCGCCGCTGATCCGGCTCAGCGTGCCGCCGACCAGCGTCGTCACCACCGCGCCGCGCACGACGTTCGCGCTCGACGCATCGACCAGCGGCGCGGTCGCCGCACTACCCGCCGCACTCACGAACCCGTGCCCGAACTTACCACCCTGCAGGTGGCTGATCGTCCCGCCGGCCAGTCCATGACTGACGGTCTTGACCGCCCACCCGGCGCCGCTCAGCGTGCGCGAGGTTGCCGTGATGTTGTGAAGCGAGTCTGCACCCTGGATCGCCTGCCCGATCCCGAAGAAGACCCCGGCCGAGAACGCGCCCCACGCCGCCCCTTCGACCGTGCCCGACTGGATCCCGCCCGCCGCCGCGCCCGACGCCGCCGCAAACGCCAGCTTCGCCCCAATCGTCCATTGCGATGCGTTGATCCCCGCCCACGCCGCACCGCTCAGCGCCCCGCCGCTCCACACCGAGATCGCCACCGCCACGATCGTCCGCAGCGCCCGCTGCTCCCGCCGGCCCCAGTACCTGCACGGACCACACCCGCTGCGTCACCTGGCCCCGACTCGTCACCGATCGCCGCGGTCGATTCCACATGGTCCGGCATGTGCCGTCGCGCTCTGGGCGGGGGTCACGCAGATGGCCGCAATCTGTCGCGTGGCGACCGGAATGCGCCTCTCTCTGACTACGGCGACATCGACTCGAATCCGTCTCGCAGCAGCACGTCGCTGTCGATGACCAAGAGATCCATCGGTTCCGAGGAGCTGGGCAGCTGGCCCACCCCATCGTTGGCTACCGTGCCGTCGAATCGGGCGACCAGCCGTTGCGTTCCAGCCCGATCGAATCGGATCGTGCAGACGCCCTCGGAGACCAGCGCGCCGACCGGGGCGATCTCGACGTCGGAACAGCTGCCGCTGGGCGAGCCGATCACAGTGATGGTTCCTGCCGGAGGGGCGGTATGTCCGGTAACCCGAACGGTGACCTCGACGTCCTGTCCCGCGACGGACGGGTTCGGCGCGGTCGCGTATATCGACGTGGTCGTGTCGGCGACGGGACCCCACGCGGCGATGAATGGGGCGCGACGGCCGGCGAACTGATCGAACTCTCCGCCGACGAACAGGCTCGCCCCCTGGCTGGACAGGGTGCGCACGGGTCCATTCACGCCCTGGCCCAGCCCCGACCACGAGGACCCGTTCCAGAACGCGATCCGATTGAATGGTTGGCCGTTGACGTGCGGAAAATTTCCGGCAACCACGAGGCCACCTTGGTGGGACGTGAGTGCATTCACCGGTCCCGGCGTCCAGCCGCTGAAGCCGGGCCAGCTCGACCCGTTCCATCGGACCAGCCCCGGAAAGGAATCGGTTCCCGCGAGAAGCTCGCCCTGGTGGACGATCAGTGCGCGGACCGGGTTCATCATCTGGGTAAAGTTCATCGAGGACCAGGAAGAACCATTCCAGCGCGCGACCGAGTTGACCGGAACGTCACCCGCCGCCATCAGGTTGCCGCCGACGATCAGGTGACCGTCGTGGGACAGCAGCGCAAGCGGCGTCCCATTGATGCCGCTGCCGAGGGCATGCCACGAGGTCCCGTCCCATCGCGCGATCCGGTTCGCCGGATTGCCACCTGCGGTCGAGAACTCTCCGGCCGCGATGAGCTGGCCGCCGTGCACCGCGAGCGCGAGCGCGCGCCAGCCGAGGCCGGAACCGAGCGACGTCCAAGCATGGCCGTCCCAACGGGCAATGTGCTGCATCGGCACCTCACCCGAGGCCGTGAAACGGCCGGCGGCGATCAGGGCGCCGTCATGCACCGCAAGCGCATCGACCGTCCCATTGAAGCCGGCCCCCAGCGGTTGCCATGCGCGGCCATCCCAACGCGCGATCCGACGGGCCGATCGGCCACCAATCGCGCCGAAGTCGCCACCGGCGACGAGCGATCCGCCGAGGTTGGCGAACGCGTAGGCAGCCGCACTGGAGTGGGGCGACTCCCCGGTGATTCCGACGCCGAGCGCCTTCCACGCCACACCGCTCCACGTCGCGACATGATTGATCCGTTCGTTCCCGGCCCTGACGATCCCGCCAACGACGACGAGTTGCGCCGGGCCCGCCGTGATGGACCGCACCTCGCCCTGCACCCCGCCACCGATTGGCTGCCAGAGGGTTCCATCCCAGCGCGCCAGTCCCGACCACTCCGGGAAGGCGCCGGCCACGTTGAAGCCGCCTGCAAGGAGTTGGCCCTGCCACGACACGAGGGCGCGCACGGACGCGAACTGCGACGTCGGGATCGGGGACCAGTTCGCACCGTTCCAGCGCGCGACGCCTTGGGTCGGGATTCCGCCGGCCATCGTGAGGTCGCCCCCGACCACCAGCGCGCCATCGTGCAAGGCGAGCGCGTAGACCCCGTTCGCAATGCCAGAGCCGAGGGCATGCCATGAGGTCCCGTCCCAGCGCGCGATCCTCGAGGCCGCGACACCCCCGGCGGAGTCGAACCAGCCGCCGACGTAAAGATTGGCTCCGTCACTCAACGCGGCTTGCGCAGTATCGTCGACGCCCAGTCCCAGCGGTTCCCACGCGCTGCCGTTCCATCGTGCGACCCGACCGACCGGCGCGGATCCCGCGCTGGTGAATTCGCCGACGGCGACAAGACTTTCCTGATGCACCGCCAGCGCCCAGACCCGGTCGTTGAGGCCGGTGCCTAGATTCGACCACGCCACGCCGTTCCAGGCGGCGACCCGCGAGGCGGGCTGGCCGCCGGCCTCGGTGAAGTCGCCGCCGGCAATCAGTCGCCCTTCATGGACCACGAGCGCCCGCACGTGTCCGTTGAGCCCCGAGCCGAGCGGGACCCAGCGGTGCCCGTTCCAGCGCGCGACGCGACGCGTCGGGTTGCTGCCGGCATGCTGGAAGTCGCCGGCCACGACGATCGCGGGGCCACTGCCGTCGTCCCAGATCACGGACGCATCGACCGTGCCGTCGAGCGCAGTCTCGACGTCGACGAACATCGGCTGCCATCCCGACTGGAAGTTGTCCGGCCCTGCCGTTTGCGCAGCGTCGCTTGAATCACGGACCGTCGTTCGATCGCCCGTCCATCGACCGGGAATCTCCAGAGCAGTCGAAGGCGCTGAGGCCCGAGGTCTCGCCCCATCGTCGGCATGGATCGCGCCTGCCATCAGAAGAGCGTGGAGCCCCAACCCGACCGCGGCGAGACCCTTTGCGGTGCGCGCTGCCGCGTCATGCAGTAATGCGGCCAGCGGGCGTGAGCCTCGCCACGCCACGATTTCCCGATAAACCAGCACTTGAGCCCGGTCGCGCGCGATTCGTGATGTGGTTCGCATTTCCCGAAATCCCCCCCATGGCGCAGGAAAATCAGGGTATCGATTCGCAGGATCACGGGCAACAAGGGCGCCCACACGCCCCGAGAGAGACACGAATATGACCACCGGGCGACACCGCGCGGGGGAGGCGACGCTGGCCGATTGAGCGAGGCCGGCAATGGTGGCCCGGACGGAACGAGTGGCCCTTTGCGCGTGCGCCGTTATCGACCGAGCGCCGTCCATCGCAAGGACCTAGACTACCGACCAGTCAACCAGTCGGGAGGGCCGGGATGGCGACCGTCGGGGCCTTCGAGGCCAAGACCAGGCTCAGCGAACTGCTCGACCTCGTCGAGCGCGGCGAGGAGATCACGATCACGCGCCGCGGCACGCCGGTGGCGCGACTGGTGCCGATGCGGGGCGACGCCGAGGCCGAGCGCGTGCGCGAGCTGGTGGCCGACATCCGCGAGACTCGCAAGGGACTGACGCTCGGAGGCGGCATCTCGATCAAGGAGCTGATCGAGGAAGGCCGGCGCTACAAGGAATGAGCGAGCCGATGACGATCCCGCCGCTCGTCGTGCTGGACTGCACGATCACCGTGCCGTGGTACCTGACCGACGAGGCGAACGCGCTCAGCGAACAGCTGTTCGAGGGGCTGGGAGGCTCGACCTATCTCGTGCCCGTGCTGTGGCGGCTCGAGTTCATCAGCGCGATGCGCGCAGCGCATCGCCGCGGTCGCATCCCGTCCGATCGCCTCGCGGCGATCTTCGACCAGGTCGGACGCCTGCCGCTTCGGCAGCAGCACCTGACGCTCGACGTGCTCGATATCGCCGAGGGCTGCGAGCGCTTTGGCCTGACGCCGTACGACTACGTCTACCTGGCGCTGGCGCGCGAGCACGCCGCCCCGCTCGCGACGATGGACGCGGCCCTGATCCGCGCGTGCCGGCAGGCTGGCGTGGCGGTGCTGACCGACGCCACGCAGGCCCTCGAGCCTGCCTCCGGCTACCTGCCGCCGCCGAGGCGGTCGATCGGTGGACGAGACCACCGCAAGCCCCGGCGCGCCAGCCGCGCCCTCTTGAATCCCTGAACCTCCACCGGAAGCCCGCCCATGGCCGCCCAACCCGAGTGCGTCGCGCTGCCGACGATCGACCGCGACTACACCCTCGACGACAAGTACACGCGCTTCGACGGGCGCATCTACCTCTCGGGCATCCAGGCCCTGGTGCGGCTGCCGATCATGCAGGCCCTGCGCGACCGGGCCGCCGGGCTCGACACCGCGGGCTTCGTGTCGGGCTATCGCGGCTCGCCGCTCGGCGGGCTCGACCAGGCGCTGTGGAAGGCGAAGAAGCACCTGTCCGCGTACCAGGTGAACTTCACGCCGGGCCTCAACGAGGACCTCGCCGCGACGATGGTCTGGGGCAGCCAGCAGGCCAACCTGTTCCCGGGCGCGAAGCACGCCGGCGTGTTCGCGATGTGGTACGGCAAGGGTCCTGGCGTCGACCGTTCCGGCGACGTGTTCAAGCACGGCAACGCCGCCGGCACCTCGAAGCACGGCGGCGTGCTGGTGCTGGCCGGCGACGACCATGCCTGCCGCAGCTCGACGCTGCCGCACGGCTCCGAAGGCGAGTTCGTCTCGGCGCTGATGCCGATCCTGAACCCGGCCGGGGTGCAGGACATCCTCGACATGGGCCTCTATGGCTGGGCGATGAGCCGCTTCACCGGGCGCTGGGTCGGCTTCAAGACCATCGCCGAGACGGTCGAATCGTCGGCCAGCGTCAACGTCAGCCCGCACCAGCTCGAGATCGTGATGCCGGAGGACTTCGAGCTGCCGCCTGGTGGGCTCAACATCCGCTGGCCGGACCCGCCGCTCGAGCAGGAGATGCGGCTGCACCAGTACGCGATGCACGCCGCACGCGCGTTTGCCCGCGCCAACCGCATCGACAAGGTCGTGATCGACTCGCCGCGCGCGCGGCTCGGGATCGTGACCACCGGCAAGAGCTACCTCGACGTGCTGCAGGCGCTCGAGTACCTCGGCCTCGACGCGCGGGCCTGCAGCGAGGTCGGGATCCGGGTCTACAAGGTCGGGATGACCTGGCCGCTCGAGCCCGTCGGCATCCGCGCCTTCGCGAAGGGCCTCGAGGACATCGTCGTCGTCGAGGAGAAGCTGTCCTTCATCGAGAGCCAGATGAAGGAGTCGATGTACAACTGGGACCACGCGACGCGGCCGTCGATCGTCGGCAAGTACGACGAGTCGGGCGAGTGGATCCTGCCGTCGACCGCCGAGCTCACGCCGGCGCGCATCGCGCGCGTGATCGCGAAGCGGCTCGCGCGCTTCCACACGTCCGAGGCGATCGAGCAGCGCCTCAAGTGGATCGCGGCCAAGGAACGCGAACTCGCCCTGCCGCGCCCGAACTTCCCGCGCGCCGCGCACTACTGCTCGGGCTGCCCGCACAACACCTCGACCGTGGTGCCGGAGGGCTCGCGCGCGCTCGGCGGCATCGGCTGCCACTACATGGTCACGTGGATGGACCGCCGCACCGACACCTTCACCCAGATGGGCGGCGAAGGCGCGACCTGGTGCGGGCAGGCGCCGTTCACGAACGAGACCCACGTCTTCCAGAACCTCGGCGACGGCACCTACTTCCACTCGGGCTCGCTCGCGATCCGGCAGGCGATCGCGGCCAGGGTCAACATCACCTACAAGATCCTCTACAACGACGCGGTCGCGATGACCGGCGGCCAGCCGGTCGACGGCACGCTGTCGGTCCCGGACATCGCGCACCAGGTCCGCGCCGAGGGCGTCCGGACCATCGTCGTGATGAGCGACGACATCGAGAAGTGGTCCGACCGGTCGATCTTCCCGGACGGGGTCGAGTTCGTGGACCGCAGGGAACTCGACGCGGTGCAGAAGCGCCTGCGCGAGACGCCCGGCGTCAGCGTGCTGATCTTCGACCAGACCTGCGCCGCCGAGAAGCGCCGCCGCCGCAAGCGCAAGCTGATGGAGGACCCGGCGAAGCGCACCTTCATCAACACGCTGGTGTGCGAGGGCTGCGGCGACTGCGGCGTCAAGTCGAACTGCGTCTCGATCCTGCCGGTCGAGACCGAGTTCGGCCGCAAGCGCGCGATCGACCAGTCGAACTGCAACAAGGACTTCTCGTGCATCGAGGGCTTCTGCCCGAGCTTCGTCACGATCAAGGGCGGCGGCCTGCGCAAGTCGAAGGGCAGCGGCGCGGCGCTCGATCCGGCCAGCCTGCCGATGCCGACGCTGCCCGCGCTCGACCAGCCCTGGAACATCCTCGTGACCGGCATCGGCGGCACCGGCGTGGTCACGATCGGCGCGCTGCTCGGCATGGCCGCGCACCTCGAGGGCAAGGGCGCGACCGTGCTCGACCAGACCGGGCTCGCGCAGAAGGGCGGCGCGGTGACGACGCACGTGCGCATCGCGAAGGCGCCGGCCGACATCCACGCGGTGCGCATCGCCGCCGGCGAGGCGGACCTCGTGCTCGGCGCCGACATGGTCGTGGTCAACGACTACTGGGCGCTCAGCAAGATCCGCGCCGACCGCACCGTCTGCGTGCTGAACACCTACGAGGCGATGCCCGGCACCTTCACCCGCAAGCCGGACATGCAGTTCCCGACGCGCGAGATCGTCGAGGCGGTCCGCACCGCGCTCGGCGGCCGCGAGCCGGACCTGATCGAGGCCACGGAACTTGCGACCGCGCTGCTCGGCGACTCGATCGCGACCAACCTCTTCATGCTCGGCTACGCGTGGCAGAAGGGCCTGGTCCCGGTGAGCCTCGAGGCGCTGGTGCGCGCGATCGAGCTCAACGCCGCCGCGGTCGAGATGAACAAGGCCGCGTTCAACTGGGGCCGCCTGGCGGCGCACGATCCGGCCGCGGTGCGCCGCGCCTCCGGGCTCGATGCCGCGGGCGAGGCGCCCGCCGAAGGCACCATCGACGACCGCGCGCTGTCGACCACGCTGGAGGAGCGCATCGGCCGGCGGCGCGCCTTCCTGACCGACTACCAGAACGCGGCGTACGCGGATCGCTACGCGGCGCTGGTCGAGAAGGTCCGCGCGGCCGAGGCCCGGCGCGTGCCCGGCAGCACGGCGCTGACCGAGGCCGTCGCCCGCTACGCCTTCAAGCTGATGGCGTACAAGGACGAGTACGAGGTCGCGCGCCTGTATTCGCAGCCCGGCTTCTGGGCCGAGGTCGACCGCACCTTCGCCGGCGACTTCAAGGTGCACTTCAACCTCGCGCCGCCGCTGCTGGCGAAGAAGGACGCCGACGGGCACCTCGTGAAGGCCGAGTACGGGCCGTGGATCCGCCACGCCTTCCGCGTGCTGCGGCACTTCAGGTTCCTGCGCGGCACCGCGCTCGACCCCTTCGGCCGCACCGCGGAGCGCCGCATGGAGCGGCAGCTGATCGAGGACTACTTCGCGCGCATCGACGAGCTGCTCGCGGGCCTCGATGCCGGGAACCTTCCGCTCGCAGTCGAGATCGCGTCGATCCCGGAGCACATCCGCGGCTACGGGCACGTCAAGGAACGGCACCTCGCGGAGGCGCAACGGCGCGAGGCCGAGCTGCTCGCGGCGTGGCGGAATCCCGCCGCGCAGCGCAAGGCGGCGTGACGCGGGCGCCATCGGCGCGGATCACCTCGCGCGTCCAAGGCCCTCGCACGTCGATGGCCGATCCGCATGCGGCGGGTCCGCGATGCGCGGGTTGCATCGCCCCCGGACTGCTCGCCCGCCCCGGTGGCGCGCCCCCAGCGCACGGACCGGGCAGGGTCTCGGGCGGGAGCCGGTCGCCGACTGCCCGGTGGCCGCAGCCGGGACCTTCGTTGCCTCTGGCAACGCCTTTTCGTTGCCTTTGGCAACGCCTTGAGATAACCTTTCCTCAGAAAGGAGTCTCCATGGCCCGTTCCGCCGCTGCCGTTCGCGAATCCGCCGGCGCCCATCGCGTCGCTCCGGCGATGCCGGCCGAGTCCGAGGTGCTGGCGCGCGCGCTGGTGCGTGCCGGCGACATGCTCGGGCTGACGGGCGAGGAACTCGCCACGATCGTGGGACTGTCCCCGGCGAGCATCAGCCGCATCCGCCACGGCAGGCTCGTGCTCGACCCGGCGAGCAAGCCGGGCGAGCTGGCGCTGATGCTGCTCGGCGCCGTCCGCGCGCTGGATGCGCTCGTCGGCGCCCGCGACGAGCTGGCGCGCGCGTGGCTCGACGCCGCGAATGCGGATCTCGGCGACGTGCCGCGGCGGATGATCCGGCGCGTCGATGGCCTCGCGCGGGTCGCCCGGTACCTCGATGCCGCCAGCGGCGCGCGCTGATTCCGTGCGCTGGGTCGGCGAGGCATGGCGAGCGACCGCGCTGGCCGCGGTCACCTCGACGCCGCGTCTCGTCGACACGGCAGAAGAGGCGCGACTGCTCGACGCGATGATCGACCGGGCCCGGATCGCGCGGGCCGAGGTCGATCCGCTCCACGACCTGCTCGCGCGTCCGTTCCGCGACCCGCCGCGCGACGTCGGCTCGCGCTTCCGGGGACCCGCGGACCCGGGGGTCTGGTACGGCGCCGTCGCGGTCGACACCGCGCTCGCCGAATGCGGCTACTGGCGCTGGCGCTTTGCGCGCGCGGCGACACTCGTGATCCCGCCGACGCCGCAGCAGGTGTTCACGGCCCGGGTCGATGGCCGGGCGCTCCGCCTGGACGTGCCGCCGCTGGCACGCCGGCGACGGGACTGGGAGCACCCGAGCGACTACGCCGCCACGCAGCGCCTCGCGCGCGCGGCGCGCGGCGACGGCATCGAGATCCTCGTCAACCGCTCGGTGCGCGACCCCGGTCGCCGGCCGACCGTCAGCGTGCTGGCCCCGTCGGCGTTCGCGAGCCCGCGGCCGACGAACATCGAGGCCTGGCTGCTCGACGTGCGGACCGAAGGCGTCCTCTGGCAACGAACGACCGGTTCCGGCGGCGGGACCGTGCGCTTCGACTTCGATTGACCCCGGCGGGGCTCAGGTGGGCCCGGGTTCCGGGCTGCCTTCGACCCCTGCGTCGTCGCCCTTGACCCACGCCTCGACCTTGCCGCGCAGCGTGAAGCACATCGGCTGGCCGCGTCGATCGAGCGTGCGGCCGACCGGCACCTTGATCCAGCCTTCGCTCAGGCAGTACTCGTGCACGTCGTGGCGCTCGACGCCGTTGAAGCGGATGCCGACGCCCTGCTCGAGCAGCTCGGCGTCGTGGAACCTGCTCTTCGGGTCGGCCGACAGGCGATCGGGCACGGGCTTGGTCATGGTGGGGCGCTGTGGTTCGGAGGGCCGCGATGATATCGGCGCCAGCGCACGCAATCCCACGGCGCCGAGGGTGTCATCGGCCGACGCCGCGGAGGTGAGGTCGGAACTGCCACCGTCCGATGGCACCCCGGCCGTCATCGCGGGACCCGCGCAGCGGGTCGTCGGCATCTCGGCTTGCGATCCAGCGGACGATGCCGGTTCCGGAGATCGCCTCGTCGCCTTCGGCGCCCCGCGATGACGACGACGCCGGGCACGCGAATCGAGACGCCTCAGGTCGGCACCTGCGTGCGCCGCAGCCGCTGCTCGTTCGACCAGGCGCGGAAGATCGCCTCGATCGCCGCGCGTTCCTTGTCGCCCCAGGTGCGCGTCGCGAAGCCGACGCCGGCCGGCGTCGCCCAGCGATCCGGGAAATCACGCGCGGCGCGGTCGTACCAGCGCAGCGCCTCGGCGCGATCCCCCGCAGCCCAGTAGCCGATCGCGAGCGTGTACGGCGCCCACGCCGGCGTGCCGCCGTGCCGGCGCAGCGCGTCCAGCCACAGTTCGAGCGCGCCGTCCGGGTCGTCCATCAGGAATCGCGTCCAGCCGCCGCTCCAGCGCACATGGCGGGCCACGAACTCGTCGCTCGTCCGGATCGACAGCGCCCGCCGCAGGTCGCGCCGCGCGCCGGCCGCATCGCCCGCGCCGGCGAGCAGGAAGGCGCGCTGCGCGAAGCCGGCCGGGTCGTCCGGCCGCTCGGCCACGTAGCGGTCCATGAAGGCGAGATTCATCGCGCGGCGGTCGTCGGGCAGCCGCGCGGCGTCGTCGCGCTGGCGATGGGGCTCGGCGATCGGCGGCTTCAGGATCACCGCGGCCGGCGGCGTGCGCTGGGCGAACGCCGCGGTCGGGGCGAAGGCGATGACCATCAATGGCAGTGCCAGCGCCGCGACCCGTGATCCCGGGCCGGACCGGATCGTTGCGGATGGAGAGGGCATCCGTCGCATGCCGCGAGCCTATCCGGGCCGCGCTGGCCGAACGATGAAGGCCCGCGGCGCGTGCCGAAGGCAGACGGCCAGCTGCGCGCGCACGCGGGACGGCGAGCCGGAGCCCATGGCGCGTCGCGATCCCGGAGCCGCCGCGGACCGGCGGTGGCTGCGGAACCGGGCCGAGCCGGGACACATGGACACCGCGCGTCGCCCTCGCTGGAGGTCCCCGAGCGACCCGGTCGCGGGACGGCCTGGCGACCGGAGGGCGACCTTCACGGCGCGTGCGTCAAGACCCTGATCGGGTCACTGGTCAGCGGCCGTTCAAGAGGCTATGGTCGCGACTCGGCCCGGGGTCTGGCCCGGTAGTTCTTCACGTTCGAGGGGGTTCCCATGTCGCTTCCATCCCGGCGCGCGCCGCGCGCCTCGCGTCTCGCCGTCGCCGTCCGCCACGCGCTGGCGACCTCGGTGTTCCTGGCCGTCACCACCGCGGCCGGCGCCGCCGCGCCGGACGAGGGCGTGATCCGCCTCAACGCGCGCCTGATCGATCCGGCCTCGAAGGAAGCGGACGCCTTGCGCGACGCGCTGCCGAAGAGCGGCGGCCGCCAGCTCCACCTCGTCCAGTACGAGGGCCCGATCCAGCGACGCTGGTACGAGGCGCTCGAGGCCGCGGGCGTCGAGATCGTCGACTTCATCCCGGACTACACCTACCTCGTCTATGGCGATGCGCTCTCGCTCTCGCGCGTGCGCGACCTCGGACGCTCGCAGGGCAGCGGCGTCCGCTGGGAAGGCCACTTCGCCGGCGAGCTCAAGATCAACGCCCGGGTCTACGAGCTCGAGAGCAAGGGCGTGCAGCCGGACTTCTACACGATCCAGCTGGTCGCCGACCCCTCGGTCAATGACGCGACGCTGGCGCTGATCCGCGGTGCGGATTTCGGCGAGACGCGCGTCTGGCAGTTCCGCCACTACGTCAACGTCGAGGCCCGCGTGCCGTTCGGCGCGCTGTCGGCGATCGCGAGCCGTCCGGACGTGATCTCGATCCAGCCGGACATGACGCCGACCCTGCTCGACGAGCGCCAGAACATCATCCTCGCCAACCGCCTGACGACCTCGGGGACCAACGTGGTGCCGATCGCGCCGGGGGCCACCGGAGGGATCGGCTACCTCGACTGGCTGACGTCGCTCGGCTTCACCCAGGCGCAGTTCGACGCATCCGGCTTCAGCGTCGACGTCTCCGACCAGGGCCTCGACAACGGCACGACCCAGCCGAACCACTTCGCGCTCTGGAAGGACGGCAACCCGGGCTCCCCGCTCGACCCGACCCGCAGCCTCGTCGTCTACAACAAGCAGGAGGGCACCGCCTCCGCCACCGACCTGACCGGCTGCGGCGGCATCGGCCATGGCACGTGGACGAGCCACGTGGTCAGCGGAAACGTGGCCAGCGTCTCTCGCAGCTTCCCGCACGGCGACGACAGCTTCCACTTCGCCGGCGGCGTCGCGCCGTTCGTGCGGATCGGCAACTCGGTGTTCTTCACCACCGGCGGGACCTTCACCAGCCCGAACGTCGTCAACTCGACGTCGCGCGCCTATTCGAATCTCGGCACCAACGTCAATGGCGCCCGGATCAGCAACAACAGCTGGGGCGCGGCCGTGAGCGGCGGCTACAACGCGAACTCGCAGGCCTACGACGGCCTGGTGCGCGACGCGCAGCCGACCGGTTCGACCCATCCGGCGCCCGGGAACCAGGAGTACGTCGTCGTCGTGTCGGCCGGGAACTCCGGACCCGGCGCGCAGACGATGGGCGCGCCGGCGACCGGCAAGAACGTGATCGCGGTCGGCGGCTCGCAGAACGTCCGGCCGGGCGTCGGCGACGCGGTCAACGCCGACGCGATGTACTCGTCCTCGAGCCGCGGCCCGACGGCCGACGGCCGCATCAAGCCCGACATCATCGCGCCGGCGACCAACGTCGCCGGGGGCGTGGTCATGAACGACCGCTCGACCGCGCCGCCCGGCAACCACAACCCCTGCTACACGGGTCCGTTCCTGCCCACCTCTCCCGTCCAGCAGCGGTTCTATCGCGTCGGCAACGGCACGTCGTTCTCCGGCCCAGCGGTGGCCGGTGGGGCCGCGCTGCTGCGGCAGTGGTTCATCAACCAGAGCCTCGCGCCGCCCTCGCCGGCAATGACCAAGGCGTATCTCGCCAATGCGGCGACGTACATGGGCACGCTGACCGACAACCTGCCCTCGAACAACCAAGGCATGGGGCGGATGAATCTCGAGCGCACCTTCGACTCGACCCCGCGCGGCCTGCGCGACCAGCTCGCGTCGGACCGGTTCACGAACTCGGGTCAGGTGCGCAGCTTCCGCGGCACCGTCAGCGATACCGGCAAGCCGTTCCGGGTCACGCTGGCGTGGACCGACGTGCCGGGCTCGACCACCGGCAACACTTTCGTCAACAACCTCGACCTCCGGGTCACGGTCGGCGGACAGACCTACCTCGGCAACCGGTTCACCGGCGCGAACTCGGCCACCGGCGGCACCGCGGACCCGCGCAACAACATGGAGAGCGTGTTCCTGCCGGCCGGCGTCAGCGGGCCGTTCAACGTCACGGTCGCGGCGACCAACGTCTCCGCGTCGGCCGACCCGACCATCACCGGTCCGAACCAGGACTTCGCGCTGGTCGTCTACAACACCGGCACGTTGACGGAGTGCCCGGAGTTCACGATCACGCCGGCCACGCTGCCGACCAACGTGGTCGGCGGGGTCGCGTACCCGACCCAGAACTTCTCGGCCTCGGGCGGCACCGCGCCGTACGGGTGGACGGTGGCCGGCACGCTGCCGCCGGGGCTCACGCTGTCCCCGGCGGGCGTGCTGTCCGGAACGCCGACGACGCCGGGCACGTTCAACTTCTCGGTGACCGCGAGCGACGCGGATGGCTGCGCGGGCGGGAGCGGCTACCAGATCACGGTGATCTCGGCCCAGCTCGAGCAGACCACGCGCACGCTGACGACCGGCAACGGCATCCTCGAACCGAACGAGTGCAACGATCTCGACATCCGGCTGACCAACACCGGCACCAACGCCGCGACCGCGGTCAGCGCGGTGCTCTCGACCACGACGCCGGGCGTCAGCATCGCGCAGGCTAGTTCGCCCTATCCGGACCTGCCGGCCTCGGGCGGCACCGGCCTCAACACCGTCCCGTTCCAGATCAGCACCGACTCGACCGTCGCCTGCGGCAGCACGGTGAACCTGACCCAGACCGTGACGCTGACCGGTGGCGGCTCGCCGGTCACGTTCGACTTCTCGATTCCGGTCGGCCAGGCCGGCGGCAACTACACGTTCGGCACGCCGGGCACCGGCGCCGTGATCCCGCCGGGCGGGGTGCTGGTGGCCGGAAGCAGCGCGGACGACGCGCTGGTCGACGTGACGATCCCGTTCGCGACCGCGATCTACGACCAGCCGATCGCGTCCGGCACCGTGGTCCGCGTCAGCACGAACGGCAACGTGCAGTTCACGCCGACCGGCGGCTCGACGGCGTTCACGAACACGGCCCTGCCGGCCGCGGTGTTCGGCGCCACCGTGCCGGTCCTGATGCCGTTCTGGGACGACCTCGACCTGCGCACGACCGGCGGCGGCATCTACACGCAGACCATCGGCACCGCCCCGAACCGCCAGTTCATCATCGAGTGGCGCGGACGGCACTTCAGCGAGACCAGCGGACCGCAGTCGGTCAATCTGGCCGTCGTGCTGAACGAAGGGGCGTCGGGCGCGTTCGAGTACCGCTACGTGCAGACCGGCGCGGCGGCCGCGATCGCGAATGGCGCGAGCGCGACGGTCGGCGTGCAGAAGGCGAACTCGGGGACCGATTTCACCCAGTCCTCGTTCAACCAGCCGGTCGTGACCGCCGGCCGCGTGCTGCCGGCGACGCTGCCGCCGCCGGTCTGCTCGCCGGGACCGGGCGTCTGCGCCGGCGGGGATTTCCTGTTCAGCAACGGCTTCGAAGGCACGCCCTGATCGATCGCGCCCGACGGCGCGCCGCCTCGACCCCGCGCGAGCGATCGCGCGGGGTTCTTTCTGGCCCGTCCCCGATGGGTCCGGCTTCACCGCGCGCCGACCGGCGACGGCGAGACTGCGGCGATGGTCGCTACGCCCGTCCACGTGGTCTGGTTCAAGCGCGATCTCCGGGTGGTCGACCACGCGCCGCTCGCCGAGGCCGCGGCGCGCGGCCCGGTGCTGCCGCTCCACGTCGTCGAGCCCGAACTCTGGCGGCAGCCCGATGCGAGCGGCCGGCAGTGGGAGGCGCTGCGCGAGGCGCTCGTCGAACTCCGCGCGGCGCTCGCCGCACTCGGGCAACCGTTGGTCGTGCGCGTCGGCGACGTGGTCGCGGTGCTCGAATCGCTGCGCCGCTCGCACGGCATCGCGGCGCTGTGGTCGCACAGCGAGACCGGCAACGCGTGGACCTTCGCGCGCGACCGGCGCGTCGCGGACTGGGCGCGCGCGCACGGGATCCGGTGGCACGAGCGGCGCGCCTTCGGCGTCGTGCGCGGGCTGAAGCTCCGCAAGGGGTGGGTCGGGCAATGGGAAGCGCTGATGCGCGAGCCGCAGTCGCCGACGCCTCCCGCGCTGGTTGCGACACGAGGGGTCGACCCCGGTCCGATCCCCACGGCGGCAGACCTCGGTCTTGCCGACGACCCGTGTCCCGGCCGCCAGCGCGGCGGACGGCGCGCGGGACTCGAACTGCTCGAATCCTTCCTGGCCAGACGCGGCGCGAACTACCACCGCGAGATGTCGAGCCCGGTCACGGCCGAGTCCTCGTGCTCGCGACTGTCGCTGCACCTTGCCACCGGCACGCTCGGCCTGCGCGAGGTCGTCCACGCGGTGCGCGCGCGCCGCGCCGCGCTCGCTGACGATCAGGCGGCGGGCCCGTGGCGGCGCGCGCTGGCCGCCTACGAGTCGCGCCTGCACTGGCACTGCCACTTCATCCAGAAGCTCGAGAGCGAGCCCGCGATCGAGTTCGAGAACGTCCACCGTGGCTACGACGGCCTGCGCCCCGACACGCCCGACCCGGTGCGGCTCGCGGCGTGGCGCGACGGCGCGACTGGCTGGCCGTTCGTCGATGCCTGCATGCGGATGCTGTCGGCCACCGGCTGGATCAACTTCCGGATGCGCGCGATGCTGGTCGCGATTGCGAGCTACCACCTGTGGCTGCCGTGGCGAGCCACGGGCCTCGTGCTCGCGCGCCGTTTCACCGACTACGAGCCCGGCATCCACTGGCCGCAGGTGCAGATGCAGTCGGGCGTGACCGGGATCAACATCCCGCGCATCTACAACCCGGTCAAGCAGTCGCGCGACCAGGATCCGGCCGGCGCGTTCATCCGGCGCTGGGTGCCGGAGCTGGCCGGGGTGCCGGATGCCTGGGTCCACACGCCGTGGCTGATGCCGGCGGCAGTGCAGCGGAAGGCCGGCTGCGTGACCGGTCGCGACTACCCGGGCCCGGTCGTCGACCACGAGCAGGCGGCGCGCGAGGCCCGCGCGCGGCTGATCGCGTGGCGGCGCCGGCCCGGAATGAGTGAGCTGAACCGCGCGGTGCTCGCGAAGCACGGCTCGCGCAAGCGCCGCGTCGACGAGCGGCCGGCACCGCCGAAGCCGCAGGGCGAGTTGTTCGGTTCCGACGCGATGCCATCGCGGGATCCTCCGGTCCCGCGGAGCGCCCGTCGCGCATCGGCGGCGGGTACCTGACCGTGCCGCGCCATCGGCCGCCATCCGAGCGCCCGATCAAGACCTGCGCCACCTGCGGGCGGCCGATGCAGTGGCGCAAGAAGTGGGAGCGCGTGTGGGACGAGGTGCGGCATTGCTCCGACGCCTGCCGCAAGGGCACGCCGCGGGCGTCGCGGGGTCGGTGACAGCTCGGTCTTCGCGAGCTGTGCCCGCTCCTACCAGGCAAACCGGACACATTCCGCTCTGTGGACGCGCACCCTGATTCATCCGTAGGAGCGCCCGAAGGTCGCAATCGCCGCGGCACACGGCGGGCGTGCGACCACGGGGCGCACCGGGATCGCGAGCTGCGCTCGCTCCTGCGGCGGAAACCCGATTCGGGCGTAGGAGCGACCGAAGGTCGCGATCGCCGCGGCACACGGCGGGCGTGCGACCACGGGTCGCACCGGGATCGCGAGCTGCGCTCGCTCCTGCGGCGGAAACCCGATTCGGGCGTAGGAGCGACCGAAGGTCGCGACCGGCGCGGCCCACGGCGGGCCGTGCGACCACGAGGCGCACCGGGATCGCGAGCTGCGCTCGCTCCTACAGCGGA
>PVBP01000065.1 GCA_002995625.1 Lysobacteraceae bacterium | reverse complement strand
GGCCGCCTCGACCTCTGCCCGCTCCGGCGCCGGCGTCGCCGGCGTGATGCGGGTGACCGCGGCCTGCTCGCTGCGCCCGGCCGGAGCCGACTGCGGCGCGGCCATTGGCGTGACCGGCGTCACCCGCTCGTAGCTCGGGCGGGCATGCTCGGGGAGCTCGGATTCGCGGATCCGGCGCACCTCGAAGTGCGGCGTCTCGAGGTTCGGGTCGGCGACGATCACGACGCCGGCCTCGTGGCGCTGCTCGATCTCGGACAGCGGCCGGCGCTTCTCGTTGAGCAGGTAGTTCGCGACCTCCGGCGGGGCCTGGACCAGCACCTGGCCGGTGTTGTCCTTCATCGCCTCCTCCTCGATCAGGCGGAGGATCGAGAGCGACAGCGACTCGACGCTGCGGATGTGGCCGTGGCCGTCGCAGCGCGGGCAGCGGACGTTCGCCGACTCGGCCAGCGAGGGCCGCAGGCGCTGCCGCGAGAGCTCGAGCAGCCCGAAGCGCGAGATCCGCCCGAGCTGCACGCGCGCGCGGTCGAACCGGATCGCGTCGCGCAGCTTCTCCTCGACCTCGCGCTGGTGGCGCGAGCTCTCCATGTCGATGAAGTCGATCACGATCAGGCCGCCGAGGTCGCGGATGCGCATCTGGCGCGCGATCTCGACCGCGGCCTCGAGGTTGGTGTTGAACGCGGTGGTCTCGATGTCGGAGCCCTTGGTGGCGCGCGCCGAGTTGATGTCGATCGAGGTCAGGGCCTCGGTCGGGTCGATCACGATCGAGCCGCCGGACGGCAGGCGCACCGTGCGCCCGAAGGCGTTCTCGATCTGCGACTCGATCTGGAAGCGCGAGAACAGCGGCACCTTCTCCTGGTACAGCTTGAGCTTGCGCAGGTTGGCCGGCATCACCTGCTGCATGAACTCGCGCGCTTCCTGGTAGACCTCCTCGTTGTCGACCAGGATCTCGCCGATGTCCGGGCGCAGGTAGTCGCGGAGCGCGCGGATGATCAGCCGCGACTCCTGGTAGATCAGGAACGGCGCCGGCTTGGACAGCGCCGCTTCCGCGATCGACTTCCAGACCTGCAGCAGGTAGTCGATGTCCCACTGCAGTTCCTCGGCGTCGCGTCCGAGGCCGGCGGTGCGGACGATGACGCCCATCTCCTCCGGCACCTTCAGCGCGTCGAAGACCTCGCGCATGCTGGCGCGGTCGTCGCCCTCGATCCGGCGGGAAACGCCGCCGGCCTTGGGGTTGTTCGGCATCAGCACCGTGTAGCGGCCGGCGAGGCTGATGTACGTGGTCAGCGCCGCGCCCTTGGTGCCGCGCTCCTCCTTCTCGACCTGGACCACGACCTGCTGGCCTTCCTTGACCAGTTCGCGGATGCCGGCCTTGTTCGGATCGACCCCGTCGGCGAAGTAGTCGCGCGAGATCTCCTTGAGCGGGAGGAAGCCGTGGCGGTCGCCGCCGTATTCGACGAAGCACGCCTCGAGGCTCGGCTCGACCCGGGTGATCCGGCCCTTGTAGATGTTGGACTTCTTCTGTTCCTTCGACGGTGTCTCGATGTCGAGGTCGTACAGGCTCTGGCCGTCCACGATGGCCACGCGCAACTCCTCACGCTGAGTTGCGTTGATCAGCATTCGCTTCATTGTGATGAACCTTCAGGGGCGCCTGCGCCAATGGCGGAGGGCACCGGTCGGCGTCCGCCGGTTCCCCCCCGATCGCGCTTCCGGCGCCGATCGCGTGCCAGGGAACCGGTCGTCGCGACGGCCGGCGCGCCACGCCGCCGGCGTGAGCGCATCAATTCCAGGTGGTGCCGGGCCGGCCCCGCGGGACCGCCCGGGGTCCGGAACCCCGGACCCTCGATGCGCAGGCGATACGATGCGCCGGTCGAATCGAGGCGATGATCGACCCGTCGGGGCCGCAGGCTGCCTGGATCGACCGCGCGCCCGGGGCTCGCGTACGCTGACGGACGTGTCTCGCAAACCGGAGCCAAGTGCTTGAAAACTCGGCAGCTTCGAGGCACGAAGTCAACGCGCAGCATAGCGCCTCGGGATATCCCTCGGCAAACCGGCGTGGGACCGGCCCGAACGGCGGCCGCAGGCGGGCGCGCTGCCGCGTCGCCGAAGCCGGGCCCGCGGGCGTCGCGTCCCGCATCCGCGCGCGACCCGGGTCGCGGCGTTCCGCCGCCCTCGGTCGCCGCGGCCCAGTTGCCCGAGGCCTCCGCGGTCAGGATCGTCAGCGTGCCCGAGGACCGCGCCGGCCAGCGGCTCGACAACCTGTTGACCGCGCTGCTCAAGGGAGTCCCGAAGTCGCACGTCTACCGGCTGCTGCGGACCGGCCAGGTTCGCGTCGACGGCCGACGGGCGAAGGCCGACCACCGGGTCGCCGCGGGCGAGCGCCTGCGGATTCCGCCGGTGCGGATCGCCGAGCGCGACGCGGCGCCGCGCGCGCCGGATCGGGCGCTGGCCGCGCTGTCCGACCGCATCGTGCACGAGGATCGGCGCTTCATCGCGCTCGACAAGCCGAGCGGCCTCGCGAGCCACGGCGGCAGCGGCATCGCGCTCGGCGCGATCGAGCAGTTGCGCCAGCTGAAGCCCCGGGACGCGCTCGAACTGGTGCACCGGCTCGACCGCGACACCAGCGGCGTGCTGCTGGTCGCGAAGAAGCGTTCGGCATTGCTTGCGGCCCAAGCGGCGATCCGGGAAGGTCGCGCGCGCAAGCGCTACCTCGCGCTGCTGGTCGGCCGGATGCCCCGTGCGGTGATGCGGGTCGATGTGCCGCTCGAGAAGTCGGTGCTGCGCGGCGGCGAGCGCATGGTCGAGGTCGCCCCGGGCGGGAAGCCGGCGCGGACCGAGTTCCGCCGCATCGAGCAGTACCCGGGCCACGCGTTCGTCGAGGTGCTGATCGACACCGGGCGCACGCACCAGATCCGCGTCCATGCCCGCCACATCGGCCTGCCGGTCGCGGGCGATCCGAAGTACGGCGATCCCGCGGCGAACGCCGCCCTGCGTGAGACCGGCCTGCGCCGGCTGTTCCTGCACGCGGCCGAACTGGGACTCGACCTGGGCGCGGAAGGCGACTACGCATTCCACGCGCCGCTGCCGGATGAGCTGGGCCGCGTGCTCGAACGAATCGCCCGGCTGCAGCGCTAGCCGCGCGGGCGGCCGGCAGGGACCGCAACCGTCGCCAAGGCGATCGCGGCCGATCAGCGCAGCGTCCCGAGACCCTCGATCTTCGCGGCGACGATGAAGTCGTTGATCGACAGTCCGCCGACGTCGTGGGTCGACAGCCCGACGAGGCAGCGCGCGTAGCCGACCTCGAGGTCCGGGTGATGGTCCTCGCGGTGCGCGATCCACGCGACCGCGTTGACGAAGGCCATGGTCTCGAAGTACTGCCGGAAGCGGTACTCGCGCCGGATCATCCGGCCGTCGGCGGACAGCGACCAGTCCGGGAGCAGGCCCAGCAGCCGCTCGACCTCGCCGGCGGGCAGGAGGTGCTCGCTGCCCTTGAGCGGGCGGCAGGCGAGCGCGGCGAGGTCGGCGAGCGAGGCGGCGGTGGCGGTGGCGGTCATCGGGCGCGATCCTGGTGGGGCTGGGCAGCTTCGATGATCGCATGCGCCATCGATCGCTCCGCGGCGCGGCCCCGGCGGCGGACGCCGCGATGGACCGTCGAGCTTCCGCTCACCGGCCCACCGCTACCATCGGCGCCCTCGATGCCGCGGCCCAGCCGCGCCGGGATCCCTTCGATGATCGAGATCGGACACGCCGCGCAGGACCACTTCCGTCGCCTCGTCGCCCAGCAGGGCATTCCGGGGCTCGGCGTGCGCATGCGCGTGCTGGATGCCGGCACGCCGCGCGCGGACGTCAAGCTCGAGTTCTGCGAGCCGGGCGATCTCTCCGGCGACGAGTGGGCGATCGACTGCGAGGGCTTCACGCTCTACGTCGAGGCCGCGAGCGCTCCGTTCCTCGATGGCGCCGAAGTCGATTACCGGAGCCACGCCACCGGCGGCGCCCTGACGATCCGGGCGCCCCGGATCAAGGGCCGCGCCCCGGGCGCCGACGCGCCGCTGGTCGAGCGCGTCCGGCACGTCCTCGAGCACGAGATCTCGCCGCAGCTCGCGCAGCACGGCGGCCGCTGCACGCTGGTCGCGGTCGAGTCCGACGGGACCGTCGTGCTGCGGTTCGGCGGCGGGTGCCACGGCTGCGGCATGGTCGAGGTCACGGTCCGCGACGGCATCGAGCGCACGCTGAAGGCGCGGATCCCGGAGGTCACCGGCATCCGCGACGTGACCGACCACGAGAGCGGCGAGGATCCCTACGTCCGGCGCGCGTGAGCGCGGCGGACGGCGCCTGCGCGCGACCGCCGTCCGCTCTTCAGCGGTCGCGCGGGATGATGGCGAGGTCGCCGCGCTGCTGGCCGTAGAAGGCCGACAGGTCCTCCATGTCCTTCCTCGAGAGCGCGCTCGCGATCGGCTTCATCACCGCGTTGTCGCGGGTGCCGTCGACGTAGCTCTGGAGAGCGTGGACGAGATACTCGGGGTACTGGCCGGCGAGCTTCGGGAAGGTGCCGTCGAGGGTGTCGTTGCCGGTCTGGCCGTGGCAGGTGCTGCACGCGGCGACGCCTTCGATCTCGATCTCGCCCCGGTGGATCTGGCCACCGCGGTCCGGGTCTCCGACCGGCGGTGCCGCGAGCGCGGTGGCCGACGCCAGGACCAGGGGCAGGGCGATGACTGCGAATCGCTTCATGGACGGGCTCACTCGGAAGGCGGGTTGGCGGTGTCGGCGTCGTCGGCCGCGTCGTCGACCGGCCTCGCCTCGACCGGCGCCGGCGTGGCCGCGGGGGTCGGCGCGCCGCCGGCGAGGAACGCGGCGATGTCGGCGATGTCCTGGTCGGACAGCGCCTCACCCTGGGCGCGCATGGTCGGGTGCTGGCGGGCGCCCGAACGGTAGTCGGACAGCGCCTGCACGAGGTACTCGTAGTGCTGCCCCATGATCCGCGGCACGCGGAAGTTGGGGTACGCGTTGCGCCAGCCCGGGATCCCGTGGCAGCCGGTGCAGGTGTAGGCCTTGATCCGGCCGTCCTCGACGTTCGGAACGATGGTCTGGGCGCTGGCAGCGCCGCCGGCGAGGGTCGTCGCGAGCAGGATCGGGATGGACAGGCGCATGGGGGGTCGGTCGGCTGGGGTCGGGGCGCGGCTCGGGCGCGAAGTCCCGAAGTCTAGCAGTAGCCGGCGAGACCAACCGCGCCGGGGTCGGCGGCCGCGGGACGTGACTTGCGGCCCACGCGGGCGCCCGCGCCGCCCCCTATCTTGGTCCGGTCCAGCGACGTCGCACTGCCGGCGCGCACGGACGCTTCCCGCCGACGAGCCATGGATTGCCGATGCTGACGAAGACCTGCCGTGCCCGGACGATCGCCCTGTGCCTCGTCATCGCCGTGCCCCTCTTTGCCGGCTGCGGCCGGGCGCCAGACGCTGCCGGCGACCGCGATCGGGAGTCCGGCGTCCCGGTCGAAGTCGCCCTCGCGACGCGCGAGGCGATCGTCGCGAGCTGGACCGGGACCGCGGCGCTCGAGCCGGCGCGCGAGGCCCAGGTCGCGGCGAAGACCGGCGGCGTGCTGCTCGAGCTGCTGACCGAGGAGGGTCGGCGGGTGAAGGCCGGCCAGGTGCTGGCGCGTCTCGACGCCGAGCGTGCCCGGCTGGAACTCGCGCGCGCGGAGGCCAACCTGAAGCGACTCGAGAACAACTTCGCGCGCGCCGAGGATCTCTACCAGCGGAGGCTGATCAGCACCGAGGCCTTCGAGCAGGTGCGGACCGATCTCGCAACCCAGCGCGCCGCGCACGAGCTCGCGCGGCTCGAGCTCTCGTACACCGAGGTCACCGCGCCGATCGACGGCGTGATCTCCGAGCGGCGCGTCAAGGAAGGCAACCTGATCCAGCCGAACCAGGTGCTGTTCCGGATCGACGACTTCGACCCGCTGCTCGCGGTGCTGAACGTTCCGGAGCGCGAGCTCGCGATCATGCGTGCCGGCCTCCCGGTGCGGATGGTGGTCGACGCGCTCCCGGGCCAGGTGTTCGAGGGCAAGGTCGCCCGGGTCAGTCCCGTGGTCGAGGCCGGCACCGGGACCTTCCGGGTCACCGCCGAGTTCCGCGATCCGGCGGGTCGCCTCAAGAGCGGCATGTTCGGGCGGATCGAGATCGTCTACGACACCCGCAGCGACGCGCTGACGATCCCGCGCGAGGCGCTGGCGGAGGAGGACGGCCAGACCTACGTGTTCGTCGTCGAGCGCGGGATTCCGGTCGACGTCCGGCCCGCGGCGACCGGCCAGGGCCGAAGCCGGCGCGGTCGGGATGCCGAGGCGGAGACGCCGCGCTCGCCGACCACGATCGCGAGGCGCCGCAATGTCGTCACCGGCTTCGCGCACGGCGGCCGGGTCGAGGTGCGCGACGGGCTGGCCGACGGCGACCGGGTGGTCACGGTCGGTCGTGCCTCGCTGCGGGACGGTCTCGCGGTCCAGGTGCTCGAGGCCGCCCCGTGAGCCTGGTCGAGCTCTCGACCCGCCGTCGCGTCACGATCGCGATGGCGACGGTCACGCTGGTGCTGTTTGGCCTGATCGCGCTCGGCGACCTCAGGGTCAACCTGCTGCCGGACCTGTCCTACCCGACGCTGACGGTCCGCACCGAACTGACCGGGGCCGCCCCGGCCGAGATCGAGAACCTGCTGACCCAGCCGGTCGAGGAGGCGCTCGGCGTGGTCGCGAACGTGCGCAAGGTCCGATCGGTGTCGCGCGCCGGACAGAGCGACGTGATCCTCGAGTTCGCGTGGGGCGCCGACATGGACCGCGCCAGCCTCGACGTCCGCGACCGGCTCGAGGTGCTCTCGCTGCCGCTCGACGCGCGCAAGCCGGTGCTGCTGCGCTTCAATCCCTCGACCGATCCGATCATCCGGCTCGGCCTCGCGGGCTCGGACGCGCTGGCCGGCGCCGCCGCCGAGGCCGAGCTCAAGCAGCTCCGCCGCTTCGCCGACGAGGACCTGAAGCGCCGGCTCGAGCCGGTGCCCGGCGTCGCCGCGGTCAAGGTCGGCGGTGGCCTCGAGGACGAGATCCAGGTCGAGATCGACCAGCAGCGGCTGGCGCAGCTCAACCTCGACGTCGGCGAGGTGATCGCGCGCCTGCGCGCCGAGAACGTCAACGTCTCCGGCGGCCGGATCGAGGAGGGCACGCAGCGCTTCCTGGTCCGGACGATCAACCAGTTCGCGACGGTCGAGGAAATCGGCGACATGCTGGTGCGCGTCGGCGGCGCGACGCCGATCCGGCTGCGCGACGTCGCCAGCGTCCGCCAGGGCCATCGCGAGCGCGAGGCGATCATCCGCATCGACGGCCGCGAGGCGATCGAGCTCGCGATCTACAAGGAAGGCGATGCCAACACCGTCGCGGTGGCCGACGCGGTCCGGCAGCGGCTCTCCGAGATCGAGCGCAACCTGCCGGCGGGGGCCTCGCTCACGACCGTCGACGACCAGTCGGTGTTCATCCGCCAGTCGATCCGGCAGGTGCGCAATGCCGCGATCGAAGGCGGCGTGCTCGCGATCCTCGTGATCTTCTTCTTCCTGCGGCACGCGTGGAGCACGTTCATCATCTCGCTGACGCTGCCGATCTGCATCGTCGCGACGTTCTTCGTGATGGGGCAGCTCGGGCTGTCGCTGAACGTGATGTCGCTCGGCGGGCTCGCGCTCGCGACCGGGATGATCGTCGACGATGCGATCGTGGTGCTCGAGAGCATCGCGAAGAAGCGCGAGCAGGGGCTCGGCGTGATCGACTCGGTGACGGGCGGCGCCTCGGAGGTGGCGATGGCGGTCACCGCATCGACGCTGACCACGGTCGCGGTGTTCTTCCCGCTGGTGTTCGTCGAGGGCGTGGCCGGGCAGCTGTTCCGGGATCAGGCGATCACGGTCAGCGTCGCGCTGCTGCTGTCGCTGCTGGTCGCGATGACGCTGATCCCGATGCTGGCCTCGCTCGGCGAGCCCTCGCCGCGCAGCTTCGCCGAGGACCACGACGATCCGCCGGAGCCGGCGGCGTCGGCCGCGCCGAGTCGGCTGCCGGGTGCCGTCATCCGGGCCGCGCGCGGAGGCACCCGGTTCCTGTTCACGACCGTCCCGCTCACCATCCTGCGCGCGGGGCGCTGGCTCTGGGAGCGGGTCGGCGGCTCGATCGGCCGCGCGCTGCGGGGCATCGGCGACGTGGTCATGGTCCCGTACCACCGTGGCGCCGCCTGGTACCACCGCAACCTGCCGGCCGCGCTCGACCGGCCCGGCCTGGTGCTGGGATCCGCCGCCGCGGCCTTCGCCGGGTCGATGGCGCTGGTGCCGCTGCTGGGCCTCGACCTGATCCCGCAGTTCCAGCAGGGGCGCTTCGACATGACCGTGACGTTGCCGCCCGGCACGCCGCTCGCCGACACCGACCGCGTGGTCGCGGCGGTCCAGCGCGAGCAGTCGGGTCGGGATCCGATCGCGACGATCTACGGGGTCAGCGGCACCGGCACGCGGCTCGACGCGAACCCGACCGAATCCGGCGAGAACATCGGCCGGATGCTGGTCGCGCTCGTGCCGGGCGCCGGCGACCGCGGCGAGCGCGTGGCGATGGACACGCTGCGCGCGGCGTTCGCCGGGCGCCCCGGGGTCGAGGTCAAGTTCGCGCGACCCCAGCTGTTCAGCTTCGCGACGCCGCTCGAGATCGAGATCCGCGGCTTCGACCTCGATGCGCTCGAACGCGCCGGCAGCGAGATGCGGCGCCGGCTGGAGGCCTCGGACCGCTTCGTCGACGTCAAGTCGACCGTGGAACGGGGCTATCCGGAGATCCAGATCCGCTTCGACCAGGAGCGCGCCGCGGCGCTGGGCCTCACGACGCGCCAGGTCGCTGACCAGGTCGTGCGCAAGGTGCGCGGCGAGGTCGCGACGCGCTACAGCTTCCGCGACCGCAAGATCGACGTGCTGGTGCGCGCGAGCGAAGCCGACCGCGCGTCGATCGAGGACATCCGCAACCTGGTCGTCAATCCCGGCGCGGCGCAGCCGGTGAGGCTGTCGTCGGTGGCCGAGGTGACCGCCACGACCGGTCCGAGCGAGATCCACCGCGTCGACCAGGAGCGCGTCGCGCTGGTCTCGGCGAATCTCGTCCACGGCGATCTCGGCGCCGCGATCGCCGAGGTCGAGCGGATGCTCCGCGAGCGCCCGCTCGGCGCCGGCGTCGACGTCGCGATCGGCGGCCAGAGCGAGGAGCTCGACGCCTCGGTGCGCTCGCTGGTGTTCGCGCTCTCGCTCGCGGTGTTCCTCGTCTACCTGGTGATGGCGTCGCAGTTCGAGTCGCTGCTGCACCCGTTCGTGATCATGTTCACGGTGCCGCTCGCGATGGTCGGCGCGGTGCTGGCGCTTCTCGTCACCGGGACGCCGCTGTCGGTGGTCGTGTTCATCGGCCTGATCCTGCTGGTCGGTATCGTGGTCAAGAACGCGATCGTACTGATCGACAAGGTCAACCAGCTGCGCGGAGAGGGCGTGCCGAAGCGGGAGGCGCTCTACCGCGGCGCGGAATCGCGGCTGCGGCCGATCGCGATGACCAGCCTGTGCACGATCTTCGGCTTCCTGCCGCTAGCGATCGGGGCCGGCGAGGGCGCGGAAGTGCGCGCGCCGATGGCGATCGCCGTGATCGGCGGCCTGGTCGTCTCGACCCTGCTCACGCTGTTCGTGATCCCGGTCATGTACGACCGCCTCGACCGCCGACCCGACAGCCACTACCGGGCGCGGACCCTGCGCGGGCGCCGCACCCTGGACCCCGCGGCGGCGACCGCCGGCGGCTGAGGAGGATCCCGTGCACCTCGCCGAACTGTCGCTGAAGCGCCCGGTCTCGACCGTGATGTTCTTCGTCAGCCTGACCGTGATCGGGCTGATCGCGGCGGTCCGGCTGCCGCTCGAGTTCATGCCGGCGGTCGACGCCCCGTTCGCGTTCGTGCAGGTCCCGTATCCCGCATCGACGCCGCAGGAAGTCGAGCGCACGATCACGCGCCCGGTCGAGGAGACCCTGGCGACGCTGTCGGGCGTCAAGCGGATGTTCTCGAACTCGACCGCCGACGGCGCCCAGGTGTTCATGGAGTTCGACTGGGGCGCGGACCCGGCGATCAAGGCCTCCGAGGCGCGCGAGCGGATCGACGCGATCCGCGACGAGCTGCCCGACGACCTGCAGCGCTACTTCGTGTTCAAGTTCTCGACCGGCGACCAGCCGGTCCTGCGCGTCCGGATCGCGAGCGAGGAGGGACTGGGCGGCGCCTGGGACCTGATCGAGCGCAAGCTCAAGCGACCGATCGAGCGCCTGCCCGGAGTCGCGCGGGTCGAAGTCTCCGGCGTCGGTCGCCCGGAGGTCTCGATCGAGCTGCTGCCCGAACGGATCGCAGCGCACAACATCGCGCTGAACGAACTCAACCGGCGGCTGCAGGCGGCGAACTTCTCGGTGTCGGCGGGGGTGATCTCGGATGCCGGCAGCCGTTTCCGGGTGCAGCCGATCGGCGAGTTCGGCTCGCTCGACGACATCCGGCGGCTGGTCATCGACGACCAGGGCCTGCGACTCGGCGACGTCGCCCAGGTCACGCTGCGTCCGCAGCGGATCGATTTCCGGCGCCGGTTGGACCTCAATCCCGCGGTCGGCATCGACGTGTTCCGCGAACGCACCGCGAACCTGGTCGACGTGAGCCGTCAGGTCCTCGAGACGATCGAACGCGCGTCGCGCGACCCCGAGCTCGCCGGCATCCAGGTCTACGTCCTGTCGAACCAGGGCGAGGGCGTCACCAGTTCGCTCGGCGAGCTGCTCGAGGCCGGACTGCTCGGCTCGCTGATGGCGGTGCTGGTGCTCTACCTGTTCCTGCGCAACTGGCCATCGACGCTGATGGTGGCGCTGGCGGTGCCGCTGTGCGTCGTGATCACGCTCGGGATCATGTACTTCCAGGGGATCACGCTGAACATTCTGTCGATGATGGGGCTGCTGCTCGGCGTCGGCATGGTGGTCGACAACGCGGTGGTCGCGGTCGAGAGCATCCACCAGCAGCGGTTGCGGATGCCGGACGATCCGTCGATGGCCTCGATCGTCGGCATCCGGCAGGTCGCGATCGCGATCTCGGCCGGCACGCTGTCGACCTGCATCGTGTTCCTGCCGAACATCTTCGGCGCGACCAACATGATCTCGATCTACCTCTCGCAGGTCGCGATCGCGGTCGTGATCTCGCTGCTCGCGTCATGGCTGGTCGCGGTCACGCTGGTGCCGATGCTCTCGGCCCGGATCCCGACACCGCCACGATTCGCGGAGGGCGACACCTGGATCGCGCGCCTGAAGCAGCGCTATGCCGCGTACCTCGACTGGTCGCTCGCGCACCGCGGCTGGGTCGTCGCGGGCGCGTTCGCGCTGCTCGCGGTGAGCGTCGTGCCGATGATCCTGACCGAGAAGGACATGTTCCCGGCCGGGCAGACGCGCGAGCTCCGGCTGCAGTACCAGTTGAACGGCAGCTACACGCTGCGCCAGGTCGAGGACTCGGTCGAGGTGATCGAGCGCTACCTGCTCGAGAACCGCGAGCGCTTCGAGATCCGTTCGGTCTACAGCGCGTTCCGCGAGCAGGGCGGGCAGACCGACATCCTGCTGGTCGACGACGGCACCCAGAAGCTCAAGGCCAGCGAGATCATGGACCTGATCCGGAAGGACCTGCCGCGGATCGCGATCGGCGAGGTCGGCTTCGGCATCAACCAGCGTGCCGGGGGGCAGGCGCTGCAGGTCAACGTGTTCGGCGATTCGAACGAGCAGCTGCGAGCGCTCGGCGAGGTCGTGGTCCCGCTGCTGCGCCGGGTCGAGGGCATGCGCGACGTCCGCATCGAGGAAGCGACGGCCGACCGCGAGCTGTCGGTGCGCGTCGACCGGGAGCGGGCGGCCGCCTACGGATTCAGCGCGCAGGAGGTGGCGAGCTACATCGCGATCGCGCTGCGCGGCGCGCCGCTCCGGGAGTTTCGCGGCGAGCGCGGCGAGATCCCGGTCTGGCTGCGATTCGCCGGCGGCGAGGAGGCGAGCGTCGACAACCTGCGCGACTTCAAGCTGACGCGCGCGGACGGGACCCAGGTCCCGTTGCTGTCGCTGGTCGACGTCCGCATCGAGCGCGCCGCCGGCACGATCCGTCGCCAGGACCGCCAGACCGCGCTGCCGGTCACGGTCGATGCGGTGCCGGGGACCGACATGGGTCGCTTCCGGCGAGCCATCACCGAGGCGATGGACGGCGTCCCGTTGCCGCCGGGCTACCGCTGGGCGTTCGGGGGCGGCTTCGACTTCGGCGCCGACGCCGGACGGCAGATGGCGTTCAACACGCTGGTGGCGCTGCTGCTGATCCTGATCGTGATGGCGGCGGTGTTCGAGTCGCTGATCTATCCGCTCGCGATCGTGACCACGATCTTCTTCTCGGTGTGCGGCGTGTTCTGGCTGTTCTGGCTGACCGGGACCACGTTCTCGATCATGGCCGCGATCGGCATCCTGGTGCTGATGGGCGTGGTCGTGAACAACGGCATCGTCATGATCGAGCACATCAACCAGCTCCGGCTCGACGGCATCGGTCGCACCCGGGCGCTGGTCGTCGGGGCGCGCGATCGCCTGCGGCCGGTGCTGATGACGACCGCGACGACCGTGCTCGCGATGCTGCCGCTGTGCTTCAGCAGCACGCGGATCGGCGGCGACGGGCCGCCGTACTACCCGATGGCGCGCGCGATCGTCGGCGGACTGCTGTTCTCGACCGTCATCACCCTGCTGGTGCTTCCGGTCATCTACGCGCTGCTCGACGACCTGCGGCTGCACGTCCGGCGCGTGTTCCGCGCCGTGTCGAGTCCCGCCAGAGCGGCCGCGCCGATCCGCGCCTGAGCGGGGGCGACCGGGGACGACCCGACGGGGCGCCGACGACTGCGGTCGGACGCGGGCGGCCGTGCCCTCCCTGAACCGCGAGCCGCTCCCGGCGAGGCCGCGCGCGGGCCTCGGCCCGGTCGGCGCGCGCCCGGCGCGGCGCGCGCCTATCATGGGCGCCCTTCCTCTCGCGAGCCTGCCGCTGGCGATGACTGCGCCGCGATGCAAACGGTCAACGGTCGGGTGGCCGGCGCTGCTGCTCGCGATGCTCTGGGCGTGGTGGCCGCTGCCCGGTGTCGCCGGCAGCCAGCCGGTCGTCCTGTTCGACCGGATCGGCGACGAGGAGCGCATTCCCGACGGCGTCATCACCGCGCTCGCGCAGGACGGACGCGGGTTCCTCTGGATCGGCACCCCGGAGGCGTTGATCCGGCACGACGGTCATCGCTTTCGTCGCTACGTCCATGACGAAGCCGACGCCCGGACCGTGCCGGGCAATCGCGTCGTGGCCCTGCTGGCGGCGCGCGATGGCCGTCTGTGGGTCGGAATCCAGGGCGCCGGCGTGGCCGTGTACGACCCCGATGCCGACCGGTTCACGCGCGTCGCGGTCGACGAGGCCGTGGGCCTCCCTGGCCTCGCCGGCCAGGTGCGCGTGCTCGCGGAAACGCCCGATCGCGCGATCTGGATCGGGACCACCGGCAGTGGACTCGTTCGGCTCGATCCGTCGGGCCGGACGGTCCTGTACCGGCATGAGGCCTCCCGCGGCGCGCTGCCCGACGATCGGGTGGCGGCGCTGGCCGTCGACCGCAACGGAACGCTGTGGGTCGGGACCTGGCTCGGACTGGCCCGGTGGCGCGGAGAATCCGAGGGATTCGAACCGGTGCTGTCGGAGCCGGACGACCCCGACGGATTCGCGGGCACCACCGTGCGCGGCATCCACCCGGCCCGGAACGGGCACCTCTGGGTCGGCGCGCAGCAGGGCCAGGTGGCGATGATCCCGGCCGACCAGCTCGGGCTCGACCGGGTGCCGGAACGCACGGCGGTGCGCCGCTGGCGCGCCAACGGCTTCTTCGCTGCGGCCGAACCGGCCGATGGCCGCGTGTGGCTCGGCCATGCGATCGGCATCGACGTCTTCCCGGCGGACGGCGTCGGCCAGCCGGAGGCCATCCGGCATCAGCCCTCGGATCCGCTGAGCCTCGCGAACGCCGAAGTGCGCGGACTGCATGTCGACCGCACGGGCCTCGTCTGGGTCGGTACCTTCGGGGGCGGATTGCAGCGGGCGAATCCGGCGAATCAGGCGCTGCAGTCGCGTCGTCACGACCCGGACACGGATGCGCCGCTCGCGCATCTCAACGCGGTGGTCCTCGCCGAGGCGTCCGATGGCGGCGCCTGGGCCGGCGTCGCGCAGCAGGGCGTCGCCCGCTTCGACCGGGCGTTGCGGGTCACCGAGTTCATCCCGAGCGGCGGCGCCGCGGACCAGCTGCCGGGACGGCTTCCGTCCGGCATCGCCGAGACCGCGGACGGCAGCCTGTGGGTCGCGACCGAGGTCGGTGTCCACGTTCGCCGATCCGGCAGCCGGATGATCGAGACGCTCTCCGGACGCGAGTTCACCGAGGGCGCGGCGGCGCGTCGGCTGGTGCCGCGGCCCGACGGAACGCTTTGGGTCGCGACCAGCGACGGTCTGTTCTCGATCGATCGCGAGCGCCGGGTCCGACGCCATGCGATGCGCGATGGCCGACGGGTCGGTGGAGTCTTCAACGCGGTGGCGACGCTTCCGGGCGGTGACGGCTGGGCCGGCGGAACCGAGGGTCTGTTCCGGATCTCCGCCGATGGCGCGCTCGAGCCGCTGTCGCTCGAAGTCGGCGGGCAGCAGCTGCGCGCGACCGTGCAGGGCATCCTCGTTGACCGCGCGGGCGTGCTCTGGATCGATGCCGATGGCCTGCTGCGCGTCCGTTCGATCGCGGACGGGCGCGTCGACGCCGAGCCGATCAGCCGTCGCCACGGCTATGCCGGGGTCGCCTTCGGCGCCAATCTGCTCGAGGACGCGGCGGGACGGATCTGGACGCATCGCTTCGTCTACGACCCGGCGAGGGACCTCCTGCTGCGGCTCGGACGCGCCGACGGCGTCCAGATCGGCACCGGATGGTTCCGGGCCTACGCCCGCCTCGGCGACGGGCGCTTCGCGTTCGGAGCCACGGAAGGAATCCTCGTCGTCGATCCGGATCGGTTCGTGCCCGAGCCCGAGGAGCAGCCGCTCGCCTTCACCGAGCTCCGCGTCGATGGCCGGGTGAGGCCGATCGGCGCGCGACCGAAGGTGCTCGAGATCGCGCCCGATGAGCGCAACTTCACGCTCGAGTTCGCCGCGCTCGACTTCAGGGCGCCCGAATCGCGCCGCTACCGCTACCGGCTCGATGGGATCGACCGCGACTGGCTGGAGGTCGACGCGGCCACCCGATTCGCCAGTTATGGCGGGCTGTGGCCGGGCCACTATCGGCTCAAGGTGCAGAGCAGCCGACGGGTCGGCGGCTGGGGCAGCGACGTGCTGACGCTCGACGTCCGCATCCAGCCGCGCTGGTGGCAGACCACCGGTGGTCTCCTGCTGCTGCTCGGGGGCTTCGTCGGACTGCTGATGCTGCTCGCCTGGCGTCGCGAGCGCCGGCTGCTCGGCGAGAAGCTCCGCCTCGAGCGGGAGGTCGAAGGGCGGACCGTCGAGCTGCGGGCGCTGTCGACCGAGCTCGCACGACGGAACGTGGACCTGCGCACGGCCAGCCTGAGCGATCCGCTGACCGGGCTGCGCAACCGGCGCTTCGTGATGCAGGAACTGTCGGTCGAGATCCGCCGCCTGCTCCAGCTGCGCGAGACCGACGCGGACCGGTCTCCCGGCATGGTCCTGTTCCTGGTCGACATCGACGGCTTCAAGTCGGTCAATGACCGCTACGGACATGCCGCCGGCGACGCCCTGATCCGGCAGTTCGCCGACCGGCTGCGCGCGGTCTTCCGCGACTCCGACGAGATCGTGCGCTGGGGCGGGGAGGAGTTCCTGATCGTCGCGCAAGGGCTCGTCGCCACGGATGCGGCGTCGCTCGCCGAGCGGATTCGCGAGCGTGTCGGCGAGCAGCCGTTCGTGCTCGACGATGGCACCGCCGTCTCGCGCACCTGCTGCATCGGCTTCGCGCCGATCCCGTTCGAGGAGGCGCGTCCGCGCGCGCACGGCTGGGAAACGGTCGTCGATGTCGCCGACCGGGCACTGCTGGCGGCGAAGCGGCTCGGGCGCAATGCCTGGATCGGGATCTGGCCGGCGCCGGGCGTGCGACTCGATGGATCGGTCGGCGAGTGGCTGGTCGCGCGGCGCGTCGCCGGAGGCGAGCTCGTCATCGTGGCGAGCTCCGGCATCGATCCCGCCGCTGCCGCGGTCGCGATCGCCGAATCGGCCCGTCCGGAAACGCCCGGCGCCGGCGTCGCGCGGGACGGCACGTGACAGGCCCGGCCGCGCCGCGCCGGACCTCGCGGGCGTTTCGGCTCGGGAACCGATCCTGATCCTTGGGAGCCATCGATGATCGCCACGAACACGATCTGCCTCTGGTACGACAAGGACGCCGAAGCCGCGGCGCGTTTCTACGCGTCGGTCTTTCCCGACAGCGAGGTGCGGCAGGTGATCCGCTCGCCGATGGACTTCCCGGGCGGCAAGGCCGGCGACGTGCTGGTCGTGCAGTTCACCGTCTGCGGCATCCCGTGCATCGGCCTCAACGGCGGGCCGCGCTTCCCGCAGTCCGAAGCCTTCTCGTTCCAGATCGCGACCGACACGCAGGAAGAGACCGACCGCTACTGGGACGCGATCGTCGGCAACGGCGGGCAGGAAAGCGAATGCGGCTGGTGCAGGGACCGCTGGGGCGTGAACTGGCAGATCACCCCGCGCACGCTGACCGAGGCGCTGGCCGCCGGCGGCGACGAGGCGCGCCGCGCGTTCGCGGCGATGATGACGATGAGGAAGATCGACGTGGCGGCGATCGACGCCGCGCGGCGTGGCCCTGCACGCTGACCGTGGAGGCTCCGTTCAACCCTGAGCAGGATAGGTCCATGCAAAAGTGTCTTTACGCCATTCTGATCGATGCACCCAGGGCCAAGGTGTGGCACACGATGCTCGATGATCGTCCTTATCGCGCCTGGACAAAGGTGTTTTGCGAAGGGTCGTACTACCAGGGCAACTGGTCCAGAGGGTCCAAGATCTTGTTTCTTGGCCCTGGCCCAAACACAGGCGAGGAGGGCGGCTTGGTCAGCCGGATCGCCGAGAACATTCCTTACGAGTTCATCTCCATCGAGCATCTGGGCATCGTCGAGAATGGGGTCGAGGACACCACGAGCGAAGCCGTCATGAAATGGCGGCACGCGTTCGAGAACTACACGTTCAGAGAAAAGGATGGCGGCACCGAAGTGCTGGTCGACATCGACCTCGACGAGGAGTGGGTGCCGACCTTCGACGCGCTGTGGCCGCGAGCGTTGCAGAA
>PVBP01000064.1 GCA_002995625.1 Lysobacteraceae bacterium | reverse complement strand
GACAGGGTCCATGCGCCGCCGACCGCGCGCGCCAGCAGCGGCGCCACGCCGCGGGCGCGAGCGCCCTCGGCGAGCGCGCACGTCAGCGGATGCCGCGCGCGACCGGCGCCGAGTGCGTCGATCTCGTCGAGCCACCACGCGAGCTTGCGCCGCGCGACCTCCGGCTCGCGGATCGCGAGCGCGGCGTCGATCCACTCCTGCGCCAGCATCGCAAGCGCGCAGGCGGCGGGCGTGCGTGCCGCGGGATGGAAGACCTCGAGCAGTCGCCACTCCGGCCGGGCCGCGAGCCACTCGGCGCGCCAGCTCTCGTAGCCGCCGGACGCGCCGGCCCCTGCCCGCCCCGCCGTCACGGGATGAACCGCAAGCCGAGCAGGTCGACCAGCGCGTCGGCGTCGGCCGCGCGGTACGGCGCGCCCCAGGCCGAGGCGCCGGCCTCGCTGTAGCCCCAGTCGGCGACGACCGGAATCGCGCCGGCGGCCAGCGCCGATTCGACGTCGCGCGCATCGTCGCCGACGAGCACGGTGCGCGGCGGCGAGACGCCGAGCACGCGGCATGCGTGCACGACCGGATCGGGATCGGGCTTGCGCCGCGCCAGCGTGTCGCCGCAGACCAGCACCCGCGGACGCCGCGACAGGCGCAGGTGCTCGAGCAGCGGGTCGGTCAGCCAGCGCGGCTTGTTGGTGACGATGCCCCACGGGGTGCCGATGCGTTCGAGGCGCGCGAGCACGTCGGCGACGCCGGGAAACATCACCGTGGCCTCGCCGATGCGCTCGCGGTAGAGCGCGAGGAAGCGGTCGAGCAGCGCCCGGTCCGCCTCGTTCCAGTCGGGGAAGGCCGCGCGCAGCATCGCCGCGCCGCCCTGCGAGACCACCGCGCGGATCGTCGCCGCGGCCAGCGGCTCGAAGCCGAGTTCCTCGCGCAGCCGCGCGATCGCGGCGACGAACTCGGGCGCGGTGTCGAGCAGCGTGCCGTCGAGGTCGAACAGCACCGCGTCGTAGTCGGACTGGCGGATCACCGGGGGCGGGTCGCGCAGGCGAGGTAGTTGACCGCGGTGTCGGACGACAGGCGCGCGCGGCGGAGGATCGGGTCGTAGGCGAGGCCCGTCACGTCGACCAGCTCGAGGCCGGCGGCACGGATCCACGCCGCGAGCTCGCTCGGCCGGATGAACTGGTCGTAGCGATGCGTGCCGCGCGGCAGCAGGCGCGCGACGTACTCGGCGCCGACGATCGCGAGCGCGAAGGCCTTCGGCGTGCGGTTGAGGGTCGAGAGGAACAGCGTGCCGCCCGGCTTCAGCAGTCGGGCCGTCGCGGCGACGACCGCGGCCGCGTCGGGCACGTGCTCGAGCAGCTCCATGCAGGTGACCGCATCGAAGCTGGCCGGCTCGGCGTCGGCCAGCGCCTCGACCGCGATCTCGCGGTAGTCGACCGCGACCCCGGACTCGAGCGCGTGCAGCCGGGCGACCTCGAGCACGGCCGGCGAGAGGTCGATGCCGACGACCTCGGCTCCGGCGATCGCCATCGCCTCCGACATGAGGCCGCCACCACAGCCGACGTCGAGCACCCGCGCGCCGCGCAGCCGCACGCGCGCGCGGACGTACCCGAGCCGCGCCGGGTTGAGGTCGTGCAGGGCCCGCGACGGACCGTCCGGATCCCACCAGCTCGCGGCCAGCTCGCCGAAGCGCGCGAGCTCGGCCGGATCGGCATTGGCCCGGGTCGCCGCGGCGCTCATCGGGCCGCGATCCGCTGCCGCCAGCGCCGTGCCCTCGCCTTGATCGACTCGAGGTCCATGTCCGGCAACTCGCCGCCGGCGAGCCTGCGCCGGCCGGCGATCCAGACGTCCGAGACCTGGCGGCGGTGCCCGGCGTAGACGATCTGCGCGGCGACGTCGTACCAGGGCTGCGCCTCGATCTCGTCGAGGCGGATCGCGACGAGGTCGGCCTGCTTGCCCGGCTCGATCGAGCCGATCGCGTCGGCCAGTCCCATCGCCCGCGCGCCGGCGATCGTCGCCATCTCGATCGCGGCGTGCGCGTCGACCGCGCGGGCGTCGCCGGCGACGCCCTTCGCCAGCAGCGCCGCGGTGCGCATCTCGCCGATCAGGTCGAGGTCGTTGTTGCTCGCGCAGCCGTCTGTGCCGAGCGCGACCGTGACGCCGGCCGCGAGCAGCTTCGCGACCGGGCAGAAGCCGCTCGCGAGCTTCAGGTTCGACTCCGGGCAATGGACCACGGTGACCCCGGCCGCGGCGCAGTGCTCGATCTCGGCGTCGCTCAGCTCGGTCATGTGCACCGCGACCAGCGATGCGTCGACGAGGCCGAGCGCCTGCATGCGTTGGAACGGCCGCATGCCCGAGGCGCGGCGCGCGTCCTCGACCTCGCCGCGGGTCTCGTGCAGGTGCAGGTGGACCGGAATCCCGAGCTGGTCGCGCAGCATGCGGATGCGCTCGAAGCTCTCGTCGCCGACCGTGTACGGCGCGTGCGGCGCGAGGCTCGTGGACACCAGCGGATCGCCGCGGAAGGCGTCATGGACGGCGAGACCCCGCTCGAAGTATTCGTCGCGGGTCCGCGCCCACGCGCTCGGGAACTCGATCACCGGGATCCCGACCGTGACTCGGAAGCCGTGGCGGCGGCAGGTCTCGCCGATCACGTCGGGAAAGAAGTAGTTCTCGTTGCAGGCCGTGGTGCCACCGCGCAGCATCTCGGCGATCGCGAGCTCGACCCCGTCGCGCACGTAGTCGACGCCCATCACCCGGCCCTCGGCCGGCCAGATGTGGTCCTCGAGCCAGGGCTTGAGCGGCAGGTCGTCGGCGAGACCCCGCATCAGCGTCATCGGATTGTGGGTGTGCGCGTTGACCAGGCCCGGCAGCAGCACCGACTCGCCGAGGCGGACGTGCTCGCGCGGCGCGTAGCGCGCCAGCGCCTCGACGCGCGGCAGCAGCGCGACGATGCGCCCGTCGTCGACCGCGACCGCGTGGTCGGCCAGCACCACGCGCGCCGGCCGCACCGGCAGCACGTGGTCGGCCTCGATCAGCAGGTCGATCGGCTGCATCGCGGCGCTTGCGGGCCGGGGCTCACTTGACGCGCGAGACGTACTGGCCGGTGCGCGTGTCGACCTTGATCACCTCGTTCTGCTGCACGAACAGCGGCACGCGCACGGTGGCGCCGGTCTCGAGCTTGGCCGGCTTGCCGCCGCCGCCCGAGGTGTCGCCCCGCACGCCCGGGTCGGTCTCGACGATCTCGAGCTCGACGAAGTTCGGCGGGGTGACCGTGATCGGCGCGCCGTTCCACAGCGTCACCACGCAGTGCTCGTTGCCCTTCAGCCATTGCGCCGCATCGTCCATGCCGGCCGCGTCGGCGGCGATCTGCTCGTGGGTCTCGGGATGCATGAAGTGCCAGAACTCGCCGTCCGAGTAGAGGTACTCGAGGTCCACGTCGACCACGTCGGCGGCCTCGAGCGAGTCGGTCGACTTCATCGTCAGCTCGACCACGCGGCCGGTCTTGAGATTGCGGTACTTGACGCGGGTGAAGGCCTGGCCCTTGCCCGGCTTGACGTACTCGGTGTCGACGATCGTGCATGGCTGCCCGTCGACGATGATCTTCATGCCGTTCTTGACGTCGTTCATGCCATAGCTGGCCATCGAAGCACTCCTTCAGGAATTGGACGATCCGGCGCCACCCCCGGTCCTGCCGGATGATGGTGGCGAATCCCGGTCCGGGCGCCATGCGGGGCGGCCGGACCCGACCGCGTCGGCCGGCCCGACGCCCGGGGATTCCGGCCGGCGACCCATTAGACTTGCGGATGGCCCTGCATCGCATCGCGGGCGCGCGAAGAATCGTCGAATGATACCGGCAAGCATCGAGGCCGCGCAGCCGGAAGGCTGGCAGGCCGAGTGGCGCGCGTCGCTGACCGACCCCGCGGAACTCCTGGCAGTGCTCGGGCTCGGCTCGCTGGCCGCGCGCGTGATCCGGCCGGCTCGGGATGCGTTCCCGATGCGGGTGCCGCGGCCGTTCGTCGCGCGGATGCGCCGCGGCGATCCGCACGACCCGCTGCTGCGCCAGGTGCTCCCGCTCGACGACGAGTTGCGGCCGATGCCCGGCTACGCCCTCGATGCGGTCGGGGATCTGGCGGCGCGGGAGGCGCGTGGCGTGATCCGCAAGTATCACGGGCGCGCGCTGCTGATCGCGACCGGCAGCTGCGCGGTGAACTGTCGCTACTGCTTCCGGCGGCACTTTCCCTACGCCGAGGAGACGGCCGCCGCGGCACGCTGGCGCGAGGCCGTCGACTGGATCCGGGCGCATCCCGACGTCGCCGAGGTGATCCTCTCCGGTGGCGACCCGTGGTCCCTGTCCAGCGCGCGGCTCGAGGAGCTGACCGCGGGTCTCGCGACGATCGGCCACGTGCGCCGGCTGCGGATCCACACCCGGCTCCCGGTCGTGCTGCCGTCCCGGGTCGACGACGGATTGATCCGCTGGCTCGGCACCCTGCCATGGCCGGCGGTCGTCGTGATCCACGCGAACCACGCCAACGAGTTCGACGCCAGCGTGGACCGGGCGCTCGCTCGCCTCCGCGATGCCGGCGCCATGCTGCTGAACCAGAGCGTGCTGCTGGCCGGCGTCAACGACTCGGTCGACGCGCTGGCCGCGCTCAGCGAGCGCCTGTTCGCAGCCGGGGTGCTGCCGTACTACCTGCACATGCTCGATCCGGTCCGGGGGGCCTGGCACTTCGACGTTCCGGACGCCGCGGCCCGGCGCCTCGTCGAGGCGCTGCGTGCGCGCCTGCCGGGCTACCTCGTGCCCCGACTGGTCCGCGAACATCCCGGGGCGGCCGCGAAGACGCCGCTGTGAACCGCACGGCGACCGCGATCTTGAGTCGCCGCCGGACGCGTGCCGATGCCAAACGCGGCTCAGGTCACAACGCCGGGCCCGAGCGGGACTAGAATCGAGCGCTCGCCCGCGTCCCGACCCGATCCCCGGATGCCACCGAAGAAGTCCGCCCCGCTGATCCGCGTGCTGCTGGTCGATCCGAGACCCGACTTCGGCGAGCGCCTGCAGGGGCAGCTGCGCGCAGCCGGCCTCAACCTGCGCGTCGACCGGGTCTCGACGCGCGAGGCGCTGGCCGATGCGATCGCCCGCAACGATGCCGACCTGCTGCTGGTCGACTGGGACTCGCCGATCGTCAAGCCCGCCGATGCCGTCGCGCTGGTCGAACGGTCGCGCGTGGACCTTCCGGTCGTCGCGATGGCGGTCCATGTCGACAGCGCGATGCTGCTCGACGCCTCGCGCGGGCGGATCGCGGCGCTGATGCTGCGCGAGGAGACGGCCCACGCGGAGGACGTGATCCGGCGCGAGTTCGCCCGCCGGCGCCAGCGCCATGCGATGGCGAGTGCCGAGGCGCGCATCCGGGAACTCGAGCAGCGCTGCGACGTGATGCTCGAGTCCTCGCGCGACGCGATCGCCTACGTGCACGAGGGCATGCACGTCCGCGCCAATCCGGCCTATCTCGACCTGTTCGGCATCGCGAGCTTCGAGGAGCTCGAGGGCACCACGCTGCTGGACATGATCGACCCCGCGACCGCTGGAACGCTGAAGGACGTGCTGAAGCGGCTGGCCCGCGACGAGGCACCGACCGAATCGATCGAGATCCGCGCCCAGCGCTTCGACGGTTCGCAGTTCGACGCCGAGGTCCTGTTCTCGCGGGCCACGTTCGAGGGCGAACCCTGCGTCCAGATCACCCTGCGCCGCCGCGAGATGCTGGTTGCCTCCGACGTCGACGCGCTGACCGGACTCGCCAATCGTCAGTCGGTCTTCAAGGCGTGCGCCGAACTGGTGTCCGGTCTCGGTCCCGGATCGCGCGACTCGGCCCTGCTGCTGGTCGAGCCCGACGGTTTCGACCGGATCGCCGAGGCCACCGGGATTGCGCAGGCCGACGAACTGATCCGCCAGGTGGCCGAAGGCGTGAAGGAGTTCGGGCAACCCGCCGACCTCGTCGCGCGCTATTCGGACCACGGCTTCGTGCTGCTGATGCGCGGCACCGGCCACGACGAGACGCAGGCGCGGTCGGATGCGCTGCGCGAGGCGTTCGCCGGGCACGTGTTCAGCGTCGGCAACCGCTCGTTTCCGGTGACCGTCAGTGCCGGGCTGGTCCTCGTCAGCGAGGCGATCGCATCCGGCGACGACCTCCTCGGGCGCGCGGCGCGCGCGCTGAAGCAGGCGCAGGACGCCGGCGGCAACCAGATCGTGGTCGACGACCCGGCGGCCCGGGAGAAGGCCGACGCCGCGGCCGAGCGGGCGCTGCTCGGCCTGGTGCGGGACGCGCTCGCCAACGATGGCCTGGTCCTCAGCTTCCAGCCCGTGGTCAGCCTGCAGGGCGTGGAAGGCGAATACTTCCAGGTCCTCGTCCGGCTCAAAGGCCCCGACGGCGAGATGCTGCCGGGCGAGTTCTTTCCGGTCGCCGAGAAGTACGGCCTGCTCGCCGAGATCGACCGCTGGGTCGTCGCGCATGCGTGCCGGGCGGTCGCGAGCCGCTCGCGCGAAGGCCGCGACACCACGCTGTTCGTCAAGCTGAATCCGCACTCGCTCGACGACGAGGGTCTGGTGGCCTCGATCGGCCAGCAGGTCCGCAAGTCCGGCATCGACGGCAGGTCGCTGGTGTTCGAGTTCACCGAGGCGACCGTCGGCACCAACCTGAACGGTGTGCGCCGCTTCCGCGAGGGCCTCGAGGCCCTCGGCTGCCGTCTCGCGATCCAGGACTTCGGCGCCGCCGCGAACGCGCCGCAGATCGTGCACCACGTCGGCGCCGACTTCGTCAAGCTCGACCGTCGCCTGATGGCGGACCTGCCGAAGGCGCCGGAGCGGCAGGGCAAGCTCAGGGAGCTGTGCTCGCTGGCGCACGCGGCCGGTCGCCAGACGATCGCGCAGTTCGTCGAGGACGCGGCCAGCATGGCGGTGCTGTTCACGCTCGGGGTCGACTTCGTCCAGGGCAACTTCCTGTCCGAACCGGAGCAGGTCGTCAGCGCCGCCTGACCGGAACCTCGCGGAGGACGGGCCGTCCCGCCGCGTCCGGTGACCCGAAAGGAAGACCCCGGCTCGAGGCCGGGCTCTTCGCTTCACAAGGCAGTGGCCGCGATCAGCCGACGACGGTGGAACCCGCGCGCAGCGCGGCGATGCGCGCCTCGAGCGGCGGGTGGCTCGCGAACAGCCTGCCGATGCTGCCGGAGATCCCGAAGGCCGCGATCTGCTTCGGCAGCGTCGACGGCTCGTGCGCCGTCCGCAGCCGCTCGAGCGCCGCGATCATCGCGCCATTGCCCTCGAGCGCGGCCCCGGCGGCGTCGGCCCGGAACTCTCGCCGCCGCGAGAACCACGCGACGATCATCGACGCCAGGATGCCGAACAGGATGTCGAGGATCACGACGCTGACGAAGTAGCCGATGCCCGGGCCGTCCTCGTTGCGCAGGATCACGCGATCGACGAAGTGGCCGACGACGCGCGAGGCGAACAGCACGAAGGTGTTCACCACGCCCTGGATCAGCGTCAGCGTGACCATGTCCCCGTTCGCGACGTGGCCGATCTCGTGGCCCAGCACGGCCTCGACCTCGCGACGATCCATGCCGCGCAGCAGGCCGGTGCTGACCGCGACCAGCGCGTTGTTCTTGTTCATGCCGGTCGCGAAGGCGTTCATGTCGGGCGCGTCGTAGATCGCGACCTCCGGCATGCCGATGCCCATCTTGTCGGCCTGGCGCTTGACCGTCGCGACCAGCCAGCGTTCGACCTCGTTGCGCGGCTCGGTGATCACCTGGGCGCCGGTCGCGCGCTTGGCCATCCACTTCGACATCGCCAGCGAGATGAAGGAGCCGGTGAAGCCGAGCAGCGCGCAGAACACCAGCAGGCCCGTGTAGTCGATTCCGTACTGCGAGGTGAACTTCGACAGGCCGAACACGTTGAAGATGATCGACACGACCACGAGGATCGCGAGGTTGGTCATCAGGAACAGGGCAATCCGCATCATCGGCTCTCTCTCTCCATCGGCATCGAACGCGGGACCAATCCGGCCGACATGGACGAAATGGCGTTCGCGCAAGTATGTTGCGTCCGACGACGTGATTTCAAGGTTCGTCGGGTTGCACGGCGCGACGGTTAAGCGATGATTGAAGGCCATGACAGGCGCGTGTACCGCGGCCGCTTCGCGCCGTCGCCGACCGGCGCGCTGCATTTCGGATCGCTGGTCGCCGCCGTCGGCAGCTACGTGCGCGCGCGCCAGCAGTCCGGTCGCTGGCTGGTGCGGATCGAGGACATCGACCCGCCGCGCGAGGTCCCCGGATCGGCCCGCAGCATCCTCGACGCACTGGCCGCCTTCGGCCTCGAACCGGACGAACCGGTGCTCTGGCAGCATGCGCGGGTCGAGGCCTACGCCGTCGCGCTCGAGCGCCTGAGAGCCGGCGGCCGCGCGTTTCCGTGCTGGTGCAGCCGGACCGCGCTCGGTCCGACGGGGGTTCACCGCGCCTGCGTCAGCGCGCCGGATCCGTCGCGTCCGCCCGCGTGGCGGTTTCGCGTCGAGCCGGGGACGATCGGCTTCGACGACGTGATCCACGGTCCCGTGCGCGACGAGCCGGCGAGGACCTCGGGCGACTTCGTGCTGCGGCGCGCCGACGGTCTCTGGGCCTATCAGCTCGCGGTCGTGGTCGACGACGCCTTCCAGGGCATCACCGAGGTCGTTCGCGGAGCCGACCTGCTCGACTCGACCGCGCGCCAGATTCTGCTGCAGCGCGCGCTCGGCCTCGAGACGCCGGGCTACCTGCACCTCCCGCTCGTCGTCGACGCCGATGGCGCCAAGCTGTCGAAATCGCTCGGCAGCCTTCCGGTCGACGCGCGCGATCCGCTGCCGGCACTGCGAGCGGCGCTGGTCGCGCTCGGTGCCGATCCCGCCGCGGTCGCGTCCGGTCCGGTGCACGTGCTCCTCTCGCGCGCGATCGCCGGGATCGACCTCGCACGACTCGCGGGCCGGCGCTCGATCGCCGCGCCGTCGCTGCCGGGATGACCGGAGGCGCGGCCCGGAGGGCTAGAATCGGCCGACCGCTGCGGCACGCTGCCGCTCGGCAACCATCGGGGAGGACGGACATGACATCACGTGTGGCTCTGGTCACCGGCGGCACCGGCGGCATCGGCACCGCGATCGTGAAGCGGCTCGCGGGACTCGGACACCGCGTCGCGACGAACTACCGCGACGAGGCCAAGGCCCGCTCTTGGCAGGCGAAGCTGAAGGACGAGGGCATCGACGTGCACATCGCCAGGGGCGACGTCGCGAACACCGACGAGGCCGCGGCGATGGTGCGGGATGTCGAGTCGGCGCTCGGGCCGATCGAGATCCTCGTCAACAACGCCGGCATCACCCGCGACGGCACGTTCCACAAGATGACGCCGGCGCAGTGGTTCGACGTGATCAACACCAACCTCAACTCCTGCTACAACGTGACGCGGCCGGTGATCGAGGGCATGCGCGAGCGCAAGTGGGGCCGCGTGATCCAGATCAGCTCGATCAACGGGCTCAAGGGCCAGTACGGGCAGGCCAACTACGCGGCCTCGAAGGCCGGCATGCACGGCTTCACGATCTCGCTGGCGCGCGAGAACGCGAAGCTCGGGATCACCGTCAACACGGTCTCTCCCGGCTACGTCGCGACCGACATGGTGATGGCGGTTCCCGAGGAGGTCCGCGCGAAGATCGCGGCCGATATCCCGACCGGGCGGCTCGGCACGCCGGAGGAGATCGCCTACGCCGTCGCCTTCCTGGTCGCCGAGGAAGCCGCGTGGATCACCGGCTCGAACCTCGACATCAACGGCGGCCATCACATGGGTTGGTGATCCGGTCGCGACCCGATCGTGGTACGGTCGCGCGATGGCCAGGACCCGCGTCATCAAGAAGTACCCGAACCGGCGTCTCTACGACACCGACATCTCGAGCTACATCACCGTCGAGGACGTGCGTCAGCTGGTCCTCGACGGCGAGGACTTCGAGGTTCGCGATGCCAAGACCGGCGAGGACCTGACCCGCTCGATCCTGCTCCAGATCATCGCCGAGCACGAGGAACGCGGGCAGCCGGTGTTCTCGACCCGGATGCTGTCCCAGGTGATCCGCTTCTACGGCGACTCGCTGCAGGGATTCATGGGCGGCTACCTCGAGCGGTCGCTGCAGGCCTTCCTCGACCAAAGCCAGCAGTTCCGCAACCAGGTCTCGGGCCTGATGGGCCAGAACGCCTGGCAGCTCGTCAACGAACTGACCGAGCGCAACCTCGAGCTGTGGAAGAACGTGCAGTCGCAGATGATGAGTCCGCCGGCCGCCGGCCCGAAGCCGCAGCCACGCAAGTCCGGAAAGCAGGACTGAGCGATCCACGCACCCGGTGACGGGCTGGCGAGACCCGCTTCCGCGCCCGGCCGATTGACACGCGACCCGCGCCCTGCCTAGCATGCGGGATTTGTTGCGTTGCAGCACGCGCGGAGGCACGTCATGCACGATCGGATCGCCATCGTCACCGGCGGCATCGGGGGGCTCGGAGTCGCGATCTGCACCGCGCTCGCCGCCGCGGGCTGCCGCGTCGTCGCCGCGGACCTCGCGGGGCGCGAGGACCGGATCGCGGCCTTCCGCGCATCCGTCGCCGATCTCGGCGACCGCATCCGCTTCGAGCCCGTCGACGTCGCCGATTTCGACGACTGCGCGCGGCTTATCGGTCGGGTCGAACGCGACCTCGGCCCGATCGGCATCCTCGTCAACGGCGCGGGCATCACCCGCGATGCGACCCTGCGCAAGATGGACCGGGCGCACTGGGATGCCGTGCTGACCGTCAATCTGGACGGGGTCTTCAGCATGTGCCGCCATCTGGTCGGCCCGATGTGCGATCGCGGCCACGGCCGAATCATCAACATCTCGTCGGTCAACGGCCAGACCGGACAGTTCGGCCAGACCAACTACGCCGCCGCGAAGGCGGGCATGCACGGTTTCACGATGTCGCTCGCGCGCGAGGTCGCGCGCAAGGGCGTCACCGTCAACAGCATCTCCCCCGGCTACTGCCGGACCGACCTCGTGATGACGATCCCGGAGGACATCCGCCGCGACATCGTCGCGCGGATCCCGGTCGGACGGATCGGGGAACCTTCGGACATCGCGAGGGTCGTAGCGTTCCTCGCCGCCGACGATGCCGGCTTCATCACCGGCGCTAACATCCCGGTGAACGGCGGCTACTTCATGGACTTCTGAGCGCCGCATGGCGCTCCCCCGACCCCTCGAGGAACACCCGATGACGAGAACTCTCCCCGCATGCACGATCGCCGCGCTCGCGGCGCTGGCATTGGCGACCCCGGCCGCCACGGCGGCCGAACGCACGCCGGTGCTCGAATACGTGAAGCCGGGCGTGGAGGTCACGTTCGTGTCGGCGCTCGATCCGCCAAGCCAGGACGTCGACGGCATGGGCTTCCTGATCGAGCGCTGGTCCGACTACACGTTCGAGGAGATCCACGACGTCGAACGGCGGGCCCAGCAGATCAAGCTCGCCTTCTCGGGCGGGCGCCTCACCGGCTTCGGTCCGTGCAACACGATCGGGGCCAGCTACACGCTCGAGGGCGGCGTGATGCGCATCGGTCCCGTGACCCGGTCCAAGAAGATGTGCCCCGAGCCGGGCGTGGTCGAGATGGAGGATCGTCTCGTCCGGTTTCTCGAGCGCGTCAACGCCATGGAGAGGATCGGGATCAAGCTCGTGCTGCGGACCGAGGACGGCGGTCAGATGTCGCTGTGGGGGACGCCGCTCGACCTCGAATCGGGCAACCCGGGAGGTTGAGCGGGATTGCCGCCATCGGGTCGCGCGCGACCGCCGTCATCGCGGCTTTCCGTTTCGGGCACAGCCCTCCCATTCGCGACCGCGCCAGCTCAGCGTGGCGAGGTAGTCGGTCATCGACCCGCCGCGAGACCCGCCCGAGTTCGAGAGACACAGGCCCGGACGCAGGCGAATCTCGACCGGCTCGCCAGCCGCGTCGGCGACGTAGCGGTAGCTGCCATCCGGCTGCCGCCGGAACGGCGCGTACGGGAAGCGCCCCTGGACCAGTCCGTCGGCCCCGGAAACGGTGACGCTGCGCGGGGTTGCGAGCAGGGCCCAGCCCCCCTCCCCGACCGCGCGCCAGACGTAATCGATCGGATCCCCGGCGCAACCCGGCTCGGACTGCCCGGCTCGCCGCAGGTGGACCAGCTGCCAGCCGGTGTCGTCGCGCCACGCGTCGAGCTCGACGTGGATCGCGCCATCGTGCCCGTCGAGCAGCCAGTCGAGCACGTCCGTGGCGGTGCCGGCGTTCGTGCGATCGGTGGCCGGTAGGGGTACGTCCTCACACGGCGCAAAGGCGAGCGCGCCATGCGATCGCGCGAGCACGCCGGTCATGCGCTCGGCGGACGGCTGGCCGGCCACGCTCGCGCAGGCCAGCGACAGCGCGATGCCGGCTGGAATGACGCTTCGGCCGACGGTTCGGCGGAGGACTCGCATCGGGAGCTATCGGGTTCTCGGGACCGGCGCGCATGCTAGTCGGCATCGGGCAGCGTCCGGTGAACGGCTGACGCCGTCGGAAACCCTGCTGACAACCGGTCCTAGACTCGCGGCATCGATGCAGGGCGGCCCGCGATGAAGTACCTCCTGACCCTCCTCGCCGGGCTCCTGGCCGGCGCGCTCCTTACGGCCACGGCCCTCGGGGCGATCGCCGCCCGCGAGCGCTATCCGAGATCGGTGATGGTCGTGATGCAGGCCAATCTCACGGCCCTTCAGCGCGGATTGCGCGAGCGCGACTGCGGACTGCCGGAATCGCGGCACCACTTCGGTCAACTGGTGGCGCTCGGCGCGGAGATCCCGCGCGCGTTCGCGGCGCGGGAACGGGACTCCGTCGAGTTCCGGCGCGCGCGTGAGCTCTTCGAAGCGGCGCTTGACGCCGCGGACACGGCGCCGCCAGCCGACTGTGCCGCGCTGAATCGCGCGATCACTGCGGTCGGCCAGAGCTGCGAGGCCTGCCACGCGCGCTTCCGGTGAGCCGCCTCGCGCCGGACACGACGCCGGTCGCCGCGGCGACCGCGACGGGAACGCGCGCACCCCGACCGCAGACCGCGCCGGCGGGCAGCGCCCGCCGACGCGGCGCATCGCTTCGATCAGTACTTGACCGAGCAGCCGTACGGCTGCGTCACCGGCGTCGACACCGGCTTGCCGGCCGCCAGTTCCGCCAGCGCCACCTCGACGTACTGGGTCGCGCCGGCGATGTCGGCGGGGTCGCCGCTCGGATTCGAGTCGATCGCGCCCATGTAGCGCAGCACCCCCTCGCCGTCGATCACGAACATGTGCGGCGTGGTCCGCGCGCCGTACAGGCGGCCGACGGTCCCGTCGGCGTCGATCAGGTAGGCCGTCTGCTTGCCGCCGGTCTTCTCGATGACCGCATTGGCGCCGGCGCCGTCGACGTGGCCCTGCTTGCCGGGCGCGCCCGAGTTGATCGTCAGCCAGACGACGCCGTTCGCGGTCGCCTCGGCCTGCTGGCGCTGCATGTTGCCGGGCTTGTAGTGCTTGACCACGAACGGGCACTCGGCGTTGGTCCACTCGAGCACCACGGTCTTGCCGCGGAAATCGGACAGCGAGTGGCTGTTGCCGTTCGAGTCGGTCAGCGTGAACTCCGGCGCGGGCTCGTTGATCCGCGCGGCCGCGGAAGCGGTTCCGGCCAGCGCGAACGCGGCGATGCCGGCGACGACAAGGGCAAGGGTTCGAAGCATGGTCAGTTCCTCGTTTGGGCGGGGGAAGCCGGCGCCGGACCCGAGCCTGCACGCGCGAGCGCCTGCGAGACGAGGTCCGGGGTCAGCAGTTGCGGCAGCACCTCGCCGTCGCCCGTGCCGCGCGGGTAGACGACGTACAGCGGGACGCCATTGCGTCCGTATCGGGCCAGATAGGCCGTGATCGCCGGGTCACGATGCGTCCAGTCGCCCTTGAGGTAGGTGATCCCGTGGCGCTCGAGGTCGGCCTGGAAGCGCTCGGACGCCAGCGCGACGCGCTCGTTGGCGAGGCAGGTGATGCACCACGCGGCGGTCATGTTGACCAGGACCGGGCGTCCCGCGGCCCTCAGCTCGGCGTGGCGGGCGGGCGTCCACGCCTCGTGCGCCGTGACCGCCATCGCGGAAGACTGCGCCTGCGGCGCCTCTCGCCCGGAAGCCCACGCAAGGCTGCCGATCGCGAGCGCCAGCGCGGCGATCGCGCCGACGCGGGACGCCGGCGATGGCGACGGCGAGCGCCCGACGAGCCACAGGCCGAAGGCCATCACCGTGGCACCGGCCAGGACCACGGCCAGCGCGTCGACGCCGGCCTGCCGACCCAGCACCCACAGCAGCCACACCGCGGTCAGATAGAGCGGAAACGCCATCGCCTGCTTGAAGGTCTCCATCCACGGCCCCGGGCGTGGCAGCAGGCGCGCGAGGCGCGGCACGAAGGACACCAGCACGATCGGCAGCGCGAGGCCGAGTCCCAGCGCACCGAACACCGCCAGTGCGATCGCCGCGGGCTGCGTCGCCGCGAAACCGAGCGCCGGCCCCATGAACGGCGCGGTGCAGGGGCTCGCGACCAGCACCGCGAGCACGCCGGTGAAGAAGCTGGCGCGGTCGCCCTCGCCGCCGGCGAGTTCGGAGCCGAGGTTCATGAAGCGCCCGCCGATCTCGAACAGTCCGGACAGCGACAGGCCCATCGCCAGCATCAGCAGCGCGAGTCCGCCGACCACCCACGGCAGCTGCAGCTGGAAGCCCCAGCCGAGGGCCTCGCCGCCGGCGCGCAGGGCCACCAGCAGCCCGCCGAGCGCGAGGAAGCTCGCGAGCACCCCGGCGAGGTAGAACAGCCCGTGCCGACGCGCGAGCCGCCGGTCATGCGCCGAGTGCATCAGGCCCATCGCCTTCAGCGCGAGGACCGGGAACACGCAGGGCATCAGGTTCAGGATCACGCCGCCGGCGAGCGCGAACAGCATCGCGAGCAGCAGCCCCTGCGATCCGGTGCCGGCGGGCGCCGCGCCGGACGCCGGCGCCGCGACGGGGCCTGTCGCGAGGTCCGGTAGAACCGGAACGGCGCCCGCGACCGCGGTGACCGTCCAGGCCTCCCGCGTCGGACCGCGGCCGTGGGCGACGACCAGTCCGAAGCGCTCCGGCAGGCCGACGAAGTAGTCGTTCTTCGGCGTGCGGACGCCGATCAGGCCGTCGGCGAGCCTCGCCGCCGGCGCCGCGGCGCTGGCGAGGATCTGCGCCTCGACCGGAAAGATCTCGAGCGCTTCCGGGTCGATCCCCGCGGGCAGTCCGGCGATGACCACGTCGATCGCGTCGCCGCGGTCGGCGAACCGGGCCTCGATGCCGGCCAGCTCCCGAGGCATCGCCGCCATCGATGCGATGAAGCGCTCGGCGACTTCGGGCCGCGCCGCGGGGATCGCATCCCCGGGCGCGACCACATCGACCGCGACCGACAGCTCCGCGTCGCCCGGGATGCAGATGTCCTTGCAGATCAGCCACGAGGCCTTCGCCGCAACGGCGAGGCGCGTGCCCGGCGCGATGCCGGCGTCGACCGTGAGCGGCACCGGCAGCAGCAGGTCCCCCTCGTAGCCAAAGTTGACGATGCCGCCGAGGTCGAAGCGATGCGGCGCCGGCCACTGGATCGGGCCAGCCGCGACGCCCTCGGGCAGGCGCCAGTCGATCCGGGTCGCGAGACCCGAGTCGCCGGGATTGATCCAGTAGGTGTGCCAGTCCGGATCGTGGCGGATGCGGAGGCCCGCGTGGAAGCGCTCGCCCGGCGCGACGGCGAGGCGCGCGGACACCAGCTCGACGGTCGCATGGTCGACGCGCACCGGGCCACTCTCGGCGAGCGCGGCGCCGATCGGCAGCGTGCAGGCGAGGACGGCGGTGGCGAGGCGGAATGCCGGCATCAGGGAAGCAGCTCGACGAGTCGAGTCCGTCAGGGAAACACGCGCCGGCTTAGTCGCCCGTGAAGGCCAGAGGTTCCCGAAGTGCCCGCCGAGCCCGACGATCGCCGGAGAGAGACGCAGCCGGGCGGCTTCGATGACAATCGGCCCGGCCACCCGGATCACCCGACGATGACCCGCCCCGACGCCGACGCCAATCCACTGCGCGCCTTCTTCGACCGCCACCAGGGCGCCACGATCGACAAGTGGCTGCACTACCTCGACATCTACCACCGCCACTTCGCGCGCTTCCGCGAGCGACCGGTCACGGTGGTCGAGATCGGGGTCTTCCAGGGCGGATCGCTCGCGATGTGGCGGGACTACTTCGGCCCGCAGGCTCGGATCGTCGGGATCGACATCGACGAACGCTGCCGGGACCTCGCGCCGGAAGGGACCGAGGTCCGCATCGGCAGCCAGACCGACCGCGAGTTCCTGCGGGCCCTGAAGCGCGAGCTCGGCACGATCGACGTGCTGATCGACGACGGGGGCCACGAAATGGTCCAGCAGCTGGTCAGCTTCGACGAGCTGTTCCCGGCCGTTTCGGCCGAGGGCGTGTATCTGGTCGAGGACCTCCACACCAGCTACTGGCCCGAGTACGGCGGCGGCCTGCGCCAGCAGGGCAGCTTCATCGAGTTCGCGAAGTCGCTGATCGACCACCTGAACGCGTGGCACTCGCGCGATCCCGGCCTGTCGCCCGGTCCGTGGACGCGCGCGATCGACGGGCTGCACTTCTACGACAGCGTGCTGGTGGTCGAGAAGCGGCCACGCCTGAGGCCGATCCAGCAGCGCAGCGGACGGCCGCCGCGCTTCGTGATGCACCAGACCGGCGCGGCGCCGTGACGACGACTCCCGGCGCGACGGGCAAGGCGAGGCGCTCCCGATGAAGTGGCTCGGTTTCGGCTCCCGACCGGACTGGCAGCATGGCGACGGTTCCCGCCGTGCCGCCGCCGTGGCCACGCTCGACGCACCGGAGCTGCTCGCCGTGCTGCCGGAGATCGCGCGATCGGACGACGACCCGCGCGTGCGGCGCGCCGCGATCGAACGGCTCGAGGCGGCGACCCTGTACCCGCTGTGCGCGACCGAGCGCGACCCGGCCGTCCGCGAGGCGATCGACCGACGCCTGCTCGCGCTGGCGATCCGCGCCGATTCGCCACCCGAGGAGGCCGGCCAGCGCTGGCTCGGGCACCTGCCCGCGCCAGCGCGGATTGAGGTCGCGCGGACCGCGCGCGACGTCGGCTGGCGTCGCGCCGCCCTGTCCGGCCTCGATCGGCCAGCGCTCCTCGTCGAGCGTTGCCTCGCCGACCCCGACCCGCGTCTGAGGCTCGAGCTGCTCGAACGGATCGACGCCGTCGAGGTCCTCGACCGGATCGCGCGCGAGGCCCGCCGCCGCGACAAGCGTCTGGCCCGCGCAGCCGCGGATCGGGCGCTCGCGGCGCGGGTCCGGGCCGGCGACCCGAGCGCGCTGCGCGCGCTCGCGATCGCGCTATGCGAGCGCCTGACCGAGCTGCGAGCCGAGCCGGCCGATCGACTCGCCGCGGGTCTCGCCGACTGC
>PVBP01000063.1 GCA_002995625.1 Lysobacteraceae bacterium | reverse complement strand
ACCGGGCCGCCGCGCACGGACGCAGGCACGGACCGCGCGGCGCGGTCGTCAATCCGATCGCCGGACCGAACGCGCGATCGACTCGAGGGCTGCCGGCGGCAACTCGCCGACCGCGACGACATGGAAGCCATCTCCCGCGACTCCGTAGGCCCGCGTCAGGGCGCGCTGCGCGTGCCCGACGAGCCTTGGCGGGCCAGGCTCGATGTAGACCGATGCACTCGCAAGGCCATCCGAGTACACGAGGTGACGCCCGCCGCCCGCGCTGAGGCGGTCCGCCATCAGCCGGAAACCCGGGGGCATCCCCGGAATCGACCAGCCCGATGGTCGCGGCTCCGTGCCCGCGGTCCTCGGTCGTGCCGTCCCGGTGGGCACGGTCCGGTCTCCAAGCTCCACCTGCGTGAACATCGACTGCTCGAGCAGTTGACCTGCGGCGGTCAGGACCGCCGAACCCAGCAACAGGCCGCTCTCGCGATCGAGCCAGAGGCGGTATCCGTAGCGCGCGTCGTCGCGCGGGATCGCGTCGACCACCGCGGCGGCCCGGCCGGCCACGCGCGCCTCACCGGTCACCGTCAGGCGGTAGATGGACTCGAGATCGGCGACCGGTCCGGCCACCAGCAGGCTCCACGGTTCGTCGAGCGCGTCGTCGACCGTGCGTTCGGCCGTGCCGGCGCGACTCGCGACGCGATCGCCCGAACGCGTCACCTGTCGCGGCTCGCCGGTCAGCGTGCGCAGCACGTCGACCGGTGCGCCCGCCTCGAAGCGTCGCTCGACTTCGAGCGCCTGCAGCTGCCCGCCGCGCACGTAGACGACGACGCCCCGGTAGGACAGCTCGTGCATCGCGCCGTTCATCCGTTCGATCCAGGCCGCCGCCTCGCCGGCCCCGGCGGCGGCGGACCAGAGCCACCCGACGAGCAGCAGGCCGAACCGCATCGTCGGCGGCTCAGCGCGCGCCCGGCTGTGCGGCCGCCGCGGGCCTGGCCGCCGGCCAGGCGACCAGATTCACGTAGGGCACGAATCCGGCACGGGCCGAGGCCGATGCCCCGGCGCTGTGGCGCAGGAAATAGGCTTCGACCGTCGGATCCAGCGCGTCGACCGGGACCGCCGGCCCCGCCGGAACCAGCGGCATCGCCCAGGTCTCGCTCACCTGGCGCAGCGGCAGCACCGCGGCGAGATCCTCGGTGCGCAAGGACGCCTGCGAGGCGAGCACCGGCGCGGGCGCCGGCGCCAGCGCGGCGCTTGCGCCGTGCGGAACCGGCGCCTCGCCGACGGGACCTGTGACCATCAGCGCCAGCGCGGCCACGCCCGCCGCGATCGCCGCGCCAGCGGCAGGGCGGGTCCAGCGCGCGACCGGGCGCGGCGGCGCCTCGGCATCGATCCGCGCGGCGACCGCCTCCGTGAAGCGGACGCCGACCGGCGCGATCCTCTCGCCGCGCAGGCAGGCGCCGACCAGCGACCAGCGCGCGACGGTGTCGCGCAGGACCCCGTCGGACTCGAGGCGCCTCGCGAGGAAACGCGATTCGTCGCGGCCCAGTTCGCCGTCGATCCACGCCGACAGGGATTCGAGGTGCTTGTCCTGCATGTCCGTACTCGCGATACCAATGAGGGTGTTCGTGCCCGACCCGCCGCTGCGCTCAGCGCATCGATCCGCCGCGACCGTCCCCGCGCTCGTCGAGCAGCGGCCGGATGCGCTGGTCGATCGCCTCGCGCGCCCGGAAGATCCGCGAGCGGACCGTGCCGATCGGTGAATCCATCGCCTCCGCGATCTCCTCGTAGGAGAGCCCATCGACCTCGCGCAGCGTGATCGCGATCCGCAGTTCTTCCGGCAGGTCCGCGACCGCGGCGGTCACCGCGCCCTCGATCTCCTGCCGCAACAGTTCCCGCTCCGGCGTCGCCGAATCCCGCATGCGCATCGCCGACTCGAAGTGCTCGGCGTCATCGAGCGCGACGTCGTCGGTCGGCGGCCGGCGGCCAAGGGCGACCAGGTGGTTCTTGGCGGCATTGATCGCGATCCGGTGCACCCAGGTGTAGAACGCGCTGTCGCCGCGAAAGTTCCCGATCGCCCGCCAGGCCCGGACGAACACCTCCTGGGCGACGTCCTGGCACTCCGCCCAGTCCGAGATGTAGCGCGAGACCACGCCGACCACCCGATGCTGGTAGCGCCGTACGAGCAGGTCGAAGGCGCGACGATCGCCGGCCTTGACGCGATCGACGAGTTCGTTGTCGGGATCCTGATCGGCCATCGGCGGCCCGCCTCCGTGCTGGTTGGATGTGCCGACCCGCCCCCGCGGCGGGCCCTGCCGATCGGCCGCGGGTCTCGACCCGCGCCGAACCGCGCGAGTTCCCGGCAGGCCGCGCGGACGCGACATGCATCGCCGGGCGAGCGGCGGGCAGCATGCCACCCGCCCCGCGCCCGGCGCGCGATTCTCGCATTCCGGCGTACCGGCGCCTCCGGGGACGCCGTCAGGACCTCGTCGCGTACAGCCGCTCGCGTTCCGCCAGCAGCTCCCCGATCAACGCCGGGGGCAGTGGCCGGCAGAACAGGAAGCCCTGCAGCTCGTCGCAGCCCTGGTCGCGCAGGAAGGTCACGTGCTGCTCGTACTCGACCCCCTCGGCGACGACCTGACGGCCCAGCGAATGCGCCATGCCGATGGTCGCCCTGACGATCGCCTCGTCGTCGGGATCGACGCCGATGTTGCGCACGAAGACCTGGTCGATCTTGATCCGGTCCGCGGGGAAACGCCGGATGTAGTCGAGCGAGGACTGGCCGGTCCCGAAGTCGTCGATCGCGATCTGGCAGCCGAGCGAGCGCAGCGCCTCGAGCGATTCGATCAGGTGCGGAATGCGCTTGACGCTGACCGATTCGGTGACCTCGAGCTCGAGCGTCTCCGGCGGCAGGCCCGACTCGACCAGCGCCGAGGTCACGTCGGCGACCAGCTCGCGCCGGCCGAGCTGCACGGCCGACAGGTTGACCGCGATGCGCAACGGGAGGCCGAACTGGCGCTGCCATTCCCGCATCTGGCGGCAGGCCTCGAACAGGACCCAGCGTCCGATCGGCACGATCAGCCCGCTCTCTTCGGCCAGCGGGATGAACGCGCCCGGGGACACCATCCCGAGGTCCGGATGCTCCCAGCGCACGAGCGCCTCGACGCCGATGACGTCCTCGTCCCGCGCGGACACCTGCGGCTGGAAGTGGAGCCGGAGCTCGCCGCGAGCCTCCGCCTCGCGCAGTCGCGACTCGAGGGCCGCGCGCTCGCGACGTGACTCGCGCAGATCGGCGACGTAGACGTGGGTCTGGTCGACGCCGAGGCTCTTGCCGGCCCGCAGCGCGATGTCCGCCTGGCGCACCAGGTCCTCCGCGTGGCTGCCCTCGTCCGGGAAGTGGCAGATGCCGACGCTGGCGGTGACGCGCACCTCGCTCGCGCCGATCGCGAAGGGCTCGGCGAGCGTGGCCCGGAGCTTTCCGGCCACCGCCTCGGCGTCGCCGCGGGCGCGCAGATCGCGCAGGCAGACCGCGAACTCGTCCCCGGCGTAGCGCGCGACCAGATCGGTACCCCGCACCGCCTGCCGGATCCGGCGCGCGGATTCGATCAGCACCCGGTCGGCGAGCGACTGGCCGTAGGCCTCGTTGATCGTCTTGAAGCGATCGAGGTTGACCAGAAGCACCGCGAAGCGCTCGGCGTTCTCGCGGGCCGCGCGCACGAGCTCCTCGAGGTCCTCGTTGAACTGGGCCCGGTTCGCAAGCCGCGTGAGCGCGTCCCGGGACCGCTGGTGCCGGCTGCGCTCGCGCAGGCGCATGAGCTCGAACTCGATCGCGAGCCGGCCGGCCGCGATGCCGAGCAGTTCACCCACGGCGTGGTCGCGCGGCCATTCGCTCGCAGACCACGCGACGATCGCGCCCTTCTGGCTCGCGTCCGAGGCGAGGATCGGCACCGCGGCCAGCGCCGCAATGCGCAACCCGACCACCAGCCCGGACATCGCCGCCGATCGCAGCGAGGTGCCGACCACCATCGGCTCACCGTTCGCCAGGGCCCTGCGGATCTCGTCCCAGACCGGCTGGCCCTGCCCGACCCGTGCCAGCTCGACGGCATCGAACAGGTCGTCGCCATCGCCCCGCCAGCGCGCGATCGCGACGCCGCTCGCCGGAACCGACGCGCGGAGCCGGTCGAGGACGGTGGTGACCGGCTGGTCGGACGGGTCCAGCAGACGAACCGCCGCGGCGAGGCGGTCACGCGAGCCGGACGCCGAGCGCCAGGTGCCGTCGTCCTGGAGCAGGCGGCGCGCGCGCCAGTCGAGTTCCGCGAGGTCCAGCGGACGCCGGATCGGCTCGATGGCGTCGACCTCGGAGACCGCCAGCTGCGGCCAGTCGGCCGCGTCGGCGGCGAGCAGCAGCGCGATCGGGTGCTCGCTGACCGCGATCAGCGTGCGCGCCTCGACCAGCGCAGCGCGCGCGGCTTCGGCGTCGATCACGAGCAGCGTCGCGCGCCCGGATTCGAGCGCGCGCTCGAGCGCGGTGTCCGCGTCCGCCACCCGGATCGCCTCGGCACCCTGCGCACGCGCCCAATCGGCCACGAGATCGCGATCGGCGGCATCCGATAGCGCCACGTAGATCGCGGGCACGGCCGGCGACGGCGACGTCATTCGACCCAGCGTCCGTTGCGCAGGCGAAGCGTGGTCCGACCCTGCTGGTCGAAGATCCGGGTGACCTGCGGCTCGAGGGCGGCCTGGATGCCGACATATCGGTCCATCAGGACGATCCGCTTCGGGGCGGCATCGGCGTGGGACACGCTCAGCATCTGCCGGAGGCGGTCGAGCGCAGCCGAGCCGGCGACCAGTCCGAGCGTGGAGACCGGATGGAACACGTAGATGCCGAAGTGGCCACTGGCCTCGATGTGTCGCAGGGCATCGAACGGCGAGCGGGTGCTCGGCACGTGCACCCCCGGCTCCCGCAGACTGCCGATGCCGACGCCCGGGACGTAGTGGTAGATGGCACGACCGTCGCGGACCGCGGCCCGCCGGAACTGGTCGAGCAGGGCCTCGGGACGGGGAGTCTCCAGCGCGACCAGCATCGACGGGCTGTCGATGATCCGCTCCGGAAGGCTCCCCGCGATCGAGCGGGCCACCAGCGGCCCGGATGTTTCCCGGTCAGACATGGGGCAAGTCTGCCGCAATCGGCATGATCCGGTTGTTAATCTTCGTCGAAAGGCCACGTCCATCGGTGCTTCCACCGCGAACGATCGTTGCGTGGATGCACGAAGGTGATCGGGTGCGATAGTTTTCGGGTTCGTTTGGCGTATTCGAGAGGTTGGTCCATGTTCGAGGGCCTGAAGCCGCGCCACTGGCGCACGTCGACCGACGCGGACGGGATCGTCGTCCTGACCCTGGATCGGGCCGGCGAGTCGGCCAACAGCCTCGGCCGGGAGGTCCTGGACGAACTCGGGCTGCTGCTCGAGCGGGTCGCGATCGAACCCCCGAAGGGCGTGGTGATCGTCTCGGGCAAGCCCGGGAGCTTCGTGGTCGGCGCCGACCTCCGCGAGTTCGAGGGTTACGCGAAGACCGGGCAGGTCTCGGCCGCGATCGACCGCGGCCACCGCGTGTTCGCGCGCCTCGCGGCGCTGCGCTGTCCGACGGTCTGCGCGATCCACGGCGTCTCGATGGGCGGCGGCACCGAGATGGCGCTGGCCTGCCGCTACCGGGTCGCCAGCGACGATCCCAAGACCCGGATCGGCCTGCCCGAGGTCCTGATCGGCATCCACCCGGGCTGGGGCGGGCTCGCGCGCCTGCCGCACCTCATCGGCGCGCCCAAGGCGTTCGAGATGATGCTGACCGGCAAGGCCCTGTCGGCGGGTGCCGCGAAGGCGATCGGGCTCGTCGATGCGGTGGTGCCGGAATCGGAACTCCTGGCGCGCGCGAAGCTGCTGGTCGCGCGTCGGCCGACCGGGCCGCTCGGCCAGCGCCTGACCGCCTGGGCCACGAACCTGTGGCCGGTACGCCAGCTGCTCGCATCGATGATCCGCAAGCAGACGGCGGCCAAGGCGAACCCGAAGCACTATCCGGCCCCGTTCGCGATGATCGAGGTCTGGCGCCGACACGGCGGCAGCGTGCCGGCGGCGCTCAAGGCCGAGGCGCGCTCGGTCGCGAAGCTGGCCGAGACCCCGACCGCGCGCAACCTCGTCCGCGTGTTCTTCCTGCAGGACGCGCTGAAGTCGTCCGGCCGGAAGGACGACCATGGGATCGCGAAGGTGCACGTGGTCGGCGCCGGTGTCATGGGTGGCGACATCGCCGCGTGGTGCGCGCTGCAGGGGTTCGAGGTCACGCTGCAGGACCGCGAGCTCAAGTACGTCGAGCCCGCGCTGGCGCGCGCCGACGCCCTGTATGCGAAGAAGCTCAAGACCCCGGAACGCATCGCGCCGGCCCGGGCGCGCCTGAAGGCCGACGTCGAGGGCGCCGGCGTCGCCGACGCCGACCTCGTGATCGAGGCTATCTTCGAGAACGTCGAGGCCAAGCAGGCGCTCTACGCCGCGCTCGAGCCGCGGATGAAGCCAGGCGCGATCCTCGCCACCAACACCTCGTCGATCCCGCTCGCGACGCTGCGCGAGAAGCTCGCGCGACCCGAGTCCTTCGTCGGCATCCACTACTTCAACCCGGTCGCGCTGATGCCGCTGGTCGAGATCGTGCGCCACGACGCGGTCGCCGCCGGGACCGTCCTGCGCACGCAGGGCTTCGTCCGCGGCATCGACAAGCTGCCGATCGCGGTCGCCGGCACGCCGGGCTTCCTCGTCAACCGGATCCTGATGCCGTACCTGCTGGAGGCGATCCGCGCGCACGCCGAAGGCATCCCGGGCCCGGTGATCGACCGCGCCGCGAAGTCCTTCGGGATGCCGATGGGGCCGATCGAACTGGTCGACACGGTCGGCCTCGACGTCGCCGCCTCGGTCGGGAAGATCCTCGCGCCATTCCTCGGCCTCGAGCTGCCGGCCGGCATCGAGGCCAGGCTCGAATCGGGCAAGCGCGGCAAGAAGGACGGCGAGGGCCTGTATCGCTGGGTCGATGGCAAGCCGGTCAAGCCCGAGGTGCCGAAGGGCTACAAGGCTCCCGAGGATCTCGCCGACCGGCTGGTGCTGCCGATGGTCAACGAGGCGGTCGCGTGCCTGGCCGACGGCGTGGCCGACTCGGCCGACCTGATCGACGCCGGCGTGATCTTCGGCACCGGCTTCGCGCCGTTCCGCGGGGGCCCGCTCAACTACGTCCGCGAGACCGGCGTCGAGGCGGTGCAGGCGCGTCTCCGCCAGCTCGCCGAGACGCACGGATTCCGTTTTCAGCCCAAGCAAGGATGGGACCTGCTCCGATGAATCGCCCCCGCACATCGCCTGTGGCCACGCTCGCCTTCGTGCTGTCGATCGCGTGCGCCGGGTCCGCCGCAGGCGCCGAGCGTGTGCTGGTCCGGCTGCCGGCCGACGCCGTCGGCGCCCTGTCCGACCAGGCCCGGCTGATCGACCGCCACGGAGACGTTGCGTACGTCGACCTTCCGGCTGCGGCCGCCGCGCGCGTCGACGGCGCGGTCGTGATCCCGGGCGGATACCGACTCGACCTCCCGGGCCTGCCGGCTCCCGATCCGGCCGACTGGACCCCCGGCCCGGACCTTGCGAGCGCCGATCCCGAGCGGCCGGCGGTCGGACTCGTGCAGTTCCGCAGCCCGCCGAAGTCGGAATGGCTCGAAGGCCTCGCCGGGCGAGGGATCGAGATCGCGCAGCACATCCATCCCTTCACGTACATCGTCTGGGCGACGCCGGCCGCGCTCGATGCGGCTCGGTCGGAGGTCGAGGGCGTGCGCTGGACCGGCCTGCACCCGATCGAGTCCCGGGTGCAGGCGCCCGGGGCCCGCGCCGGCCTCATCGACCCCTACCGACTGCTGGTACTGCGCGCCGCCGCGGTTTCGAGCGAGGCGATCGCCGCGACCGGCGCGCGCGTGCTCGGGCGCTCGCCGCAGGATCGGCATTTCGAGGAGATCCTGGTCGAAGCCCGGGGTGACCGGCTCGCGGCGCTCGCCGCGGTGCCCGGGGTGCTCAGCGTCCAGGACCTGCCGACCGACGGCGGCACCCGCGGCGAGCTCAGCAACCAGCAGTTCGCCGGCAACGTCGACGCGTCGAACCAGCCGCTCGCCAACTACCCGAACTGGCTGGCCCAGTTCGGACTGACCGGCGCCGGCGTGCTGATGGCCAACGTCGACAGCGGCGTCGACGAGAACCACCCGGACCTGCGCGCGCGGATGCGGCCCTGCACGGGCACGAGCTGCGGTGGCACGAGCTCGCAGCACGGCACCCACACCGCGGCGATCATGGCCGGCGACGGACTCAGCGGCGTGCGCGACACGCGCGGCTTCCTGCGCGGGCTCGGGGTCGCGTTCGGCGCCAACCTGATCGAGCAGAGCTACAGCCCGACCTTCACCCAGGCCAACGGCATGCTGACGCTGATGCGGACCTCGGCCGCGAACGGCGCGGTGCTGTCCGGGAACAGCTGGGGGCCGTCGGGCAGCCCGCGCGGCTACGACGCCAACACCCGGCAGGTCGACGTCGGCGTGCGTGACACCAACCCGGACCTGGCCGGCGACCAGCCGCTGCTGTACGTGCTGTCGATCATGAATGGCAACGGCGGCACCAGCTCCCAGGGCACGCCCGACGAGGCCAAGAATGTCCTGACGGTCGGATCGACCAGCTCGCAGGCCGCATCGTCCGGGGCTCCGCTCGCGACCTGGCAGAGCATCTCGTCGAACAGCGGCCATGGCCCGGCGCTCGACGGCCGCCTGATCCCGCACCTGGTGGCTCCGGGCTGCAGCGTCGATTCGGCATCGACCAGCAACGGCTATGCGCTGATGTGCGGCACCAGCATGGCCTCCCCGCACGTCTCCGGCGCGGCCGCGCTGCTGATCGAGGCCTTGCGCCAGCGCGAGTCGCGCACGCCGAGCCCGGCGTTGGCCAAGGCCCACTTCATCGCCAGCACCGTCGATCTCTTCGGCGGCACCGACGCGAACGGGAATCCCCTCGCCCGGCGACCGAACCCACGGCAGGGATGGGGCGCGCTGCGGCTCGGATCGGCGCTCGGCGCGATCGACCGCGCGTGGCGCCACGACCAGGCGCACGTCTTCACCGCGACCGGCCAGACCTGGACCGTCGAGCTCGAGCCGCGCGACCCGACGCAGCCGGTGCGCGTCGTGCTGGCCTGGACCGACGCCCCGGGCCATGGCACCTGCGCCAGCAGCACCTGCACGACACCGGCGTGGAACAACGACCTCGACCTCGAGGTGCAGCGGGGCACGACCGTGTGGCGCGGCAACGTGTTCGGCACCGACGGCTGGTCGGCGACCGGGGGCAGTCCCGACCCGCGCAACAACGTCGAGGGCGTGATGCTGCCGGCCGGCAGCCCGGGCGGCACGTTCACGGTGCGCGTCCGGGCCGCGAACATCAACTCCGACGCCTTGCCGAATTCCCCGGGCGCGCTGCAGCAGGACTTCGCGCTGGTCTGCGTGAACTGCCGCGCCTTCGATCCGGACCTCGTGTTCCGGAACTCGTTCGAGCCCTGAGTCCTACCGAGTGGTGCCCGGTGCGGGCGCCACCGCCGGTTGGCGGGAAGCCGGCTCCGCGAGGCCCAGTTCCTTCAGCAGGGCGTCGGCGCCGTCGATCTCGGACAGCACCCAGCCGAGGTAGCGCGCGTCGACGTGGATCGACCGCGTCATCGCCGGGTCGAAACGCCAGTTGCTCGCGACGCTGTCCCAGGTCATGTCGAAGATCAGGCCCACGAGTTCGCCACGGGCATTGAGCGTGGCCGACCCCGAGTTGCCGCCGGTGATGTCGAGGTCGGCGAGGAAGTTGACCGGCACGTCGCCGAGTGACGGGTCGCGCCAGCGCGCGCCGGCACCGGCGCGGATCGCCTCGAGCTGGCGCGCCGGCGCGTCGAACGGCGCCTCGCCGGTCGCCTTGGCCGAAACGCCGGCGAGCGTCGTGAACGGCAGGTACTCGACGCCGTCGCGCGGGCGGTAGCCACCCACCCGGCCGAAGGTCACGCGCAGCGTGCCGTTGGCATCGGCGTAGGTCGGCAAGCCCTGCGAGTCGCGCCACGCGATCAGCGCGCGCAGGTGGGCCGGCCGGAGCCGCAGCTCGCGCCCGGCGGCCTCGCGGTACTCACGCTCGATGCGCTCGAGCCCCGGCAGCACCGCGACCGCGAACCGGAGCGCCGGGTCGCCGCTCGCCTCGATCGCGGCGCGATCCCGATCGAGCCAGGCCAGACGTTCGGCGCGATCGAACAGCCGGCTGTCGCGATAGAGCGCGTCGAGCCGCGCGCGGACTGGCCCGAGGTCGGGCTCGTCCCCGCCGATGCCGAGCCAGGCATCGAGTTCGGGCAGACGTTCGGCCGACGGCAACGCGGCGTACCGCGCGATCCGGTGCTCGAGCAGCGCGCGGTCGGCCTTGGCATCGAAGCGCCGCTCGAAGGTCTCGAGCCGCGCGCGGATCCGCGGCTCGTCGCGACGCTGGTAGCCGGGCTCGCGCTCGGGATCGGGGCGCTCGCGGTTGATCGCGATCCGGTAGAGGTCGAGCGCCGCGGCCAGCACGCTCCCCTCGCGGTTGAAGCGCGCGCCGACCGGCGCATTGGGCGGCGCGATCCAGCCGACGTACCAGTCGCGCGCGCGTCGCGCCCGCGACTCGACCACCAGCTGTCGCAGGGCCTCGACGTCGGCGCGCTCGCGTTCGCGCCCGGCGCCGGCGAGCCATTCGAGGAACGCGGCCTCCTCGGCACGCTTGGCGGCCGCGGTGCCGCGCCGCGCGAAGGCCTCGAGCTGGCCCTCGAAGTTCTTGATCGTGTTCTCGAGCCCGGCGACCACGCTCGCATAGCGCAGCGCCGCATCGGGGCGACCCTCGGTCGAGTGCCGGATGATCTCGACGAGCCTGCGGTTCTCGCGGATGCCGGTCGGCATCGACCATGTGGCCGCCTCGTCGAACTCGTCGGCGAGACGCCAGCGGCTGGTCCGTCCCGGGTAGCCGACGACCATCACGAAATCGCCCTCGGACACGCCGTTCCCGGCAACCCGAAGCCACGAGGCCGGCCGGTACGGCACGTTGCGACGGTCGTGCGCAGCCGGCTTGCCGTCGCGGCCGACGTAGGCGCGCAGGAACGCGAAGTCGCCGGTGTGGCGCGGCCACATCCAGTTGTCGATGTCGCCGCCGTACTTGCCGATCGACTCCGGCGGCGCCTGGACCAGGCGCACGTCGCGGATCTCGAGCTGGCGGATGAGGCGGTACGAGGCGCCACCGTGGAAGCTCGCGACCTCGCAACGATAGGGCCCCTCGGCCTCGCACTCGGCGACGATCCCGGTGATCGCCCGTTCGGCGGCCCGGAAGATCGCCTCGCCACCGTCGCCGGCCTCGGCGATCGCGACCTCGACGCGCCCGGTCACGTCGACGATGCGGTCGGTCACGAACACGCGCGCGTTCGGATCGCCCGCGAGTTCCTCGCCGCGGGTCCGCGCGATGAACCCGTCCCGAAGCAGATTGCGCCCGGCAGTCGAGTGGAACTGGATCGTCCCGACCACGCAGTGGTGATTGGTCGCGATCAGGCCGTCGGGTGACACGAACGAGGCGCTGCAGCCGCCGAGGCTCACGATCGCGTTCATCGGATGCGCGTCGAGGCGCGCGAACGTCGCCGGATCGCCGTCGAAACCCGCGGCGGCCAGTTCGTTCGCGAGCGCCGGCAGCTCGTGGGGCTGCCACATCCCCTCGACCGCATCGGAGCGATGCGGGAACAGCGGGAGAAGCATCAGTACGGCAAGCAGGCTGCGACGCATCGGGACTCCTCGTCATGGACGGTCGGCAGCAGTGCATGGCGCTGCCATGGCTGCCGATTGTCGCGGAATCGCCGTCATCCCGTGACGCCGTCTCGCGGATCTCCGCGGCTGGCGGTGGCGAATCAATGGGTGCTCGGGACCGCCAGCCGACCGTCCAAACCGAACTGCCCGCCGTCAAAAAGAAAAGGCCCGGCGCTGGGCCGGGCCTTTCCGAATCCGATCCCGGGCCGACGCAACGTCGGCCCGGTGTCGAAGCGCTTACTGGCGCACCAGCTCGGTGCGACGGTTGCGCTGACGACCCTCGCGGGTGTCGTTGGTGTCGATCGGACGCAGTTCGCCGTAGCCGACCGGGCCCACCAGACGATCGGCCGAGATGCCGCGGCTGACGAGGTAGTCGTAGACGACGCGCGCACGGCGCTCGGACAGGCGCTGGTTGTACTCCTCCGAGCCGATCGAGTCGGTGTGGCCGGCCACCTCGACGCGGATGTTCGGATAGCGGTTCAGCACCTCGACGGCCTGATCGAGGATCTCGATCGAGCCCGGCAGCAGGCCGGCGCGGTTGATGTCGCGCTCCTGACCCGGACGCGGACGGTCGAACTCGAACATCACGCCCTGCAGGTCGATGACGATCTCCTCCGGCGGGGCCGGCGGCGGCTCGACCGGAGCCGGCGGCGGGGCGACCGGCGTCGGGGCCGGCGGCGGCGGCGGCGCCGGCGGCTCGCCGATCGCCATCGTCACGCCGAGGCTGAAGAACCAGTCACCGAACTTCTCGGCGCGGTAGTCGGGGCTGCTTGCGCCCCGCGCCGGATCGCGCAGCGGACGGGTGCCGCCGAGCGAGTCGCCGTCGAAGTCGTAGCGATACGCGAGCTCGGCGCGCAGCTTGACGTTGTCCGTGAACGAGTTCTGGAGACCGACGCCGGCCTGCAGGCCCGCGTCCCAGCCGGACTTGATCCCGAGGTCGTGGCGGATCGCGCCGAGGCCGGCCATCACGTACGGCGCGAAGCCCGAGGTGTCGCCGAAGTAGAACCGCAGCGAGGTACCGACCATCCAGCTGCGCATCGTGTCGTCCTTGCCGAGCACGCGCGCGCCGAGGGCGCTCGCGTCACGGTGGACGCGATCGATGAAGATGTCGATCGAGGTGTTCGGGGAGAGGTAGCGGCCGACGCCGATGCCGAGCAGGATCGAATTGTTGTCCGCCAGGCGATCGTCGTCACTCTTGTAGGTGCCGACATACGGGGCGACGTACCAGCGGTCGTCGAAAGTCTGGGCCTGCGCCGAGGCTACACCCCCGAGCGTCAGCGCAATCACGGTGCACAGCGTCTTGCGGTTCATTCGGATTCTCCTTGTGGACGGCAATAGCTCGCCGGCCCTCCCCGGGCCTGGCGACGGGCGGAGTCTAGCACCAATCCGGCCCGGCTTAACAAGTCTTTTACATGACCGGGCCTGGACCCCGATGGACCGCTCCGGCCGTGCGCGTCCTTCGACGGACCCGGTTCACGGCGCGAGGAGGTCGAGGAACTCGTGCACCGGGCTGTTCTCGAAGCGCATCACGTCGTGGACCAGCGCGAGGATCTGGTCGGCCCGTCGTCGCGGGCAGTGCGCGCGAACGGCCTGCTCGAACTTGCGGATCAGCAGCGGAATCGCCTCGACGCGACGCTCGCGATGGCCGAGCGGCCGTTCGACCAGGATCCGCTCGGTCGCGGTGCCGTCGTCGAAGATCACCTGGACGGCACCACCGGCATATCGCCGGTCCGGATGCTGGTGCTCGGCGGTGAGGCCGGGGTGTGTGCGGACCTCGACCTTGGATTGCAGCGCGGCGACGCGGGGATCCGCGGCCACGTCGTCCTCGAAATCGTCGGCGCGCAGCCGGCCGAGCACGAGCGGCACGGCGACCAGGTAGCGCAGGCAATGGCTGCGGGCTGCGCGGTCGCCGACCGCGTCGGCCCGGTCGAGGAGCCCGGCCGCCGCCTCGGGCGCCTCGACGACGATCTTCGAGATCCGATCGAGGCGCCCGGAGACCCGAGGATGGAGCGCGAGCGCGCATTCGATCGCGGCCTGCCCGAGAAACGCCCCCGGATGCGCGACGCGGAACATCACGTTCTCGATCACATGGCTGCCGAAGCCGCGCGCGAGCTCGAGCGGCTGACCGCCGTTGACCGCATCGTGAAAGCCAAAGGTCGGCGCGCTGAGGGCCGCCGGATATCCGGTCTCGCCGCGGAGCGCGTCGAGCGCGTGCAGCACCGCCCGGCGACAGGCGTCGCCCGCGGCCCAGCCCCGGCGCGAGCCCGCCTGCGGTCCGTGACGAAAGGCCCGCAAGGGCCCGCCGTCGAGCCACGCATTCGAGACTGCCGCGGCGATGTCCTCCTTCGAGCCCCCGAGCATCGCGGTCGCGACCGCGGTCGACGCGATCCGGACCAGGATCGTCTGGTCGATGCCCACGCGCGCGAACGAGTTGCGGAGTGCGTAGCAGCCGTGGATCTCGTGCGCCTTGATCGTGAACGTCAGCAGTTCGCGGATCGTCAGCGGCTTTCCGCCCGTGCGCTGGGCGCGCCGCGAGAGCCAGTCGCCCACGGCCAGGATCGTGCCGAGGTTCTCAGACGGGTGTCCGCATTCGGCGGCGAGCCAGGTGTCGTTGAACTCGAGCCAGCCGATCTGCGTGCCGATCGCGAATGCCGCCTGCGCCGGATCCAGCTCGTGGCCGGTGCCCGGCACCCGCGCGCCACCGGCCATCCCCGCGCCGGGAACGATCGGGCCGAGCAGATTCGCGCACTCCGGGAACCGCAGCGACCGCAGCGCGCAGGCGACCGAATCGAGCAGCACGTAGCGGGCCGTTTCGTAGGCCTCGCTCGAGCTCAGGTAGTAGTCGGCGACGTAGTTCGCGATGTCGACCAGCGGCTGGTCGAACGCGCGGTGCGCACTGACATCCTCGTTCTGGCGATCCATGGTCGAGTGGTTCCCGGCAGTCTGAACGGCGAACCGGCCCCCTGGGGGCCTCGCTTCCGATTGTGACAGACCGGCGAGACCACCGGCGCCGGCCTTTCCGCGCCGAAGGCCGCTAGGGCCGGCCAGCCGCCAGGCGCCTGAGGATCGCGACGTGCACCCGGCGCAGCGGTTCGAGGTCCGCGACCGCGACGTGCTCGTCGAACTTGTGGATGCTCGCGTTCACCGGGCCGACCTCGACCACCTCGGCGCCGAGCGGCGCGATGAAGCGGCCATCCGAGGTGCCACCCCCGGTGTCGGCGGTCGGCTCGACGCCGAGCACCTCCCGGCACGCCGAAACCACGGCCTCGCGCAGCGGACCGGGCGGCGTGTGGAACGGCGCTCCTGAGAGGTGCCAGGCGATCTCGTGCTCGACGCCGTGGCGCGCGAGGATCGCCTCGACCCGCGCGCGCAGCGAGGCCTCGCCCGACGCGGTGCCGAAGCGGAAATTGAACGAGGCCCGCAGTTCGCCGGGGATCACGTTGGTCGCGCCGGTGCCGGCGGCGAGGTTCGAGACCTGGAACGTGGTCGGCGGGAAGTCGGCATCGCCCTCGTCCCAGCGCAGCGCCGCGAGTTCCGCGAGCGCCGGCGCGAAGGCGTGAATCGGATTGCGCGCCAGCGCCGGGTAGGCGACGTGGCCCTGGACGCCGCGCACCCGAAGTTCGCCCGACAGCGAGCCCCGCCGGCCGACCCGGATCACGTCGCCGAGCCGCCGGCTCGACGACGGCTCGCCGACCACGCACCACGCCGGCCGGTCGCCACGCTCGACCAGGCGCTGCGCGACGTGACGCACGCCGTCGAGCGCCGGCCCCTCCTCGTCGGAGGTCAGCAGGAGCCCGACCCGTCCCCGGTGCGCCGGATGGGCCCGCACGAAGTCGACCAGGGCCAGCGTCATCGCCGCCACCGAGCCCTTCATGTCGGCGGCGCCGCGCGCATGGAGCCGGCCGTCGCGGATCTCCGGCGCGAACGGCGGCGAGGCCCACGCCGATTCGGGCCCCGGTGGCACGACGTCGGTGTGGCCGAGGAAGAGGCCGAGCGGGCCATCGTCGCCGTGGACCGCGAGCAGGTTGCGCACCTCGCCGGCGTCGAGCCGCTCGATCCGGAATCCGGCCGCGCCGAGGATCGCCGCGACGAGGTCCTGGCAGCCCGCGTCCTCGGGCGTGACCGAGGGCCGCCGGCAGAGTTCGATCGTGAGTTCGAGGACTTCCCCGGTCATGCGCGACGCTCGCCCCCGAACAGGGACTTGTAGAGCCGGTCGCTGAAACCGAAGGTCGGCTGCCCCGCAACGACCAGCACGGGACGCCTGACCAGCGTCGGATGCTCCCGGATCAGCAGCAGGTACTCGGGCTCCGAGGCCGGGTTCCTGCGCGCCGGCAGCAGTTCGCGCCAGGTGGTCGACTGGCGGTTGATCAGCCCGTCCCAGCCGACGACGGCGGCCCACGCGCGCAGCGTCTCCGGCGCGATCGGCTGCGCTCGATAGTCGATGAAGCGGTGCGGCACGCCGAAGCGGGCGAGCCAGTTCAGCGCCTTCTTCGTCGTGTCGCAGCGGGCGAGCCCGTAGACCACGGCCTCCGCCTGGCCTGCCGCGTCCACCGTGCCGGGTTCGATGCTCATGCCCGCAGCAGCTCGTTGATCGAGGTCTTCGCGCGGGTGCGCTCGTCGACGCGCTTGACGATGACCGCGCACGACAGCGCGTGGCTGCCGTCCGCGGCCGGCAGCGACCCGGCGACGACGACGCTGCCGGCCGGCACCCGACCCTGGTGGATCTCGCCGGTCGCGCGGTCGTAGATCTTCGTGCTCTGGCCAATGAACACGCCCATGCCGATGACGCTGCCGCGCTCGACGACGACGCCCTCGACGACCTCGGAGCGCGCGCCGATGAAGCAGTCGTCCTCGATGATCGTCGGCGCGGCCTGCAGCGGCTCGAGCACGCCGCCGATGCCGACCCCGCCCGAGAGGTGCACGCGCGCGCCGATCTGCGCGCAAGAGCCGACCGTGGCCCAGGTGTCGACCATCGTGCCCGGGCCGACCCAGGCGCCGATGTTGACGAAGCTCGGCATCAGCACGACGTCGGGGGCGATGTAGGACCCTCGGCGCACGATCGCGCCCGGGACCACGCGCGCGCCGGCCGCGCCGAAGGCCGCCGCGTCCCAGCCCTCGTGGCGCAGCGGCACCTTGTCCCAGCAAGGCGCCGGCCCGCCCGGCATCACGCGGTTGCCGTAGATGCGAAACGACAGCAGCACCGCCTGCTTGAGCCAGGCGTTGACGCGCCAGCCGCCCTGCCCGTCCGGCTCGGCGACCCTCGCCGCGCCGCGCTCGAGGCGATCGAGCGCCTCGCGCACGGCCGGCTCGACCCGGCTGGCGATCTCGTCCGTGCCGAGATCGGCGCGGCGCTCGAAGGCGTCGGCGATGATCGCCGGAAGGTCCGACATCGTGGGTGGCTCCTCAGACGGATTGGGCGACGGCGGCCGGGGCGTCCGCGTCGAGATGCGCGAGCAGCGATTCGCGCACCCGCGCCGTCTCCGCCTCATCAAGCGCACCAGCGCCGCCGGTCAGCTCGAAGTAGTCCTCGGCGCGCTCGCCGAAGGTCGCGATCCGCGCATCGTGCACCTGCACGCCGGACTCGCGCAACGCCGCCGCGACGTGCGCGAGCAGACCGGGCCGATCGGCGCAGACCAGCGCGAGCCGCGTGCGGCCGCTCTCGGCCGGCTCGAAGTCGATCCGCGTCGGCACGTGGAACTGCCGCTGCCGGCGCGAGGCGACTCGACGGGCGGGCTTCGCGGTCAGTTCCTCGCGCCCGAGCTCGTCGCGCAGGCGCAGCGCGATCTGGCCGCGGCGCGCAGGGTCCGTCACCGGCGCGCCGTCGGCGCCGAGGACCTGGAAGGTGTCGAGCGTGTGGCCGCAGCGGCTGGTCACGACCCGGGCCTCCAGCACCGAGAGGTCGAGCCGGTCGAGCACCGCCGTGATCGTCGCGAATACGCCAGGCCGGTCGCTGGCGTAGACGAACACCTCGGTCGAGCCGCGCTCGCGGGCGTCGCGCACGACCACCAGCGGAGCGCCCGGATCGGCGTGCCGAAGGATCGAACGCGTCTGCCACGCGAGCTGCTCGGGCGTGTAGCGCAGGAAGCTGTCGTCCGGGAACTCCTCCCACAGCGCCTCGACCCGCTCGCGTCCCTCGCC
>PVBP01000062.1 GCA_002995625.1 Lysobacteraceae bacterium | reverse complement strand
GAGGCGCCGGTGGAGCCAGCCGCGCGCCTTCTGCCAGTCGCGGCGCACGGTCGATTCGTCGATCGCGAGCAGGTCGGCGATCTCGCGGTCGCCGAGCCCGGCGAAGTACCGCAGCTGCACGACCTCGGCCGCGCGCGCGTTCGCGCCCGCGAGCGCCTCGAGCGCCTGGTCGAGCGCGAGCAGGTCGACCGCGTCGCCGTCGTCGGTCGCGACCGCGGCCGCGGCCGACAGCGACTCGGGCGCGATGCCGCCGCCGCGCTTGGCCGCGTGCGTGGCGCGCGCGTGGTCGACCAGCACTTGGCGCATCACGCGCGCCGCGATCCCGAACCAGAGCCGCCGGTCGACGTCGTCGGGCAGCCGCGATACGGCGATTCGCAGATAGGCCTCGTTGACCAGCGCGGTCGTCGAGAGGGTCTCACCGCCGTCGAAGGCGCGGCGCTCGCGCCGCGCGATCCGGCGGAGCTCGTCCTGGGTCGCGCGGACGAGATCGTCGAGCGATCCGGGCCGACCGGCGGCGAGCCCCTCGCGCAGCGCCGCGAGCGCCGCCGCGATCGGATCGGGCAGCGGGAATCCGTTCGTGATCAGGGCCTTGGCGTCGACGGCGGGGTCCATGCACGGATCGGACGGGCTTTTCCGCAGGAAGGATAGACCTTCGATGGAGCCCTTCGCGATGCGCCACTTCCCGTTCCTGCTCGCGCTCGGCCTTGCGGCCGCGATCCCGGCCGGGGCCACCGCGGCCACCTGGGTCTGGCCGGATCACTCGGGCAGCGGTCCGTGCGCGGCGTCGCTGCAGGCCTGTCTCGCCGGCGTCGCCGCCGGCGACACCGTGCTGATCGGGCCGGACGAGCCGTCGTCGCCCGACGCCTACACCGCGATCGACGAGGGTCTCGTGATCCAGCGCTCGCTGACCCTCGGCACCCTGCCCGGCATCGACGCGGTGCTGGCGCCCGACCGGATGATCACGGTCTGGCCGACCGGCCCCGGACCGCACGTCGTCACGATCACCGGCCTCGTGCTGCGGCGCGGCGCCGTCTACGTCCGCGACGAGGCGACCGCCCCCGGCAGCCGCTACGCGATCGAGCGGCTCCGGATCCTCGAGGCGATCGACCCGAACCTGTCGACCTGCGCGATCGAGGCGAGGCTCGGCAGTCCGGCGTCGGAGATCACGATCGCGGACAACCGGATCGACACCGGCGGTCCCGCCGGAAGCCCCCTGTTCCGCTACGGCATCTGCGTCGGCGACCTGGCCGGCGCAGGCACGCTGACCGCGCGGATCCTGCGCAACCGGATCCGCGCCGGCGCGGCGCTGACCGAGCAGGGCATCGCGCTCGGCCTCGCCCACGCGAGCGGCGACCTGCGGGTCCTCGGCAACGAGGTTCGTGGACCGAACGTCCGCTACGGCATCTACGCGGTCTTCGACCCGCCGGGTCCGACGCGCAGCCTGGCGCTGCGGAACAATGTCGTCGCGTTCGCCGACGACGCCTTCGCCGACGGGATCCGGATCGACGCGCCGGGCGCCGGCACCAGCATCGCGGTCACGAACAACACCGTCGTGCACGGCCAGGGCGGGATCGGCGCGCTCGCGGCGACCGGTCGGGTCGCGAACAACCTGATCGCACACCACGCCGGGCGGGGCCTTTGGACCTCGGCTGCGATCGTCAACGCGCACAACCTGTTCCACGCCAACGCCGGCGGCAACACGACCGGACCCGCGCCCGGCCCCGGCTCCGTGCTGGCCGACCCGCAACTCGAGTCGCAGGCCTACCCGCGGCCGCGCCCGGGCTCGCCCGCGATCGACGCCGGCAGCAACACCGACGTGCCGCTCGGCAGCTTCGATGCCGACGGCGAGCGCCGGATCGTCGGCGCCGCGGTCGACATCGGCGCCCACGAAGCGTCGAGCGACGCGGCGGCCGTGGTCGAGGCGACGGCCGCGAATACCAGCGGCAACTGGATGCGGGTCGCGCCGTTCCCGGTCCCGCTCGCGCCTTCCGACCGGCTCGTCGCGAATGCGATCCGGACCACCCCGGCGCTCGCCGGCAGCGCGCAGCATCTCGGCGTGTTCCTCGCCGAGAGTCCGGCCGGCTGGGCGATCTTCCACCAGGACACCGGCGTGCCGGTCGCGCCCGGGCAGCGCTTCGCCGTGCTGGCCCCGGTCGACGGCACCGCGGGGCTCGTGCACGTGTCGAGCGCGGCGAGCGTCGCGGGCAACCGCACGCGCCTCGACGATCCGGCGCTGAATGCGCTGCCCGACGCGATCGCGATCGCGTTCCACCGCTGGCAGCCGACGCTCTACCACGACCGCCCGATCGGACTGCACTACACCGCGAGCCGCTGGCACGTGCGCAACGAGGACGGCGCGGCGATGCCGACCGGGCTCCACGTCCACGTCGCGGCCGCGCCGCTCGGCTCGCCGAACGCGTTCCGGACCACGCTCGGTCCGGCGCCCGCGCCCGCGTGGCGGCTCGACCACCCGCTGCTCGACGACAACGACTGCGCGGCCCCGATCGTCGGCCGCGCCGACGACCCGGACGTCGCCGGCGAGACCCCGAACCCGACCCGGATGAGCCTCGCGTACCGGCCGCCGAGCGGGCCGGGCGCGCCGGGGCGCTGGTTCGTCGTCGCCCAGGGCACCGGCACGCCGGTCTTCCCGGCCCAGAGCGCCTTCCACGTGCTCGTGCACGGCCCGCAGGCGAGCCGATGCCGGGCACCGCGCGTCGACCCGCTGTTCGTGAACGGCTTCGAGTGAGGGCCCCGCCCCGCGGTGGCCGGGATCGCGGCGCCGGCCGCGGCCTTCACGGGGCGCGCGTCGGCGGTGGCGGCTATACTTGCGCGTCTTTCGGCCCCGCCGCCACCCGCCCCCAGGTAGTCCCCGTGCAGAAGCATGACCTCGTGTTTATGAAGCACTTCGCGCAGCTGATCGCGGCGCTCGCGGTGCTGACCGTGATCCTGATCATCGGCGCCTGGGTCATCTACGACCGCCTCGGCCTGCACGACGAGAACCCGGTCCGCGTCGCCGAGACCAACGCGAGGATCGCCCCGGTGGCCGGCGTCTTCGCCGGCGAGACGGGACGCTCGGCGATGCTCGCGGCGCAGGAAGCCGCGCGCGCGGCCGCCGCCGCGCGGGTCGCCTTCGAGGGGGCGCTCGACGGGGCGTTGATCTACGACCGGGTCTGCGCCGCGTGCCATCTGACCGGCGCCGGCGGGGCGCCGGCGCCGACCGCCGCCGCCTGGGCGCCGCGCAAGGCCAAGGGGCTCGAGACCCTGGTCGCGAACGCGATCAACGGCTTCCGGGGCGATGCCGGGCTGATGCCCGCCAAGGGCGGCCGTCCCGACCTGACCGACGAGCAGGTCCGTGTCACCGTCGAGTACATGCTCGACAAGTACAAGTGACGGCGCCCCGCGGCGCGTCGTCCGAAGCGCCGCCCGAGGGCGGCGTTTTCGTTTCCGACGGAGTCCATCGATGAAGACCGTTCCGATCCTCGTCCTCGCGCTCGCGGCCGGCCTTGCCGGCTGCGGCGGCGGCCCCGGCAGCTCGACCGCGGATCCGATCCGGCTGGCGCCGTTCGCGTGCGGCAACTTCTCGACGCCGATCCACCAGATCCAGGGCCGCGGCGGCGCGAGTCCGCGGCTCGGCCATGTCGTCGACGTCGAGGGCGTCGTGACCGGCAACTTCCAGGAAGGGCTCGGCGGGTTCTTCATCGAGGCCCCGATCGGCGCCCGCGACGACGACGCGGCGACCAGCGAAGGGATCTTCGTGGTCGTGCCGGAGCGCCGCGACGACATCCGCGCCGGGCGGCTGCTGCGGATCCGGGCCAGCGTGACCGAGACCGGCGACGCCGACGGGGGTCGCGGGTTGACCGCATTGACCGCGATCAGCGAGCTCGTCGAATGCGGCGATGGCGAGCTGCCCGAGCCGGTCGTGATCGACGCGCCGCCGCCGGACTGGGAACGCTTCGAGGCGATGCGCGTGGTCCTGCCCGGGCCGGTCACGGTGACCGGGAACGCCGAGCTCCTGCGCTTCGGCCGGATCGACGTGTCGCTGTCCGGCCGCCTGTTCCAGCCGACCGAAGTGGCGCGCCCCGGCGCGCCGGCGCGCGCGATCGCCGAATCGAACGCCCGCGCCCGGATCGCGCTCGACGACAATCTCGAGATCGAGCACCCGCGCCGGATCTGGTGGCTCGACCCGGCGCCGTCCGCCCGCGCGCCGTGGCGGGTCGGCACCGAGCTCGATGGCGTCGCCGGGATCGTCGACCAGCGCCTCGGCGGCTACCGGCTGCAGCTCACCGCGCGCCCGGGCGCGGTGCGCCAGGCCGAGCGCCCGGTCGCGCCGCCCGAGGTCGGCGGCGACCTGCGGATCGCGTCGTTCAACGTCGAGAACTTCTTCAACGGCAATGGCCGCGGCGGCGACTTCCCGACGCCGCGCGGGGCCGATTCGATGCGCGCCTTCCGCCAGCAGCGGGACAAGGTCGTCGCGACCCTGGCCGCGCTGCGCGCGGACGTCGTGGCGCTGCAGGAGATCGAGAACGACGGCTGGGACGAGACCAGCGCGATCGCCGATCTCGTCGGCGCGCTGAATCGGGCGCTCGGGCGTGAAGGCGACTATCGCTACGTCCGCTCGGCGACCGAACTGCTCGGCAAGGACCAGATCAAGGTCGGCCTGATCTACCGCGAATCGCGCGTGCGGCCCGTCGGCGAGCCGGCGAGCTTCGAGCAGGGCGCGTTCGTCGACCGCAACCGGGTCCCGCTGGCCGCGACCTTCGAACCGGTCGACGGGGGTGCGCCGTTCACCGTCGTCTCGAACCACTTCAAGTCCAAGGGGGGCTGCGAGGAGGCGACCGGCGGCGATCGCGACCAGGGCGATTTCCAGGGATGCTGGAACGACACCCGCCGGCAGGCGGCGCGCGAGCTGGTCGAATGGCTGGCCACCGACCCGACCGGCGGCGGCCGCGACCAGGTGCTGGTCCTCGGCGATCTCAACGCCTACGGGTTCGAGGATCCGATCCGCCTGATGCTGGACCGGGGCTATCGCGATCTCGTCGCGATGCATGTCGGCGACGGCGCATACAGCTACGTCTGGCGCGGCGAGTCCGGCCGGCTCGATCACGCCCTGGCGACCCCGGCGCTCGCCGCGCGCGTCACCGGGGCGGCCGAGTGGCACATCAACGCCGACGAGCTGGAGGTGTTCGGATGGGCCAGCGACCGGGTGCCGGAGCGGGTCCGCCGGCTGTCCGACCCCGGCCCGTTCCGTTCATCGGACCACGACCCGCTGATCGTAGGATTGCGGCGCGAATGAGCCGGACGCCCGGGCGCGCAGCGCCCAGGCGTCCGGCGGCCGTGGCGAGGCGTGATGTCGAAGACACTCTACAAGGTCACCTTCCTGTCGAACGGCAAGGTCTACGAGCTGCACGCGCGGCAGGTCGCGGCCAGCGAGGTCTGGGGCTTCACCGCGATCGGCGAGCTCGTCTTCGACGCCGAAGGGGCGAGCCTCGTGATCGACCCGATCGAGGAGCGCCTGCGCGACGAGTTCGCGAACACCAAGGTGCTGCACCTGCCGATGCACGCGATCGTGCGGATCGAGGAGGTGCGCCAACGCGGCCAGCTCGCGATCCGGGATGCCGCGACCGGCGAGAAGATCACGCCGTTTCCGCTGCCGCCGCCGAAGGCCCGCTGAGCGCCCGACCCGGCGGACCGGGCGCCGACCGGGGCCCGTCGCACCCTCAGCCGCGCGCCTGGTAGAACGCCACCTCGCTCATCGCGTGCCAGGCGCGGACCTCGCGGCGATACGCGTCGAAGGCGTCGTACACGCGCCTCGCGAACGGGTCGCGCCCGGCGATCTCGACCAGCAGTGCCTCGGAGGTCTCGCGCAGCGCGGCGAGCACCTGGTCCGGAAGGCGCCGGAACTCGACCTTGTGCTCGTCGCGCAGCGCGACCAGCGCGCGATGGTTCTGCGCGGTGTAGTCGGCGAGCATGTCGTCGTTGATCGACTGGCAGCAGGCCGCGACCAGCGCCTTGAGGTCCTCCGGCAGGCTGTCCCACGCCGGCTTGTGGATCATGCACTCGAGCGTCGGGCCCGGTTCCTGCCATCCGGGGAAGTAGCAGTAGCGCGCGACTCGGTGCAGGCCGAAGGCGAGGTCGTTGTAGGGCCCGACCCACTCGGTCGCGTCGATCGCGCCGGACTGCAGCGCGGTGAAGATCTCGGCGCCCGGCAGGTTCACCGGCACCACGCCGAGCTTCGCCATCACCTCGCCGCCGAGGCCCGGGATCCGCATCTTGAGTCCACGCAGGTCGGCGAGGTTCGTGATCTCGCGGTTGAACCAGCCGGCCATCTGCACGCCGGTGTTGCCGGCCGGGAACGGCACCAGGTCGAAGCGCGCGTAGAGCTCCCGCCACAGTTCGAGCCCGCCGCCGTGCCACAGCCAGCCGTTCATCTCCTGCGCGTTGAGTCCGAACGGCACCGAGCAGAAGAACGGCGCGGCCTCGTGCTTGCCCTTCCAGTAGTACGCCGCGCTGTGCCCGATCTCGGCGGTGCCGCGGCTGACCGCGTCGAACACCTCGAACGGCGGCACCAGTTCGCCGCCGCCGAACACGCGCACCGACAGCCGGCCGCCCGAGGTCGCGGTGATCCGCTCGGCGAGCTTGCGCGCGGCCACGCCCAGCCCCGGGAAGTTCTGCGGCCAGGACGTGACCATCTTCCAGCTGAATCGGCGTCCATCGCCGGCCCCGGCCGGCCCGCCCTCACCGGACGGCGCGCAGGCGCCGAGCGCGGCGGCCGCGCCGGCGGCGGCGCCGGCACCAAGGAGCAGCTTGCGGCGCGCAGGGTCCATCGGAATCGTTTCCTCATCGGCGGGACGGGCTCCTATCTTCGCACCAGCGATCCGAATCGGACCGGCCACGGCGTCGGGGATCTTCAGCCGAGGGGGCCGGTCCCGGCCGCCTGCGGCGCCCGAGCGTCGAGGATCTCGATGAAGACGCGGCGCCACGACGCGCCGTGCGACTTGATCCGGACGATGCGACCGGCCAGTTCGGAACCGGCGTCGAGGCGCGCCGCGACGTCCCGATTGGTCCGGCGCGGCAGGTAGCCGAGCGTCGATCCGCGCCAGTCGATCCGGACCGCGTTCCGATCGAAGCGGTTCCCGCGCTCGCGCACCAGTTCGACCGGATCACCGCACCGCAACGCGCCCAGGCAGGACAGGCCGTCGTGGAACTCGAGTCCCGCGACCGGCGCGAGCAGCAGCCGTTCGACCGGCGCCGGTGCCAGGCCGAGCCAGGCCAGCGCCCGCAGGAGCCGGCGCTCGAGCGCGGCGTCGAGCCTCATGCCCTCGTGCGGCGGGTCCCTGGGGACGGGGCGCTCCTCGTTGCGGAACGGCTCCCGGAGCGCCAGCACCGCGAGACGGGCGCGCTCGCAGGATGGCGCGTTGAGCTCGGCCTCGAGCGCGCGGGCGAAGTCGGCCATCGACGCGGAAACCGCCTCGTTGCACGGACCGCGCAGCTGCGCGAGCCGGTAGCGGGGATTCCCGTTGCGGACCTCGAGCGCGTAGCACGCGGTCGCTCGCGCGGGTTGCTCGCCGTCCCAGACGCTCTCGAGGTGAAAGATCCGGTCGCCGGCAACGATCTCGGCCCAGTAGCTCGCGACGCAGTGGCGCATCGATGCGCCCTCGGCGACCAGCGCGGCGTAGGTCGTGATTTCGGTCGCGCAAGCGGGTCCCCGCTCGAACCGGTCGAGCACCGACGGCACCGAATCGATCGCGACCCCCTCCGGGACCGCCGGCCGGACCCGGGCAACGGCGCGATGCCAGCGCGCGGAGTCCTCGACCAGCCGCACGAGGCCATGGCATGCAAGCCAGGCCTCGGCGAGCTCCTCGATCATGACGATCGGCGTGCCGCGGATCCACGCATCGGCGAGGCACGCCGCGGCGGCAAGGAAGTCCCTCGCGTCGGCGATGGCATGACCGGGGACCCGTTCGAGGCGCGCGAGGCGTTCGAAGGTCTCGGAGACGCCGTCGCGGAACGCGCCGACGTGCACGGCGCGATCCAGCGGACGGCTGGGTGGCTTCTCCCCGACCCCGGTGAGGACCAGATAGGCCGACCACGCGGTCGCATGTCGCTCGAACACCTCGGCCGAGCGCGGGCGACGCTGCGGCGGCAGGCAATCGATCACGGCGAGCGTATCGCGACGGGTATCCTGATCCATCGGCCACCAGCTCGCGTTGAGCGGCGCGCGGACCAGCGCGCGGGAGATCCCGTAGTGCTCCGCGAGGGCGCCCGTCAGGTCGCGACCCCGGTCGATCGCTTCCTCGACCTGCGGATCGGGGTGCCGCCACGCGTGGCGCTTGCCGTCGTACAGATTCGGCGAGTGATGCCGGGTCAGCAGCACGGGAACGACCAGCGCCGGAAATCGCGTGAGCGCCTGCAGGCGGCGTTCCCGTCGCCCAGGATCGAGCGTGGCGAGACGGTTGTAGTTGCGCACCGAGGCGAGGAAGCCTCCGGCATACCCCGGCGTCGCGATCGATTCGAGGAAATCGAGCACGACGCCGTCGATCGTCCCCGCCAGGGCGAGCCACTCGGGGCGCAGTTCGGGCGGGGTACTCACGGCGTCCGGGAATGGCAGCACCGGCGCGGCGTACAGCACCTGCACGGTGCACCCGGGAATCTCGAGCCGGAAGCATTCCCCGCGCAGGTCGTCGGCGATCGCCGCGACCAGCGGCGCGAGCAGCCGGTCGTCGCGCGCCCGCACGCCGTGCAGTCGGAAGGCCAGCATGCGACCGTCGCCGAGCGCGAGCCACAGCCGCAGGTCGTCGTCATGGCGGATCCGCGCTCGATCGACGCCGGGATCGAGCCAGAACGCCGCGCGAATGGCGACGCCGCCGGGCGCGGACGCGCTCGGCGCAACGGTCTTGCCGCGTTCGACCGTGGCATCGGAAAGGCCCTTCGGTCGCATCCCCCGCTCCACCCGCACGCTCTTCGGACCCGCGCAAGCATCCGACGGCCGTGTCTCAGATCCCGGGATCGGCCGAGGCGGCGCCGACCTCCGGCGACGGGCGCCGTGCGCGCGGACGGCTTCGTGCCGCTGGACGTGCTGGTCGGCTACTGCGCGCGCCTCGCCGAGGCGCGCTTCGCCGACGGATTCGAGGACGGCTGAGCCGGGACCGGTCAACGGGACCGCGCGGCGTCCGCGCGGCGGGCCGGTCGCTGCCTGCGACCGACCCCGGTCGGCGCGCCCTCTGCGCAGCCGACGGCGCCCTGGTCCTCGACGTCCGCCCGATCCTTGCAGTAGATCTCGTGCAGCGTCTGGATCAGGCGCGCGACCGGGCCGGCGACCAGCGAGTACCGGATCGACTGCGCCTCGCGACGGGTCTGCACCAGGCCCTGCTCGCGCAGCACCGCGAGGTGCTGCGACAGCGCCGACTGGCTGAGATCCACCGCGGCATTGATCTCGCCGACCGAGCGTTCGCCCTCGGCGAGCAGGCACAGCACCCGCAGCCGCTGCGGATTGGCCATCGCCTTCAGCAACTCGGCAGCCGCTTCGGCCTGCGCCGCCATCTGCGCGGCGAAGCCCCGGTGCTCGGACACGGTCATCGCGATCGCTCCTGCGCTGGACGGTCGTCAGTATGTCCCGGCCGCTCGACGGGCTCCATCGTCGGTGCGCGCGGCGGGCTGGGCTTGCATTCTAGATTAGTCGTCGCTACATTAGCAATCACTAAACTAATCGGGAGGGCGTATGGCACACGTCGTCGTGATCGGAGCGGGCCTTGGCGGCATGAGCCAGGCGTACGAACTTCGCGCGGCGCTGGGGCGCGACCATCGGATCACGGTGGTCGGCGAAGGCGAGCGCTTCAGCTTCACCCCATCGAACCCGTGGGTCGCGGTCGGCTGGCGCCGACCCGACGAGGTCCAGATCGAGGTCCGGGCCCATCTGGCGAAGAAGGACATCGCGTTCGAGCCGTCGGGCATGCGGGCGATCGATCCGGCCGCGAACCGGATCACGCTCGGCGACGGCCGGACCCTCGAGTACGACCACCTCGTGATCTGCACCGGGCCGAGGCTGGCCTTCGACGAGGTGCCGGGGCTCGGACCCGACGGCCACAGCCACTCGATCTGCACCACCCCGCATGCCGAGCGCACCTGGGCCGCCTATCAGGAGTTCCTGAAGAATCCCGGGCCGATCGTGGTCGGCGCCGCGCCCGGCGTGTCGTGCTTCGGGCCCGCGTACGAGTTCGCGTTCATCCTCGACGCCGACCTGCGCCGGCGCAAGCTGCGCGACCGCGTGCCGATGACCTACGTCACCTCCGAGCCCTACATCGGCCACATGGGGCTCGGCGGCGTCGGTGACTCGAAGGGCCTGCTCGAGTCCGAGCTGCGCCAGCGCCACATCACGTGGATCACGAATGCGAGGATCACCGCGGTCGAGCCGGGGCTCGTGCGCGCGACCGAGATCGACGATCGCGGAAACGTCGTGCGCGAGCACGAGGTCCCGCATCGATTCGCGATGATCATGCCGCCGTTCACCGGGGTCGATGCGGTCCGCCGCGTCGAGGGCCTGGTCAACCCGCGCGGCTTCGTGCTGATCGACGAGTTCCAGCGCAACCCGACCTTCCCGAACGTCTACTCGGCCGGGGTCTGCGTCGCGATCCCGCCGGTCGAGCAGACGCCGGTGCCGACCGGCGCCCCGAAGACCGGCTTCATGATCGAGTCGATGGTGACCGCGATCACCGAGAACATCCGCGCGGCGATCGATGGTCGTCCCGCGCACGCGCGCGCGACCTGGAACGCGATCTGCCTCGCCGACATGGGGGACACGGGCGCCGCGTTCGTCGCGCTGCCGCAGATCCCGCCGCGCAACGTCACGTGGGCCCGGATCGGCAAGTGGGTCCATCTCGCGAAGGTCGCGTTCGAGAAGTACTTCCTCGCCAAGATGCGCTCGGGCAACACCGAGCCGATCTACGAGCGGTACGTGCTGAAGGCCCTCGGGATCGAACGCCTCAAGCCGAGCGGGCCCTGAGCACCCGGCCGCTTCCCGCGAAACCATGCTCGAACCAGTCCACGGAGACATGCCCATGAACATCGACCGCGCCGTCCTCGCCCTTGCCGGCGGCCTTATCCTGCTGAGCCTCGCCCTCGCCCACTGGATCTCGCCATGGTGGCTGCTGCTCACCGCCTTCGTCGGCGTCAACCTGCTGCAGGCCTCGCTCACCGGCTTCTGCCCGGCGGCGATCGTGTTCCGCAGGCTCGGCCTGCCGTCGGGCTGCGCGTTCCGATGACCGGCGTGCCGGTACTGCGGCGCGCGTGGCCCCTGCTGTTCGCCGCGCTGGCCCTGGCCGGCTGCGGCGGCGCGGACCCGCCCGCCGCCGCCGGCCCGGGCGAGCCGCCGTTCGCGACCCTGACGGTCGCCTCAGAACCCGCGGTGCGCGAGCGCACCTGGGACGGCGTGATCGAGGCGGTCAACCGCGCGACGCTCGCGGCGCAGACCTCGGGCCGCGTGATCGATCTGCCGTTCGACGTCAACGACTACGTCGAGGCCGGACAGGTCGTGGTCCGCTTCACCGACGTCGAGCAGCGCAGCGGCCGCGAGCAGGCGCTCGCCGCGCTGCGCGCGGCCGAGGCCCAGGCCGCCGAGGCCGAGGCCGAGTTCAAGCGCATCAGCGAGCTGGTCGAGCGCCAGCTCGTCTCGCGCGCCCAGCTCGACCAGGTCACCGCGCGGCGCAACGGCGCGCGCGCGCAGCTCACCGCGGCCCAGGCCGCGCTGCGTGGCGCGACCGAGCAGGTCGACTTCACCGTGGTCCGGGCGCCGTACTCCGGCATCCTGACCGAGCGCCACGTCGAGGTCGGCGAGACCGTGCGGCCGGGCCAGCCGCTGGTCTCCGGACTCTCGCTGAACCGCCTGCGGGTGACCGTCACCGTGCCGCAGAGCGACGTCGAGGCGATCCGCCGGCACAAGGCCGCCGCGGTGCTGCTGGCCGACGGCCGTCGGATCGACGCGGCCGAGGTGATCGTGTTTCCCTACGCGGATCCGGCGACCCATACCTTCACGGTCCGACTCGAGCTGCCCGAGGTCGAGACCGGCCTCAAGCCCGGCGAGACGGTCAAGGCCGCGTTCAAGCTCGGCGAGACGCCGCGGCGGCTGGTGCCGGCGAGCGCGCTGGTCCAGCGCGGCGAGGTTCAGGCGGTCTACGTCGTCGATCGCGACGGGCGGATCGAGCTCCGGCAGATCCGGCCCGGCCGGCGCTTCGGCGACCGCGTCGAGGTGCTGGCCGGCCTCGCCGAGGGCGAGCGCATCGCCGCCGATCCGGTCGCGGCGCTGAACCACCTGCGCGCGCTGCGGGAGGGCCGCCATGGCTGAGGCCCGGATGGGCATCGCGGGTCGGCTCGCGCGCGCGTTCCAGGACAACCCGCTGACCCCGGTCCTCGCGATCGCGGGCCTGCTGCTCGGCCTGGTCGCGGTCGCGATCACGCCGCGCGAGGAGGAGCCGCAGATCGACGTGACGATGGCCAACGTCATCGTGCCGTTCCCCGGCACCTCGTCGATCGACGTCGAGAACCTGCTCGCGGTGCCGATGCAGCAGGTGCTGTCGGAGACCGAGGGCGTCAAGCACGTCTACGCGGTGAGCCGGCCCGGCGTCGCGATCGTCACGGTCGAGTTCGAGGTCGGCGTGCCGCGCAAGGAAGCGCTGGTGCGGCTCTACAACCAGGTGTTCTCGCGCGGCAACTTCCTGCCGCCGGGGCTCGGCGCCGGGCCGCCGATCGTGCGGCCGATGGGCATCGACGACGTGCCGGTGATGAGCCTCACGCTGTGGAGCCGCGACCACGCGATGGGCGCGACCGAGCTCGCGCGCGTCGCGCACACGCTCGAGACCGAACTGAAGCGCGTGCCCGGCACCCGCGACGTCTACTCGATCGGCGCGCCCAAGCAGGCGGTCGTCGTCGAGCTCGACGCGACCCGGCTCGCGGCCTACGGCATGACGCTCGAGGACCTCGCCGGCGCGCTCGCGGCCGCCAACGTCGTGCGCCAGGCCGGCGAGCGGGTGTCCGAGGACGGCCGCCAGATCCCGGTCACCGCCGGCACCTTCCTCGCCGACGCCGACACGGTGCGCGAGCTCGTGATCGGGCTCGCCGCCGGACGGCCGGTGCTGCTCGACGACGTCGCGACGGTCCGCCACGGCGCCGACCTGCCGCTGAGCTACGTCTGGCACCGCGTGCCGTCCGGCCGCGGCGGTCCGCCCGATCTCGCGCCGGCGGTCACGATCGCGGTCGCGAAGAAGCCCGGCGCCAACGCCTCCGACATCACCGGCGCGATCGCCGGGCGGCTCGAGGCGCTGCGCGGCACGCTGATCCCGGACGCGGTCGAGATCGAGGTGACCCGCGACTACGGCGCGACCGCGACCGAGAAGGCGCGCCAGCTGATCGGCAAGCTGCTGTTCGCGACCATGGCGGTGGTGCTGCTGGTGCTCGCGGCGCTCGGCTGGCGCGAGGCGCTGGTGGTCGGCACCGCGGTGATCCTGACCCTGGCCGTGACCCTGTTCGCGAGCTGGGCGATGGGCTTCACGATCAACCGGGTGTCGCTGTTCGCGCTGATCTTCTCGATCGGCATCCTGGTCGACGACGCGATCGTCGTGGTCGAGAACATCCACCGCCACCTGACCCGGGGCGGCCGCTCGATCCGCGAGGCGCTGCCGCTCGCGGTCGACGAGATCGGGGGTCCGACGATCCTCGCGACGTTCACGGTGATCGCGGCGCTGCTGCCGATGGCGTTCGTCTCGGGCCTGATGGGCCCCTACATGCGGCCGATCCCGATCAACGCCTCGGCCGGCATGCTGCTCTCGCTGGTGATCGCGCTGACGGTGACGCCGTGGCTCGCGTTCCGGCTGCTGGCGCGCCACTACCAGCGCCACCCGCACGCGGTCGGCGAACGACATCACGGCATCGCCGCGAAGCTGCACGGGCTGTTCGACCGCGTGATGCGGCCCTTCCTCGATCCCGGGCGCGGCGGCCGTCGGCGGGTCGCGCTGTTCGGCGGGATGCTGGGTCTCGTCGCATTGTCGGCCGGGCTCGCGGCGGTGCAGCTCGTGGTCCTCAAGATGCTGCCGTTCGACAACAAGTCCGAGTTCCAGGTCGTCGTCGACCTGCCCGAGGGTACGCCGCTCGAGCAGACCAACGCGCTGCTGATCGAGCTCTCGACCGAACTCGCGCGCGAGCCCGAGGTGCTGCACATGCAGGGCTACGCCGGGACCTCGGCGCCGGTCAACTTCAATGGCCTCGTGCGCCAGTACTACCTGCGCGAGGGCGCGAACCTCGGCGATCTCCAGGTCAATCTCGTCGGCCGGACCGAACGCGCGCGCAAGAGCCACGACATCGCGCGCGCGGTGCGTCCGCGCCTCGCCGCGATCGCCGAACGCCACGGGGCGAGCCTCAAGGTGGTCGAGGTCCCGCCGGGTCCGCCGGTGCTGGCGCCGCTGGTCGCCGAGGTCTACGGACCCGATCCCGAAGCCGTCCGCGGCATCGCGCGCCGGATCGAGGCGATGGCGCGCGCGACCGAGGGCCTCGTCGACATCGACACCTCGCTGGTCGCCGAGGGCGCGATCCGCGAGGTCGTGACCGTCGACCGCGTCCGCGCGGCGCGGCTCGGCGTGTCGCAGCAGGCGATCGCGGCGACGCTGGCGATGGCGGTGTCGGGCCACGATCCGACCTTCATCCGCGACGGCGCGGCCAAGTACGCGGTGCCGATCCGGCTGCGACTACCGGCTGGCGACCAGGCGCGGATCGACGAGCTGCTCGCGCTGCGCGTGCGCGCCGCCGATGGCCGCCTCGTGCCGCTGGTCGAGCTGGTCACGGTCGAAGAGGCGCCGTGGGAGCCGGTGCGGATGCAGAAGGACCTGCTGCCGGTGGTCTACGTGATGGCCGACGAGGCCGGCGCGCTCGACTCGCCGCTCTACGGCATGTTCGACCTGGTCGGCCAGATCGCGGACGCCGACTTCGGAGTGCCGGTCGCGCAGCGATTCTTCTCGGCGCCGGACGATCCGCAGGCGTTCACGGTCAAGTGGGACGGCGAGTGGCAGATCACCTACGAGACCTTCCGCGACATGGGCCTCGCCTACGCGGGCGGCCTCGTGCTGATCTACCTGCTGATCGTCGCCCAGTTCCGCAGCTACGTGGTGCCGCTGATCATCATGGCGCCGATCCCGCTGACCGTGATCGGCGTGATGCCGGGGCACGCGCTGCTCGGCGCGCAGTTCACCGCGACCAGCATGATCGGCATGATCGCGCTCGCCGGGATCATCGTCCGCAACTCGATCCTGCTCGTCGACTTCATCAACCACGCGCTCGACGAGGGCCGGCCGCTCGCCGACGCCGTGGTCGATGCCTGCGCCGTGCGCGCGCAGCCGATCGCGCTGACCGCGCTCGCGGCGATGGCCGGGGCGTTCTTCATCCTCGACGACCCGATCTTCAACGGCCTCGCGATCAGCCTGGTCTTCGGCATCTTCGTCTCGACGATCCTGACCCTGGTCGTGATCCCGCTGCTCTATTACGCGTGGCTCACGGGGCGCGGCGGCGGCGCGCCGGCCGGAGCGCCGGCCACCTGAACGGCCGGACGCGCGCGCCCGGCCGTTTGCGCTGGATTGAGCCAGATCAAGGCAAGCTTCGGCCACGGCCTGACAATTCCGGTCGCGGGCCAGCCACGATCCCAGCACGACGCCAGGAGCACGCCATGCAAGACCCGAACAGCCTCGACCGCCGCGAGTTCGTCAAGCTCGGCCTCGCGGTCGCGGTGACCGCCCCGCTTCCGATCGACGCGGCCCGCGCCGCCGACCTGCCGAAACTGTCCGAGGACGATCCGACCGCGAAGGCGCTCGGCTACCGGCACGACACCAACGCCGTGGACCAGGCGCGGTTCCCGAATCACAAGCCCGACCAGAACTGCGCGAACTGCAAGCTGATCCAGGGCGAGGCCAGTGGCGACTGGATCCGCTGCCAGCTGTTCCCGGGCAAGCTGGTCAACACCAACGGCTGGTGCGCGGGCTGGGTGAAGAAGGCCTGATCGCCTGCGGGGGGGGCGTGACCCGTGGATCCCTCGATCGCCGCGCCCGAGTTCCGCCGCAGCCTGGTCGCGCGATACGACCTCGCCGGGCCGCGCTACACCTCGTACCCGACCGCGAACCACTTCCACCCGTCCTTCGGCGCCGGGGACTACCGATGCGCCGTCGCGCAGTCGAACGCCGAGCCGATCCCGCGCGAGCTGTCGCTCTACGTGCACGTGCCGTTCTGCGCGAGCCCGTGCTTCTACTGCGGCTGCACGCGGCTGATCACCCGCTCGCGCGGGCAGGCCGAGGCCTACCTCCAGCGTCTCGAGACCGAGATCGCGCTGCAGGGGTCGCTGTACGCGCGCGACCGGCTCGCGCGCCAGGTCCACTTCGGCGGCGGCACGCCGACCTTCCTGTCGATCGACGAGATCGCCCGGGCCATGGCCGCACTCGGACGCGCATTCCGGCTCGACGCAAGTGCAACCCGCGAGTTCGCGATCGAGATCGACCCGCGCACGGTCGATCCCGCGGCGCTGCCGGCCCTGGCCGAACTCGGGTTCAACCGTGCGAGCTTCGGCATCCAGGACTTCGACCCCGCGGTGCAGGCCGCGGTCAACCGGATCCAGCCGTTCGAGCTGACGCGCGACGTGATGGCGGCGGCCCGCGCCGCCGGATTCGGTTCGCTCAACGTCGACCTGATCTACGGGCTGCCGCGACAGTCGCCGGACGGCTTTGCCGCGACGCTCGACCGCGTGCTCGAGCTGGCGCCGGACCGGATCGCCGCCTACGGCTACGCGCACCTGCCGGCCCTGTTCCGGGCGCAGCGGCGGATCGACGCCGCGGAACTGCCGGACGCCGCGACCAGGCTCGGCCTGCTCGAGCTGACGGTGCGGCGCCTCGTCGATGCCGGCTACGTCTACATCGGCATGGACCACTTCGCGCGGCCCGACGACGGGCTCGCACGGGCCCTCGTCGAGGGAAGGCTGCGCCGCAACTTCCAGGGCTACACGGCGCATGGCGACGTCGACATCGTCGGCATGGGCCTCTCCGCGATCTCGGCGGTCGGCGATGCGTATGCGCAGAACGCGAAGACGCTCGGCGACTGCTACGGCGCGATCGACAGCGGCCGGCTGCCGGTCGCGCGCGGGATCTGGCTCGACGCCGACGACGTCCGCCGGCGCGCGCTGATCGAGCGCCTGCTGTGCCAGGGCCGGATCGACTTCGCCGCCTTCGACGCCGAGTTCGATACCTTCTTCGTCCGCGATTTCGCGGTCGAGCTCGCGGCGCTCGCGCCGCTCGCGGCCGACGGCCTGGTCGAGATCGACCGCCGCGGCATCTCGATCACGCCGGTCGGGCGGCTGCTGATGCGGGTGCCGGCGATGGCCTTCGACGCACGCCTGCGGGCGGCACGCGCGGCCGCCGCGCGCGCCGACGACCCGGCGGCGGCGACTCCGAGATTCTCGAAGGTCGTCTGAGGCCGCCGGCGCGCCGCACGGGGACTACTGCGCTCGAGGCTTGGCCCGCGCCGTCGGCGTCGCGGTCCACGGGTCGTCCGGCCACGGGTGCTTCGGATAGCGGCCCTTGAGCTCCTTGCGGACCTCGGCGTAGGTCCGTTCCCAGAAGCCCTTCAAGTCCTGCGTGACCTGGATCGGCCGGCCGGCCGGCGAGAGCAGGTGCAGCGAGACCGGCACCCGTCCGCCGCCGACCCGCGGCGTGTCGGCGAGGCCGAACAGTTCCTGCAGCTTGACCGCGAGCACCGGCGGCTGGCCGGGCACGTACTCGAGCCGCCGCGCGAGGCCGCTCGGAACCACCAGCGCGACCGGCGCCTGCTGCTCGAGCAGCGTCCGCTGGCGGTGGTCGAGCCGTGCCATCAGCGCCGCGCCGAGCGTTGCCGCATCGAGGTCGGCAAGGCGCGTGCGCCCTTCGAGCCAGGGACCGAGCCAGTCGCCGAGCGACGCGCGCAGGCCCTCGTCCGACACGTCCGGCAGGCCCGCTTCCGGCATCCATGCAGCAAGGCACTGGACCCTCGCCTGCCACTGGCGGAGCGGCTCGGTCCACGGCAGCGCGTCGATTCCGAGCCGGGACAGGCCGTCGAGCAGCATCGCGCTGGCTGCGGCATCGCCCGGCACCGGCACCGGCCGCCGCGCGAGCACCAGCTGGTCGAAGCGCTCGACCACTTCGGCGACGACCGCGCGCGCGTCGGCGTCGAACCGGCAGGCCGTCTCGCGCGTGAAGCGCTCGGGCATCGCCTCGCGCAGGTGCGCTTCGTCGAGCGGCGCGGCGCGCTGGATCCGCGCTTCGCCGTCGGCCACGAGCAGCTCGCTGACCGCGAGCCAGGGCCGCCCGACGAGCCTCGAGCCGCGTTCGTCGAGCCGGGCGCCGCGGCCGCTCGCGAGCGGGTAGCGGTAGGGGTTGGCGGGATCGGCGCGGGCGATCCGCTCGGGGAAGGCCAGCGCGACGAGTTCGCCGACGTCGTAGTCGTCCCCGGACACCTCGGCATCGCGCGGCAGGCCCAACCGGCGCCGCAGCGCGGCGGCATCCTCGACGATCCGCGCCAGCGCGCCGCGATCGGCGTCCGGCGGCGCCACGCGCTCACGGCGCCAGCGCAACAGCGCGCGAACGCGGTCTCCGAGGTCGTCCGA
>PVBP01000061.1 GCA_002995625.1 Lysobacteraceae bacterium | reverse complement strand
TGCGTCGCAGCTCGAAGTACACGCCGGCAGGGACCCCGGCGCCGCCATCGCCCGCTTCCGCGATCGGATCGCCCGGCTCGACCCAGTCCCCGACCTGGCGCAGCAGCGCGCGCTGGTTCGCGTAGAGGCTCATGAACCCGCCCCCGTGGTCGACGATCACGAGGAGACCATAGCCGCGCATCCAGTCGGCATAGGCGATGCGGCCATGCCCGACCGCACGCACCGGGCTGCCCGGGCTCGCGGCGATGCGCAGGCCCGGGCCCGGCAGACCGGCATCCGCACCGCGGCTGACCGGTCCGGTCGCGGGCCACGGCAGCCGACCGCGCAGGCTGGCGAGGGATTCGCTGCCGGCGAGCCGCGCCGGCACGTCGGCGATCGCGTCGGTCAGCCGCTTCAGCAGCGCATCGAGCGCGGCCGCGTCGCGACGCAGCTCGGCGAGGCGCGCGGCCTGATCGGCCAGCGTGCCCTCGAGCGCGGCCAGCACCTCCGCACGGTCGGCATTCGCGCGCTCGAGCCCGGCGATCCGCTCGGCGAGTGCGGCGCGCCGCGCGTCGAGCTCGGCACGCGCCGTCGCGATCGCCGCCTCGACGTCGGCCAGCGCCGCGAGCGCCCCGCGGATCTCGTCCATCCGCGCGCGCCGCGCGCGCTCGAGGTAGCGGCTGTAGACCAGCAGCGGCGACAGCTGCTCGAGCGTGTCCGCGGCGAACATCGCGCGCACCTCGTGGTGGCGCCCCCCGATGTCGAGCGCGCGCACCAGCGCCGCGAGCGCCGCGCGCTCGCCGGCGAGACGTCGCTCGAGGTCCGCTTCCTCGCGCTCCAGATCCGCGAGCCGATCGGCCTGTCCGGCGATCTCGCGCTCGATCGCCTGCACCTCGCCGCGCAGTCCGGAGGCGGCGAGTTCGGCGTCGCGCAGGGCGGCCAGCAGACGGCCGCGTTCGCCATCGAGCGTGGCCCGCTCGGCCTCGATCGCGCGCTGCTCGCCGCGGATCTGGTCGAGGCGGGCCCGCGCCTTCGCCTCCTCGGCCTCGCGCGCTGCGGGATCGACCGGAACCCCGGCTGGATCGGCCGAGGCGGGCGCCAGCGGCCACGCGACGGCCACGATCAGCGCGGTGGCGGCGATCGCGAGACGGCGCGGCATCAGCCGGCCGGCCACTCGAGCAGGCTCTCCCCGGTCATCTCGGCCGGCTTCTCGACGCCGATCAGGTCGAGCACCGTCGGCGCGAGATCCTGCAGCGCGCCGCCTGACCGCAGTCGAGCGGGGCGCCCGACGTAGACCAGCGGCACGGGCCCCACGGTGTGCTGCGTATGCGGCTCGCCGGTCCCGGGGTCGCGCATCAGCTCGAGGTTGCCGTGGTCGGCGGTGACCAGCATCTCGCCGCCGGCCGCGCGCAGCGCCGCCTCGATGCGTCCGAGCGCGACGTCGACCGCCTCGACCGCCTGGACCGCAGCCTCGAACACGCCGGTGTGGCCGACCATGTCGGGGTTCGCGACGTTGCAGACGATCACGTCGTAGCGCCCCGAGCCGATCGCCTCGACCAGCCGGTCGGTCAGCTCGGGCAGGCTCATCTCGGGCTTCAAGTCGTAGGTCGCGACCTTCGGGCTCGGGACCAGGATCCGGTCCTCGCCGGCGAAGGGCTCCTCGCGACCGCCGTTGAGGAAGAAGGTCACGTGCGCGTACTTCTCGGTCTCGGCGATCCGGAGCTGCCGGAGCCCGCGCGCGGCCAGCGTCTCGCCGAGCGTGCCGGCCATCGACTGCGGCGGGAACGCGACCGCGCTGACCGGCAGGTCGGCGGCGTACTCGGCCAGCGTCACGAAGCCCGCGAGCGCGATCCGGCGCGGCCGCTCGAAGCCGTCGAAGGCCTCGACGACGAAGGCCTGCGAGAGCTCGCGCGCGCGGTCGGCGCGGAAGTTCATGAACACGACCCCGTCGCCGTCCGCGATCGGCGTGGCCCCCTCGATCACGGTCGGGCGCACGAACTCGTCGGTCTCGCCGCGCGCGTAGGCGGCCGCGAGCGCCGCGGCCGCGTCGCCCGCGCGGTGCCCGGATTCGGCCTCGGCGATCGCGCGGTAGGCGAGCTCCACCCGATCCCAGCGCCGGTCTCGATCCATCGCGTAGTAGCGGCCGCTGACGGTCGCGATCCGCGCATCGATCCCGTGGGCATCGCGCACCTCGGTGAGCACCCGCTCGAGGCGTGCGAGGCTCGGGCCGGCGGACTTCGGCGGCGTGTCACGGCCGTCGAGGAAGGCGTGCGCGCGGATCCGGCGGACGCCCGCGCGCGCGGCGAGCCGCACCAGCGCGAACACGTGCGACTCGTGGCTGTGGACCCCGCCTTCGGAAATCAGGCCGAAGACGTCGAGCGTCGCGCCCGAGGCGGCCAGCCGCGCGAACAGATCGACGAAGGCCGGGTTGCGATCGAAGCTGCCGTCGGCCAGCGCCGCCTCGATCCGGGTCAGGTCCTGCCAGACGATGCGGCCGGCGCCGATGTTCATGTGCCCGACTTCGGAATTGCCCATCTGCCCGTCGGGCAGGCCGACGCGCATCCCGTGCGTGTCGACCAGCGTGTGCGCGCAGGTTGCGAGCAGCCGACGCCAGTTCGGGGCGTTCGCGTGCGCGATCGCGTTCCAGTCGCTCTCGGCGCGATGGCCGAAGCCGTCGAGGATCAGCAGCAGGACGGGCCGCGGCGGCGCGGCGCCCGGGGTTGGGATGGACATGGCCGGAGTCTAGCGGGCCGTCCAGCGCGAGGACTGGACTTGCCTCAGGGCGCGTCCCTCGACTCGCGCGCGGTCAGACTCGGGTGCCTGAGCCGAGCCATCGCACCCCGGCGGACAACGCCAGAAAGGCGGCGAGCAGCGCCAGCGCGTTCAGCCCGATCGCGTGCCACCCGACCGCGGGCACGTCGAGGAACGGGTACGGATAGAACCCGGTGGCCGCACCGCGCAGCAGCGCGTAGCCGAGGTAGGTTGCGGGCCACGCGCACCAGAGGACGATGTGCCGGATCGGGATCCGACGCCCGCGCCGCGTTGCGATCCAGTGGACCAGCGCGAGCGTCGGCACGACGTAGTGGAGCCCGACGTCGGCCACGCGCTGCCATCCCTGCGGGTCCCAGGTCTCGCGCAGCAGCAGGTGATAGACGATGCCGACCAGGACGATCGCGCTGGTGGCCGCGCCGAGCACCGACGACCGCGCGAAGAATCCGAGGACCGGTCCGCGGCGCGCGATCCACGGCGCGAACGCGACCAGCATCACGAAGAGGTTCGTGAGCACGGTGAAGTACGCGATGAACTGCCCGATCGCGTGCAGCACCGTGCGGCCCTGCCCGAGCGCAACATCGACCAGGATCGCGAGCTGGAGCACGAGCGCGGCCAGCGCGAGCAGCGCCAGCGCAAGACCCGTCCGGCTCCGCGTCTCGAGGCCATCCTTCGCATCGACCACGGCGATCTCCCGAAGCTGCACCGCGCGACACGATCTTGGCGATACCCGCGCCGGAAGTCACGATGACTTTCCGCCCGTGCGGTGCCTGGCGGTCCGGCGTATCGTGACGCCCTCGCCAGTCCTCGAGGAGCCGACCATGGCCACCCCGCGTCTCGCCTTGCTGCTCTCCGGCCTCGTCGCCGCGGCCGGGCTCGGCCTGCCCGCCCACGCCGACGACGCCAAGGACGTCAGCCACGTCAACAAGAGCATCCGCGTCGATGACGGCATGACCGCCGGCAGGCTCGACACCGTCAACGGCAGCATCCGGCTCGGCGCGCGCGCGCGCGCGACCTCGGCCGACACCGTCAACGGCTCGGTGCGGATCGGCGCCGGGGCCGGGATCGGCGCGATCGACACGGTCAATGGCTCGGTCACGCTCGGCGAGGGCGCCCGGGCGGCGAGCGTCGAGACCGTCAACGGGAGCATCGAGATCGCACCGGACGCCCGCGTCGATGGCGACGTCGAGGCGGTCAACGGCGGCATCACGATCGCCGCCGGCGCCGACGTCGGCCGCCACGTCGGCAACGTCAACGGCTCGATCACGATCCGCGGCGCGCGGATCGGCGGGAACCTGTCGACGACCTCCGGCAACGTCACGCTGACCGAGGGCGCGCGCGTGGAGGGCCGGCTCACCGTGTCGAAGCCGCGCGGCTGGTCGTGGAACTGGGGCAAGCCGCAGCTGCCGCGGATCGTGATCGGACCGGGCGCGACGGTGACGGGCCCGCTGACGTTCGAACGCGACGTCGAGCTCTACGTGCACGAGACCGCGACCGTCGGCGAGATCACCGGCGCGACCCCGCAGCGCTATGCGGGCGACACGCCGCCGGCGCCGAAGGACTGATCGGGCGTCCGGGCGCCGCGTCAGTCGCGGCGTTCGTCCGGAGTCGCGCCTCCCACAGGATCTGCCGGCACGCGGCCTTCGGCATCGTCTCCGGCGCCCAGGACCTCGACCGAGAGCGTCGTCACCGGCTGCGGGGCGGCCCCCGCGCGGTGGGCGCCGACGAAGGCCTCGAGCGCGTTCGCGGTCGCGGCCGGCCGCTCCATCATTGGCATGTGGCCGCAGCCGCCGAGGACCTCGAGCTCGGCGCGCGGCAGGCCGCGGACCAGCGTGTCGACCGCGGACACGTCGAGCACGCGATCGCCGTCGCACCAGAGCACCAGCGTCGGCAGCGCGATCGCCGGCAGCGCCTGTTCGAGCAGCCGCTGCTCGTCGCCGCGCAGGCGGTCCATCACGCGGCGGTGGAACTCGTGGCTCTCGCGGTTGCGCGCGATCAGCACGTCGGCGAGGCGGGCCGGCAGGAAGGGCTTGACCACGAACAGGTCATCGACCAGGCGCTGCCAGCCGGCGCGGTCCTCGACGTTGAACGGCAGCTCGCCGGCCAGGATCCGGCGCGCGAAGTCGTTGGGCTCGAAGGAAACGCCGGCGGTGTTCATCAGCGTCAGCGTCGCGAGCCGCTCCGGATCGCGCGAGGCCATCACGCCGACGATCGCGCCGCCCATCGAGTGCCCGACGAGGTCCGCCTCGCGCAGTTCGAGCGCGGCGAGGAAGGCCGCGAGCCGCTCCGCCTGCGCGGCGATGCCGTAGTCGGCCTCCGCGAGCCGGGTGGACTCGCCCCAGCCCGGCAGGTCCGGGACGATCACGCGATGGCGCCGCGGCAGCTCCGCGACCATCGGCAGCCAGTTCTCCTTCGAGCCGGTGAAGCCGTGGACCAGCACCAGCGGCGGGCCGGCGCCGCGCTCGAGGAAGACCCAGGTGTGGTCGTCGATCACCGCCTCGCGGCGCTCGACGCCGGCGACGAAGGCCTGGCGCGCGTATTCGGCGCGCAGCAGCAGCTCCGGCGCGAAGCCGTAGAGGCCGACGAGCACGGTGACCGCGACCATCAGCGCGGTGCCGATCCACGGCCAGGCCTTATCCACGGCCGGCCTCCGCGTCTCCGGGGCGCTCGCGGCGCCGGCGCTTGCGCCAGCGCAGCACGCCGAGCACGACCGCGCCGATCGCGACGCCGACGCCGGGCGAGGCCAGCCAGCGCGCCGGTTCGATCCCGCCCGAGCCGAACACGAACGCGACCAGCACCCACTTCACCGCGATGCCGCTGACGACCGCGATCAGCACGTCGCGGCCGAAGTCCGTGTCGAACCTCATCCGGCGTCGCGCCCGACGATCGCGTCGACCGCGGCCTGCGTGACCGGGTGGTAGCGCGGCCGCGCCTCGGCATAGACCCGCGTCGCGAACTCGCGCCGTTCGGGCACCGCCCACAGCGCCTCGAACAGGGGCTTGACGAACTTGCGCCGGCCGACCGTGACGAGGAAGCGCTCGAGCGGCGCGAACACCGGCTCGTAGCCGGCGCGGATGCCGGCCATGTACCAGCGGAACGCGATCTCGCTGTTGGTCGCGTCGGTGAGCCGGTAGGCCGCGTCGAGCGCGGCCAGTCGTTCGCGGCGCACGTCCTCCGGCAGCCCGTTCAGGAAGTGCAGCCACTCCTGCGTGTTCCACGGTTCGTCCTTCATCGCGCCGGCCTCGACCTCGCCGGCCAGGAAGCGCCGGCGCGCCTCGTCGACCGCGGCGAGCCGCTCCGACCGCGCCGCGACGGCGATCGCGGGAATCCCGGGCTTCGTCAGCCACTCGGCGAGCTCCGCCTCGGTGATCGCCTCGGGATGCTCGACCAGCAGGTGGCCGCGCAGGTGGTTGACGAAGGTCGCGGTGTCGACGCTCTCGAAGGCGTGGCCGTCGAACCAGCCGCGCAGGAACGGATCGAAGACCTCGCGGCCGACCCGCTGCTCGAGCGTGCGCAGCAGCCACGCGCCCTTGTCGTAAGGCACGCTCGAGAAGGTCGCGTCGGGATCGAGCCCCTGCTTCTGCGGCACCAACGACTGCAGGTACGGCGCCAGGTTGCGCATCTCGTCGAGCAGCTCGGCCTGGCCGACCTGCTGCTGCATGATCGCGGCATCGGTGCCGTAGACCGCCTCGACGATCCGGTTCTCGACGTAGGTCGTGAAGCCCTCGTTGAGCCAGAAGTCCGCCCAGCTCGCGTTGGTGACGAGGTTGCCGGACCACGAGTGCGCGAGCTCGTGCGCGATCAGCGAGACCAGCGAGCGGTCGCCGGCGATCACGGTCGGGGTGATGAACGAGAGCCGCGGGTTCTCCATGCCGCCGTACGGGAACGAGGGCGGCAGCACGAGGAGGTCGTAGCGGCCCCAGCGGTAGGGCCCGTACAGCGATTCGGCGACCTCGATCATCCGCTCGGTGTCGGCGAACTCGGCCGCGGCGGCGTCGAGGCGCTGCGGCTCGGCGTAGACGGTCACGCGCGGGCCGATCTCGCGCGCGTCGAGCTCGCCGACCGCGATCGCCAGCAGGTAGGACGGGATCGGCTGCGGCATCCGGAAATGCCACGCGCCCGCGACCGGCCCGTCGGGATTCTCGGCGCTCATCAGCACGCGCAGTGCCTCGGGTGCCGTGATCCGGGCGCGATACGGGAAGCGCACGGCCGGCGAGTCCTGGAGCGGCACCCACGAGCGCGCGTGGATCGCCTGCGACTGGCTGAACAGGAACGGATGGCGGCCGGACATCGTCTGCCGCGGCCCGAGCCACTGCAGGCCCGAGGCGGTCGGGTCGGTCGCGTAGTGGACGCGCACCCGCGCCGGCTGGCCGGACGCGCGGATCCGGAGCGGCTGGCCGAGCATCGGATCGCGCGCGCCGAGCGCGAAGCGCAGCGCCTGCCACGCGCCGTCGTCGCCGCGCCCCTCGACCCGGGTGACGTCAAGGTCGCGCGTGTCGAGCACCAGCTCGCGCGCGTCCGGGTCGAGCCATTCGAGGTCGAGGTCGGCGAAGCCCGCCAGCCGCTTCGCCTCGAAGTCGACGGCGAGATCGAGGTGCAGCGCGGTCATCCGGACCTGGTCGAGGTTCGCGTGGCTGTGCGGGTCGCGGGCCGCGGTGGCGAAGGTGGTCATCGCAAGCGCCAGGGTGGCGAGGAGTCGGATCATCGTCGTCGGTCGGAGTCGTCGGTCGTTGCGGGGTCGCGGCTCACACGCGCACGCCGGTGTGGATCGCGACCATGCCGTTCATCAGGTCGTGCCAGTCGACGCGCTCGAATCCGGCATCGGCCAGCATCGCCGCGAGCGTGGCCTGGTCGGGATGGCGGCGGATCGACTCGGCGAGGTAGCGGTAGCTCGCCTCGTCGTTCGCGACCACGCGCCCGAGCCGCGGCAGCACCTCGAAGGAATAGAGGTCATAGAGCCTGCGCAGGCCCTCGGCCTTGACCTGCGAGAACTCGAGGATCGCGACGCGGCCGCCGGGTTTCAGCACGCGATGGATCTCGGCCAGCGCGCGCGGCTTGTCGGTGACGTTGCGGAGGCCGAAGGCGATCGTGACGAGGTCGAAGCTGCCGTCGGCGAACGGGATCGCCGAGGCATCGACGAGGCTCGCGCGCACGTTCGCGACCAGGCCGCAGTCGATGATCCGGTCGCGGCCGATTCCGAGCATCGCGGGGTTGATGTCGGAGAGCACGACGAGGCCCTGCTCGCCGACGCGCCGGGCGAGGAGCGCCGAGATGTCGCCGGTGCCGCCGGCCAGGTCGAGCGCGCGCTGGCCCGGACGCGGGTTCGCGATCGCGACGAAATGCCGCTTCCACAGGCGATGGATGCCGAGCGACATCAGGTCGTTCATCAGGTCGTAGCTGCCCGCCACCGACGCGAACACCTCGCCGACGAGGCGGGTCTTCTCTCTCGGGCTGACCTCGCGGAAGCCGAAGTCGGTGGTCTCGCGACCGGTCGCGGTCGGATTCGCGGGCGCGGTCGCGGGGGCCCGAGCCTCCGGGACCTGCGCCTTGCGCCGAGGGCTCATGGCCGCGCCTCCCGCGAGGCGCCGGCGGCGGCCAGCTCGTCGAGGTACTCGCGCCAGTAGCGGTCGCGGTGCTCGCCGAGGTCGCGCAGGGTCTGCCACGAATAGATCCCGGTCTGGTGGCCGTCGTCGAAGCGCAGCAGCACCGCGTACTGCCCGACCGGCTCGATGGCGACGATGTTGACCTCGGCCTTGCCGACCTGGAGCACGCGCTGCCCGGGACCGTGGCCCCTGACCTCGGCGCTCGGAGAATGGACGCGCAAGAGCTCGCACGGCAGCTCGAACCGGGCGCCGTCGTCGAAGGCGACCTCGAGCACGCGCGAGGCGCGGTGCAGCTTGATCTCGGTGGGACGGGGGCCGTTCATCGGGATGGTGCAGGCATCGGATCGATCGCGATCCGCGAGGGTAGCGCCTCGATCCGCGCGACGAGGTCGGGATCGGCGTCGTGGCGTACCGCGAGCGCGTAGCCGGCGAATCCCGGGACCACGACGACCCGCCGGTAGTTCCGCTCGATCCACGCCCGCACCGGCAGCCCGGGCGGCTCGTGGCTCGCCGTGAAGCCATCGAGGACGATCACGTCCGGCGGCGAACGCTCGAGGTCGGCGAGGAGGCGCTCGGTCGCGCGCGGCGCGAGCCGCCGGCCGTACTCGGGCAGCGTGAACCAGACGTTGGCGACGCCGGTCAGCGGGCGGCGGCCGGCCGCGAGATAGAGGTTCGGCAGCACCCCGTGGACGTGGATCCGTTCGTCCTCGCGCAGGACCTCGCCGAGCGCGCGCCCGAGGTCCTCGGCGCTGGTGAAGATCGTCCGGTACTTGGCCTCCGACCACGCGCGCGCGTCGAGCCGGTACTGCGGCGCGCTGCGGCCGAGCCCGGCCGCGAGCACGAGAGCCGCGACGCCCCCGGCCAGCATCGGCCACGGCACGCGCCGATCGCGGAGCTCGACCAGCGCGAGCCCGAGCCCCACCGCCAGCACCGGCAGCCAGAGCTGGTCGTAGTGCGGGAAGAACCAGCCCGGGGCCGCGACCGCGACGAAGGTCCCGGCGAGGAAGGCCGCGAGGTAGGCCCACTCGCGGCGCCCGGCAACAAGCCCCGCGAGCGTCGTGACGGCCAGCGCGACCACCGCCCACGCGTAGGCGCCGATCGCCCGGTCGAAGAAGTGCTGGGGCGACAGCCCGGCCAGCAGGTTCGCGCCGAGGGTGCGGCCGGTGACCGTGCCGTACTCGGCCGGATACAGCACCAGCGTCTCCCAGAACACGCCGAAGCGCCCCTGGACGGCGAACCATCCGGCCATCGCGAGCCAGGTCGCGACGACGACCGCGCCCGCGATCGCGCACTGCGCGAAGGCCCGCGGAAACTGCTCGCGGCGGACGACGAGATGGGCGAGGCACAGCAGCACCGCCGGCACGATCGCGACGTGCTTGAAGCTGGTCGCGGCCGCGAACAGCGCGCCCGTGCCGAGCGCGCCGGCCCATCCGGTGCGCGCGCGCGGCAGGCCGAGCAGCAGCACGAGGGCCCAGACCAGGAAGGCGTTGATGAAGGCCTCGGTGTTCGGCTCGTTGGCCTCGAGGTAGAGGTCCGACCCGATCGCGACCCACAGCGCCGCGGCCGCGACGCCGGCCCACGGCGCCCGGAGCGGCCCGGCGAAGAGCGCGTGCAGGCCCACCATCGTCGCGAGCGCCGCCGCGAGGCCGAGCGCGAACACCTGCGCGTGCCCGACGCCGAGCAGCGCGCCGGCCGCACCGAACAGCAGGTAGGGCCCGGGCGGCTTCAGGTCGATCCAGTCGTCGTAGAGCGTGCCGCCGCCGAGCAGGCCCTCGCCGATGAAGGCGTAGATCAGCAGGTCACGCTGGATCGGCTCGCCGAAGGTGTGGTGCCGCATCGCGACCAGCAGCGCCGCGAGCGCCAGCAGCACGGCGAGCCGCGCGATCCGCGCGCGGTCGAGGGCCGCGACGGCCATCGCCGCCACCGGCGGGTGGGCTCAGTGGACCGAGCCGTGGTCCCGATTGAACGGCCGGATGTCGTCCGGCGGGCTGCCCGCGACCTCGGCGAGCGCGGTGTGGTACGGCCCGCGCAGGCCGATCGCCGAGATCTCCTCGAAGCCGAAGAACGACGGCTCGCGCAGCCATTCGGCGTCGGGCGTGATCTCCTGCAGCAGCAGGCCGTCGGGCTCGAAGGCGAGGAAGCGGCCGACGTAGCAGACCTCGTCGTCGCCCTCGGAGTCGACGTGGACCGCGATCACCGGCGCGTGGCGCGCCGCCGACCGCACCACGCCCTCGATGTCGTCGAGCGCGAACTCGGCGGGCCACTCGGGCGTGATGCCGCGGAGTGCCATCGCCTTCTCGAGGAACGGCGCGCTCTTGTCCGGGGTCTCGAGCTCGGACACGTCGCGGTAGCGCAGCGCGTAGAGCCCGTCGAAGCCGACGTAGTCGCCGATCGCCCACAGCAGGAAGAACTCGCGCCCGAGGCCGGCGACGTAGCCCGAGAAGCTCGCCGCCTCGTGCTCGTCGCGCCACAGCCGGATCAGGGTGCGCTGTTCGGCGGCTTCGCGGAGGCGCGCGCGGACCCCGCGCTGCTTCAGTTCGACGACCTTGCTCATGGGCGTTCTCCGTGGGCCGCCGCCGCGGCGGGCGGCTGACCGCGTAGGTTACAGGATGTAGCGGCTCAAGTCCTCGTCGCGGACGAGGCCGTTCAAGTGCCGGTCGACGTCGTCGCGATCGATCGTGACCGTCTCGCCGGAACGCTCCGGGGCCTCGAAGGACAGCGCGTCGAGCAGGCGCTCGAGGATCGTCGACAGCCGCCGCGCGCCGATGTTCTCCTGGCGTTCGTTGACCTCGTGCGCGAGCTCGGCGATGCGCCGCACCGCCGCGGGGGTGAACTCGAGCGTCACGCCCTCGGTGCCGAGCAGCGCCTGGTACTGGCGCGTCAGCGCGGCCTTCGGCTCGGTCAGGATGCGCTCGAAGTCGTCGGCGGTCAGCGCGCCGAGCTCGACCCGGATCGGGAAGCGGCCCTGCAGCTCCGGGATCAGGTCCGAGGGCTTGGCGAGGTGGAACGCGCCCGAGGCGATGAACAGGATGTGGTCGGTGCGGATCGGGCCGTGGCGCGTGGACACCGTCGAGCCCTCGACCAGCGGCAGCAGGTCGCGCTGCACGCCCTCGCGGCTGACGCCCGCCCCGCCCCACTCGGAGCGCTGGCAGACCTTGTCGATCTCGTCGATGAAGACGATGCCGTTCTGCTCGCAGGCCTCGACCGCGGCGGCGCGGATCTCCTCGTCGTTGAGCAGCTTGCCGGCCTCCTCGTCGACCAGCAGCGGCCGCGCGGCGCCGATCCGGAGCTTGCGGCGCTGCGAGCGGCTGCCGGCGAGCTGGCCGAACATCTGCTTCAGCTGCTGCGCCATCTCCTCCATCCCGGGCGGCGCCATCAGGTCGACCCCGGCGGCGCCGGCGAGGTCGATCTCGATCTCGCGGTCGTCGAGCCGGCCCTCGCGCAGCATCGCGCGGAACTTCTCGCGCGTGCCGGCGTCGTCGGGCGCGGGCGCCTGGTCCTCGCCGAACACGCGCACCGCGCGCGGGCGCGGCAGCAGCGCGTCGAGGATGCGCTCCTCGGCGGCGCGCTCGGCCTCCTCCCGCACGCGCGCCTTGGCGGCCTCGCGCTGCATCTTGACCGCGCCGTCGGCGAGGTCGCGGATGATCGTCTCGACGTCCTTGCCGACGTAGCCGACCTCGGTGAACTTGGTCGCCTCGACCTTGACGAAGGGCGCGTCGGCGAGCGCCGCGAGGCGCCGCGCGATCTCGGTCTTGCCGACGCCGGTCGGCCCGATCATCAGGATGTTCTTCGGCGTGACCTCGGCGCGCATCGCGGGATCGACGCGCATGCGCCGCCAGCGGTTGCGCAGCGCGATCGCGACCGCGCGCTTGGCGGCGGCCTGGCCGACGATGTGCTTGTCGAGCTCGGCGACGATCTCCTTCGGCGTCATCGCCGACGGCGGTCGCAGGGTGGCAGCGGGCGTGGCGGCGTCGTTCACAGGCTCTCGATCGTCAGCGAGTGGTTGGTGTAGATGCAGATGTCGCCGGCAATCCGCAGCGCGCGCTCGACGATCTCGCGCGGCGCAAGCTCGGTGTGCTCGAGCAGCGCCTTGGCCGCGGCCAGCGCATAGGGCCCACCCGAGCCGATCGCGATCAGGCCGCCCTTGGGCTCGAGCACGTCGCCGTTGCCGGTAATCAGCAGCGAGGCCTCGCGGTCGGCCACCGCGAGCATCGCCTCGAGGCGGCCGAGCCTGCGGTCGGTGCGCCAGTCCTTGGCGAGCTCGACCGCCGCCCGGACGAGCTGGCCGCCGTGGCGTTCGAGCTTCTGCTCGAACAGCTCGAACAGCGTGAAGGCGTCGGCAGTGGCGCCCGCGAAGCCGGCGAGCACGCGGCCGTTGCCGAGCCGTCGGATCTTGCGCGCGTTCGACTTGACGACCGTGTTGCCGAGGGTGACCTGGCCGTCGCCACCGATCACGACCTCGCTGCCGCGGCGGACCGAGACGATGGTCGTGGCGTGGAAGTTGGGTTGGGTCATGCGCGCCGGCTCCTTTGGAGCCCTCCGAGGTGGGGCCGGCCGGGCGGATCGCAAGGCGGCCGCGGCAACCGCTCAGCCACCGCCCCGGCGGCGCGCCCGTGGATGGGCGGCGTCGTAGACCCGCGCGAGGTGCTGGAAGTCGAGGTGCGTGTAGACCTGGGTCGTCGCGATGTCGGCGTGACCCAGCAGCTCCTGCACCGCGCGCAGGTTGCCGCTCGACTCGAGCAGGTGGCTGGCGGCGCTGTGGCGCAGCAGGTGCGGATGGACGCGCTTCCAGACCCCGCGGACCTCGGCCCAGCGCTTCAGGCGCTGCTGCACCGCGCGCGGGCCGATCGCGCCGCCGCCGCGCCCCGGGAACACCGGACCGGAACCGCGTCCGGATTCGGCCCGCCAGGCGCGCAGCGCGTCGACCGCCTTGCGGCCGACCGGGACGATCCGGGTCTTCGCGCCCTTGCCGAGGACCCGCGCGGTCCCGGCATCGAGGTCGAGGTCCTCCCAGCCGAGCGCGCACAGCTCGGACAGGCGCAGCGCGGACGAATAGAACAGCTCGAGCATCGCCTGGTCGCGGGTCGCGAGCGCATCGTCCCCGGGGACATCGAGCAGCGCGCCGAGCTCGTCGGCGTCGAGCACGTTCGGCAGCTTGCGCTGGACCTTCGGCGCGCGCACGCCGGCGGCCGGATTGGTCCGCGCGCGCCCTTCGCGCAGCAGCCAGCGGTAGAAGCTGCGGATCGCCGAGAGCCGGCGCGCGACGCTCTTCGGCGACTGGCCGTCCCGGTGCTGGTCCGCGGCGAAACGGCGGACCGCATCCGAGGCGATCCGGTCCCACGCGGGTTCGTTGTCGACCTCGGCGGCGACGAAGCGCGCGAAGCGCTCGAGGTCGTCGCGGTAGGCCTCGCGGGTGCGCGGCGAGAGCCGCCGCTCGACGCCCACGTGTTCGAGGAAGGCGCTGATCGCGGGATCGGGAGCCTGCGCGCCGGCCACGGGTTCCGCCTCGTGCGCGTCAGCGGTCGAAACGCGCGATCGCGGCGTCGATCGCCTCGGCGATCAGCTTCAGGAACAGCGTGCCCATGCCGGGGTAGAAGTGGTTCGGATCCTCGCTGCCGACCGCGAGCATGCCGCGCGCGCCGATCGTGACCAGCGCCGCCGAGCGCACGCGCGCGGCGTCCGCGCCATAGAGGTAGTCGATCTTGGCCGGATCGAGGCGTCCGCACAGCGGGTCGGGCTGGGCGCGGAACTCGGCGAAGGGCGCAAGCGCCGGCGCGTAGGGCTCGGTGGCGATCAGCCAGTGCGCGCCGTCGAGTTCGGCAGGGGAGGCGCGGAACAGCACCAGGCGCACGAGCTCGGTGCCGAAGTCCTCGTTGAGCGTGGCGACGATCCGCTTCAGCGTCTCCTCGAGCGAGCTCGCGCGCATCAGCGCGAGCGTCAGCCCATGGACCCGCGTCACGAGGTCCTCGTTGCGCTCGGCGATCGCGACCAGCTCCTGCAGCCGCCGGTGCAGCGCGCGGTTCTTGTCGCGCAGCACGTCGAGCTGGTAGCTCGCGAGCGAGGTCGTCGGGCCGACCTGCCTCGGCATCTTCAGCACCAGCGCGAGGTCCGGGAACTCGGTCAGGAAATCCGGATGGCGGCGCAGGTAGGCCGCCACTTCGAGCTCGCTCGGTTCGCGCTTGGCGATCGACACATCGGTCATGTCAGCAGGGTTCCTTCGAAGACGAACGCGGTCGGGCCCGAGAGCTTGATCGGGCCCGCTCCCGGCCATTCGACGCGCAGTGTGCCACCGGGAAGCTCGACCGCGACCGAATCGTCGAGCGCGCCGCGTCGATGCAGCACCGCAACCGCCGCGCAGGCGCCACTGCCGCACGCGAGCGTCTCGCCGACCCCGCGCTCGTGGACGCGCAGGCGGATGCGGTTCCGGTCGAGCACCTGCGCGAAGCCGACATTGACGCGGTCCGGGAAGTCCGGGTGGCGCTCGATCGCAGGGCCCAGCGCGGCGACCGGCGCGCGGGCGACGTCATCGACGACGAGCACCGCGTGCGGATTGCCGATCGCGACGACGCCGATCTCGAGCTCCGTTCCCGCGACTTCGAGCCGCTGCGGATCGCGGGAGTCCTCGCCGAGATACGGCACGCGTCGCGGGTTGAAATCCGGGACCTCGAGGGTCACGGTGACCTGCCCGTCACGATCGATGCGCGCCTCAACCGGACCGTTCGGGCCGTCGAGCACGTAGCGGCCGGCGGCGAGGTCGAGTTCCCGCGCCAGCCACGCGACGACGCAGCGCACGCCGTTGCCGCACTGGCGCGCCTCGCTGCCGTCGGCGTTGAGGATCCGGTAGCCCGCGATCGCCGGTGCCGTTCGCGACGGCTCGATCAGCATCAGCTGGTCGCAGCCGACGCCGACGTGCCGGTCGGCCAGCCGTCGCGCCAGCGCGGGTTCGAGATCGGCCGGCGCGGCACGGCGGTCGACGACGACGAAGTCGTTGCCGGCGCCGTGCATCTTGGTGAACCGAAGGCCCACGGCGGGGTCGCGATCAGGGGCCGCTGTACGGCACCCGGGTCGCGGTGAAGTTGAAGTAGAACCACCAGCCGGACACGCCCTGGTAGACGTCCTTGTTGTTCCGGGTCGAACCGAAGGCGCCGGTGCAGAACCCGGTGCCGCCGGGCAGCAGGCTCGACAGCGTGACGGTGCCGCCCGGCGGATCCGGCAGCGGGATCTGGATCGCGTCGGCGACCGCCTCGGGCAGGAAGCCGCGGATCAGTCCGTTGACGAGCTGGTCGGTCGGCGCCGGCGCGAAGGTCGCGCCGAGCTGGACGTCGACCAGCGGCAGCGTCAGGCCGACATCGCCGATCGAGCCGCCGCGGGTTCCGGTCCGCAGACATGGGCCGGTGGCGCTGGTGACGGGCGGCGAATACGGTGGGTACTGGGGGGTCGGCGGGTTGTTGCCGGTGGTTCCCGGCAGCGGCGCGAGGCAGGTGCCGGACGCGCGGGTGTCGAAGAAGTCGATCGTGGGCGGAACCGCCGCTGGTGGTGGCTCGCAACTGGTGGTCGCGGCCGGGAACGTGCAGCGCGCCGGCACCTGCTCGAGTCGCGCGATGGGTGCTGCCTGGTCCAGCGGACGAAACAGCAGCAGCGTGCTGGCGTCGAGGAAGCCGTCGTTGTCGGCGTCACCGGTCAGCGTCGCGGCGATCTGTCCGTTCAGCGAGACGCCCGCGCCCGGAATCGCGTTGTCGGTGAAGTCGAGGCACAGCGCCGGCAGCGGCGGCTGGGGCGGAACCGTGACGAAGACGTGCGGATCGCGCAGCGCGAGCGTCGTGATCCGGAAGGCATCGGGTGGACTGACGTATTCCTCCCAGCCATCGACCCAGAGCCAGTCGGGCTCGGTCTGCGCGTGGACGGTCCCGGCGGCCAGCGTGGCCATCATCAGCCACCCCGGCCACCGGGCGGGACGCGGTCGCGACCATGCGTTCGGCATCGGGCTCATCCCCCTTGACGGCGTGCGGATTCTGCAGCGGTCAGCCGCTGTTTGTCTCGGCACCCGTCTCGTTGGAGGCCGGCAGCGGCGGTGGCGCGTCGTCGGGAAGCACCAGATCGCGCTTGGCGCCGCATCCGCCGAGCATCGCGACGAGGAACAGGATCAGGACGATTCGGGTCACGGCTTCATCTCCGGTGTGGGCAGCGGCGCGTGGGGGGCGCCGAGCTGGTCGATCACGAATGCGAACTCCTCGGCGGTCTCGCGGATACGCTGGAACCGACCCGAGCGCCCGCCGTGTCCCGCCTCGAGGTTGGTCTTGAGCAGGATCGGCGCATCGCCGGTGTGGTGCGTACGCAGCCTCGCGACCCACTTGGCGGGTTCCCAGTACTGGACCTGGCTGTCCCACAATCCCGTCGTGACCAGCAGGGCCGGGTACGACTGCTGCCGGACATTGTCGTACGGCGAGTAGGACAGCATGTAGTCGTGGAACGTCCGGTCCGACGGGTTGCCCCATTCGTCGTACTCGTTGGTCGTGAGCGGAATGCTCTCGTCGAGCATCGTCGTGACGACGTCGACGAAGGGAACGTGGGCGACGATCGCCCGGTAGTCGGCCGGCGCCATGTTCGCGATCGCGCCCATCAGCAGGCCCCCGGCGCTGCCACCCATGGCCGCCACGCGATCCGGCGCGGCCCAGCCTTCCGCGACCAGGTGGCGGGTCACGTCGACGAAGTCGGTGAACGTGTTCTTCTTGTTCAGCAGTCGGCCATCGTCGTACCACGCTCGGCCGAGCTCCTGGCCGCCCCGCACGTGCGCGATCGCGAACACGAAGCCCCGGTCCACCAGCGACAGGCGCGAGATCGAGAAGGTGGGATCGCTCGAGATGCCGTAGCTGCCGTACGCGTACTGGTACAGCGGCGCCGTGCCATCCGGCGTCACGTCGACCCGATGCAGCAGCGAGACCGGGATCCGGGTGACGCCATCTCGGGCCGGGACCCACAGGAACTCGCTGCGATAGCGCGCGGGATCGAAATCCCCGAGGACCGGGTCCCGCTTCTTGAGCTCGCGCGTGCGCGTCGCAAGGTCGTAGTCGTAGGTGGAGGTCGGCGTCGTCAGCGCGCTGTACTGGAAGCGAAGGAGCCTCGAGGACGGCTCGGGATTGCTGCCAGCCCACATCGAATAGGCGGGCTCCTCCGCCTCGATCAGGTGCTCGTCACCGTCCTTCCAGCGGTGGATGCGCAGGTTTCGCAGCCCCCCCGAGCGCTCCTCCACGACCAGATGGTCGTCGAACACGAGGAAGTCCTCGACGAAGGCGTCCTCGCGGTGGGGCACCACGTCGCGCCACGCCGAGCGGTCGCGGACCTGAGCCATCGGGACCCGGACGAGCCGGAAGTTCCGGGCGCCGGCGTTGGTGCGGATGATCCAGTCGTTCCCATGGTCCTCGATCGAGTACTCGTGGTTCCGCTCACGCGGGATCACGACGGTGAACGCGAGCGCCGGATCACTGGCATCGGCGACGAGGTACTCGTTCGACACCGTGCTGTCGAGGCCGATCACGAGGAAGCGATTGCTGCGGGTCTTGCCGACGCCGAGGTAGAACGAGCGGTCCTTCTCCTCGTAAACGATCGGATCCTCGGTGGCGCCGCTGCCCAGCGCGTGCTTCCGGACCCGGAATCCGAGCAGGGTTTCCGGATCCTTCTCGACGTAGAGCAGGGTCCTGTTGTCGTTGGCCCAGGCGAAGCCCGCCTCGACGTTCTTCAGCTCGACCGGAAGCCGCTCGCCGGACTCGAGATCCTTGACCCGGATGACCCACTGTCGCCGGCCCACCGTGTCCTCGGCCCAGGCCAGGAGGCGGTTGTCTGGGCTGACTTCGTAGCTCCCGATCTGGAAGAACTCGAGGCCTTCCGCCATCCGGTTGCCGTCGAGCAGGATCTCCTCCGGCGCGTCGAGGGAACCGCGCCGACGCGCGTGGATCGGATACTCCTTGCCTTCCTCGAAGCGGACGTAGTACCAGTACCCGTTCTCGAACTGCGGAACGGAGGCGTCGTCCTGCTTGATGCGGCCGACGATCTCGTCGTACAGGCGTTCCTCGAGATCGCGGAGGTGGGACGTCCGCGCCATCCGGTAATCGTTCTCGGCCTTCAGATAGGCCAGCACATCCGGATCCTTGCGTTCGTCGTCCCTGAGCCAGTAGTACTCGTCCGACCGCACCCCGTGCGGCGACACGACCTCGTGGGGAACCCTCTTGGCGATTGGCGGTTGCATCGCGACCTTGCTCTCCGATTCGCGGGCGCCGACCGGATCGGACGGCGCCGGTGCGCACCCGGTTGCCATCAGCGCAGCCAGCAACAGCACGTTCGCGTATCGCATCCGGACTCCACATCGTGTCGATGTCACCCCGGGCAACCGGCAGGCGGTTTCCCGGAGCCAATAAAAACCCCAGCCATTGC
>PVBP01000060.1 GCA_002995625.1 Lysobacteraceae bacterium | reverse complement strand
TTCCGCCATCGCCCGAACGCCGGTCCGTCGCGACCCGAGATCACCACGCGGCCCTTCGGGCCGCTCGCGATGACGCCGAACGGGACGTGCGTCCCAGACCCGCGAGCGCCGAAGGCCGGCGTGGCGGTCTCGGGCTGGCGCCGCCGCCCCATTGCCAGTCCGTCGCGAACCGAGATCGCCACGCGGCCCTCCGGGCCGCTCGCGATGACGCCCAACGGGACGTGCGACCCAGACCCGCGAGCGCCGCAGGCCGGCGTGGCGGTCTCGGGCTGGCGCCGCTGCCCGAATGCCGGTCCGTCGCGACCCGAGATCGCCATGCGACCCTCCGGGCCGCTCGCGATGACGGCAAACAGGACGTGCCGGGATCGCCTCCCGGCCCGCGCTGTTCAGCGCGGTCGCGCCGGCGGCGGCGTGCCGTCGTGGGCGTTGGTGCCGAGCGGCGGGATTGGCTCGGCGCGCAGCGGGCGCACCGGGTCTTCGGCAAGCCGGCGCTCGAGCCACGCGAGCGCGGCGTCGAGCTGCGCGTCGCCGCCGCGCGCGGTCGCGACCGGCAGGTTGTCGACGGTCTGGTCGGGCATCACGCCGGTGCCTTCGATCAGCCAGCGGCCGTCGATCGCGAACTGGCCGAACTCGGCGATCCGCGCGGCGCCGCCGTCGGCGAGCCGGTTGCGGTCGGAGAGCCAGATCCCGGCGCCGGCGGTGCGGCGGCCGATCACCGGCCCGATGCCGAGCGCGCGCGTGCCGGCGGCGAAGGTCTCGCCGTCCGAGTACGTCAGCGGGTCGGCGAGCACGACGACGTGGCCGCGGAAGGCCTGCTGCATGTTCCAGTACGGCGTGCCGAGCGGCGGCTGCCAGAACGCCCACGCGCGGCGCATCAGCGCGTTGAGGATCCAGCTGTCGATGTTGCCGCCGCGGTTGCGGCGCACGTCGACGATCAGCCCCTCGCGTTCGACGTTGGCGTGGAACTCGCGCGCGAAGCTCGCGACGTCGGGCGGCCCCATCGCGCGCAGGTGCAGGTACCCGATCCGGCCGCGGCCGGCGGCCTCGACGCGCGCGCGGACCTGCTGCACCCAGTCGGCGTAGCGCAGCGCCTGGTCGCGCTCGGTCGGAATCGGCACGACGATGGTCCGGTGCGGCGTGGCGGGGCCACGGCGCAACGTCAGCAGCACCTGCTGCCCGGCGCGCGTGCGGATCGCCGCCAGCACGTCGCCGGGCGTTCCGACCGGCCGGCCGTTGACGGCGACGATGAGATCCCCGTCGCGCGCGTCGACGCCGGGCTGCGCGAGTGGCGCCCGCTCGCCCGGCAGTTCGGGGTCGGTGCGGTAGATCCGCGCGATCCGCACGCCGCCCTCGGCGGCCTCGAGCCGGGCGCCGAGCCAGGCCGGCGCCGGCGCGTCGGGATCGGGCCGAAGCTCGCCGGGCCGGATCTGCGAGTGCAGGAGGCCGATCTCGCCGACCATCTGCGCGAGCAGGTCGTCGAGCTCGCTGCGCTCGGCGATGCGCGCGACGAGCGGCGCGTAGCGCGCGCGCACCGCGTCCCAGTCGACGCCGCGCATCGCCGGGTCGAACGAGAACGCGCGGTGCATCCGCCAGGCCTCGTCGAACATCTGCCGCCACTCGGCCCCGGGATCGACCGGGAACTGGAAGTCGCCGAGCCGGACGGTGGCCTTGGCGAGATCCTCCGGCAGCCGGTCGCCGGCCGGCACGATCAGGAGATCGCCGATCGGCGCGGCGTCCGGACCCCGCCCGCCGGCGCGGATCACGAGCAGCCGCTTGCGGTCGGCCGAAAGCGCGTAGCCCGCGAGGTTGTCGGCGACGGTCTTCGGCCGGCCCGGATCGTCGCCGATCGGCAACGCGATGAGCTGCGGTCGCGCATCCGGCGCCGCCGCGCGGTCGAGCACGTAGAGCCGCTCCCCGTCGGTCGCGAGCTGGCTGTAGTTGCCGGGGTCGACCGGCACCTCGTGGAGGCGCCCGGCGAGACCCTCCCACGCGATCGCCGTGACCCGCGCCGGCGTCGGACGCTCGGCACGGCGGCCGCGCGGCCGCTCGCCGTCGCCCTCGCCACCCCCGCCGCGCTCTGCGCCCTCGGCGTCGTCGCGAGCCGGCGAGAGTTCGTTGCGCGGCTGGAACGGGAAGCGCGCGGCCGGATCGAGCGCGAGCGCGTAGATCCGCGTGCGCCGGTCGAACATCGGACCCATGTTGCGGTCGCCCCACGGGCTCCCGGGCGTCGGCTGGAAGTTCCGGTCCGAGAGGAAGTAGAGCCACTGGCCGTCGGGCGAGAAGGCCGGCGCGTAGGACTCGTAGCGGTCGCTCGTCAGCGTCGCGCGGCGACCGCTCGCGAGCTCGACGACGATGATCTGGCTGCGGCGCGCGGTCGAGTCGGGGCGCGCGAACGCGAGATGGCGGCCGTCCGCGGACCAGGCGAGCCCGTCGCGCGGCGCGTCCCCGGCGTATGGCGACTCGTCGATCAGCCGGTCGCGGCCCGAGTCGAGGTCGAGCACGAACAGGCGGCCTTTCTTGTCCTCGTGCGCGATCTGAGTTCCGTCCGGCGACGGATGCAGTCGCCAGCGATGGACGCTGCCGTCGCGCGTCAGCGCGCGGCCACCGGGCGAGCCGTCGGCCGGCAGCGCGACGATCTCGCTGCGGCCGTCGGCATCGACGATCGCATGCACGGTGCGGCCATCCAGGGAGAGATGCGCCTCGCGCACGCGCGCGTCGGGCGGGGCGGCGAGATCGATCCGGCGCACCGGGCCGAGTCCGGCGGTCGCCGCGCGCCCGCGCGCCGCGATCGCGACGCGCGAGCCGTCCGGCGCCAGCGTCACGCCGGTCACGAAGTTGAGCGGGTTGCGGATGAAGCGCTCGCGCCGCTGCTCGAAGTCCGACGCGAGCCGGATCGGCACCGTGCGGTCGTCGCCGGTCGCAAGGTCGAGGATCCGCAGATCGGCGCCGTGCTGATAGACCACGCGGTGGCCGTCGATGGCAGGCGAGCGGACCTCGAACCCGGCGTGTCGCGTCAGCACGCGGACTTCACCGGAGGCCGGATCGACCGCGGCCAGGTTGTACGCGCCATCGAGGTCCGAGAGCGCGACGAGCCCGACCTCGCCGACCATCGGCCGCATCAGGTTCGCGCCGTGCGCCGGCGCGATCCGCGTCGCCTCCGGCTCGCCCGGCCGCCACTGCCACAGCTCGGCCATCGCGCCGCCGCGGTAGCGGCGCGCGTTGTCTCCGGTCACGTGCAGGCCGAAGCGGGTGAAGTACACGGTGCCATCGGCCGCGACCGCGATCTCGTTCGCGTCGGCGAGCGGCAGCTCCTCGGTCTGCAAGGTCGCGGGATCGACGAGGCGCGGCATGAACCGCCAGCTCGGCCCGACCGCGTTGTCGCTGGCGTAGGCGACGCGCCCGTCCGGCGTCCAGCCGGACAGGATCACGCGCGGCCCCTCGAAGGTCAGCCGCTTCGGCTCGCCGCCGCCGATCGGCATCACGTAGACATCCGGCTGGCCGTCGTACGACGCGACGAAGGCGACCTGCCGACCGTCCGGCGAGATCCGCGCCTGGGTCTCGAGCGCCGGGTGGGTCGTGAGCCGTTTCGCGGTGCCGCCGCCCGCGGCGACGGTCCAGAGATCGCCCTCGGCGGTGAACACGATCGTCTCGCCGTGCAGCGACGGGAAGCGGTAGTAGCCGTCGGTCGCGGCGGGCGCCGGTTGCGGCGCGATCGCGACGAGGATCGCGAGGAGGGCCGCGGCCGCGGCGCGAAGGATCGACTGCATGGGGGTCTCCGTGCGGGGCGCGGGCGGGCGCCGGGCGGCGCCCGGGGCGCGATCAGCCGAGCGCGTCGGCGAGTTCGGCGCGCAGGTCCTCGACGTCCTCGACGCCGACCGACAGCCGCACCAGGTTGTCGTGGATGCCGAGCCGCGCGCGGGTCTCGGGCGGCACCGAGGCGTGGGTCATGATCGCCGGATGGTTGATCAGGCTCTCGACGCCGCCGAGCGACTCGGCCAGCGCGAACAGCCGGCAGCGCTCCATCATCGCGCGCGTCTCGGCCAGCCCGCCCTTCAGGTACGCGCTGACGATGCCGCCGAAGCCCGCCATCTGGCGCTTCGCGAGCGCGTGCTGCGGATGGCTCGACAGGCCCGGGTAGATCACGCGCTCGACCTTCGGATGCTGCTCGAGCCAGCCGGCGAGCTCGAGCGCGTTGGCGCAGTGCGCCCGCATCCGCAGCGCCAGCGTCTTGACCCCGCGCAAGGCCAGGAAACTGTCAAACGGCCCCTGGATCCCACCGACCGCGTTCTGCAGGAAGGCCATCCGCTCGGCGACCTCGGCGTCGTCGCCGACGACGACCACGCCGCCGACCATGTCCGAGTGGCCGTTCAGGTACTTGGTCGCCGAGTGCATCACCAGCGTCGCGCCGTGCTCGAGCGGCCGCTGCACTGCTGGCGAGGAAAACGTGTTGTCGACCACCAGCCACAGCCCGCGCCGGCGCGCGAACTCGCCGAGCCGCGCGAGATCGACCAGCTTCAGCATCGGGTTGGTCGGGGTCTCGCACCAGATCAGCCGCGTGTTCGGCCGGACCGCGGCCTCGAGCGCGGCCGGATCGTCGAGCTCGACGAAGCTGAACTCGAGCCCGGCCGAACGCCGGCGCACGCGCTCGAACAGGCGGTAGGTGCCGCCGTAGACGTCGTCCATGCAGACGACATGGCTGCCCGAGTCGAGCAGATCCAGCACGGTCGCGGTCGCCGCGAGCCCCGAGGCGAACGCGAAGCCGCGCGTGCCGCCCTCGAGGTCGGCGATGCAGCGCTCCCACGCGAAGCGGGTCGGATTGTGCGAGCGCGAGTACTCGTAGCCCTGGTGCACGCCCGGCGACTGCTGGACGTAGGTGCTGGTCGCGTAGATCGGCGTCATCACGGCGCCGGTCGACGGGTCCGGCGACTGGCCGGCGTGGATCGCGCGGGTGGCGAGGGCGAGGGGCTTTCCGTGCATGGGCGTCCTGAGGGAATCGGGAGTCGGCAGGGAGGGTGGGTCGGCGGCGCCGACCGGCGCGGCAGTCTAGCCCGGCGCGAGCGAGGGACTCCCGCGCGGTGACTGCGACGGCGCGGCGCCCGGCCGGTTCGGATCCTCATCGAGCGCTGGCCGCTGCGGGCAGCGCCGCAGGGCCACGGCCGCCGGGCGCGCCCGTGCCGAAACGAGCCGGAAGCCGGCGCGGAGCGCGCCGACCGTCTTACAACGCGGTGAGCTCGAGATTTCGAGAAATCAAGATGTTTAACGTCGCCGCGGTCGCGAGAATGCCAGGTAGGCCGCAGTCGTCGTCGATCGGGGGACCGGACCACGCAGGATTGCGACGCTGGCCATTCGCCATTCGGTGACGGCAAACTCCGAGCCATCCCATCGGCTTCCGAGATGGTGACGTGCTCACCCTCGTTTCATTCCTCGGCAAGGGGCGCGACGATCGGGCGAAGGGCTACCGCGCGGCCCGGTACCGGTTCGACGAGCGCGAGATCCGGGAGACGCCCTACTTCGGCCTCGCGCTCGCCGAGTATCTGAAGGCCGAGCGCCTGATCCTGATCGGCACGGCCTCGAGCATGTGGGACGTGCTGGTCGAGAACGTGATCGGCGACCAGGCCGACGACGACCAGCGGCTCGCCTTGATGGACGCGGTCGCGCATGGGGCCGTCGACGAGGGCACGCTCCAACGCCTCGAGCCGCTGATCGCGCGCTCGATCGGCCGGGCGGTCACGCCGCTCGTGATCGGCGCGGCCGCCGAGGCCGCCGAGCAGCAGGTCATCCTGGCGCGCCTCGCCGAGCATCTCGCCGCGCGCGAGCGCATCGTCCTCGACGTGACCCACGGCTACCGGCACCTCGGCATGCTGGCGCTCGCCGCCACCCGCTACCTCGCGCGCGTCCGCCAGGTCGAGATCGAAGCGGTTTACTACGGCGCGCTCGAGATGACCGGGCCCGATGGCGTGACGCCCGTCGTGCGGCTCGACGGACTGCTGCATCTGCAGGCGTGGAGCGAGGCGCTGGCGGCCTTCGATTCGAGCGGCGACTTCTCGCGCTTCGCGCCGCTGCTCGCGGCCGACGGCCTCGAAGCCGCTCTGACCGAAGCGCTCCCGCGCGCCTGGCAGCGGCTCAACCTGACCAACGTCCGGGACGCGGCCATCGCCCTGCGGCCCCTGGTCGAGCGACTGCGGACGCCGCTCGGCGGCGTCTCGGAACTCTTCCGCGCCCGGCTCCGGCTGGCGCTGTCTTGGGTCGAGGGCAAGGATCTCGCCGAGCAGCAGCGCCGGCTGGCGCTGCAGGCGCTCCAGCGGGGCGACCTCCTGCGCGCCAGTCTCTTCGGCTTCGAGTCCTTCCTGTCGCGAGCGACGCTGGACGCGGGCGGCGACCCCTTGCGGTACGAGGACAAGGCGCAAGCCGAAACCGCCTTCAAGGAAGGAAACATCGATGCCGAACTTCCCGAGTCCGAGCGCGCCACGTACTGGCTGCTCAAGAACGTCCGCAACGCCTGCGCCCACGGCACGCCGCCGACCTGTCGGCCTCATCTCGAACTCGTCCAGAACCCCGAACGCCTCGCGACGACCCTCGAGGCCACCTTGAACCGCCTGACCAACCCCTGAGCCGCCGCAAGATTGCCATTTCCCCGGAACCCGCCGATGTCCGCGACCATCCTGCCCCAACCCGCCGCCCAGCCGACGACGATGAAGATCCTCCGCTACCGGCTCACCTTCCTCACGCCTTCGTTCCTCGGTGACGCCGAGCAGAACGGCCGCTGGCGGACGCCACCGTTCAAGGCGCAGCTGCGGCAGTGGTGGCGGGTGGCCTATGCCGCCGAGAAGAAGTTCACGGTGGACGTGCAAGCCATGCGCCGCGAGGAGGGGCTGCTGTTCGGCAACGCCTGGTTGGACAACGACTTCTGCAAGAGCCTGGTGCGGCTGAGGATGGAAAGGTGGCATAAGGGCACCTTGACGAACTGGTCAGCGGACCAGACTGTCAGGCATCCGGAGAGGCCGCAGCCCGTCGGCGCGCAGCTCTACCTCGGCTACGGCCCGCTGATCTTTCGGCAAGGAACGAAGCTCAAGACCAACGCCGCCATCCAGGCCGGCGAGACGGCAGCGCTGGCAGTCGCTTTTCCGGACGAACACGCCAAGCGACTCGAATGCGCGCTTTCGCTGATGCATCGCTTCGGGGCCGTCGGCGGCCGCTCGCGCAATGGCTGGGGATCGTATGTCCTCGAACCAGCGGAAAGCACTTCGGCGCTGTCCGGACCCGTTCCGCTGCGCAACTGGAAAGAGTGCCTGCAAGTGGACTGGCCGCATGCGATCGGCCAGGACGACAAAGGCCCGCTCATCTGGCAGACCGCGCCCCATGCCGACTGGAAGGCGCTGATGAAGACCCTGGCCATCATCAAGATCGGGATGCGCACGCAGTTCAGATTTCCCAACGCACGGCCGCCGCACCAGAACATCGAGCGCCGCCATTGGCTTTCCTATCCGATCACGACTCACGCCACCCGCGCCTGGGATCGCGGCGCCCGCCTGCCCAACCAGCTCCGCTTCAAGGCGCGCAACACGGCAGATGGTCAACTCGTTGGCGTGATCTTCCACATGCCGCATCTGCCGCCGGCGGCGTTCGACCCGCAGCGGCAAGCCATTGAGCAAGTGTGGTCCGAAGTGCACGGCTTCCTCGATCGGCAGACGCCTGCGCAGCTCTCGCGTGCCCAGGCCTGATCGCGCAGCACATCCAACATTCGCCGATCCATGACGATCATGACGACCGAAAACCACGACCCCCGACTGATCGCACGCCTGGCCGCCCGGCTGCACGACCCGCCCGAGAAGGCGCTGGTGCTAATGCGCACGCGGGAAGGCCACGAGGGCGGCACCGTGCGCGCGCTGCTCGACGAACTCTTCCCCGATGGTCTGCCGCCGGCCATCGAAGCCGCCGTCGCGCGCGCCGACCACTGGGCGAGTGCCGCCGACCGGATGGCCTTTCCAAAGCACGAGACCGACAGCCGCTACCCCGCGTGGCAGCAGGTGCGCTTCGCCGAGCAGCCGGTGTTGATCCATCCGCTGACCGGGCAGGCGCATGACCTTGGCAGGCATGGCGGCCTGGCCGACGACATCGACGCGGCGCATGCGCAGGCGCTCGGCACGGACCATCTGCGCGCTTACGTCGTCCAAGGCGATTCGCGCCAGACGGCGCTCGCGCTCTGGCGCTTCGGCCCCGAGCTGCACGGCGACCTCGCGGAGCTATGGCGCCTGCTGCCGGCCGACAGCCGGGTGCCGGATCACACGATCCACGACCATGTCGATCTGGCCGCCGCGTTCGCCGGCTGCTTCGCCGTGCCCGAAGACGGCGGCCCGGCGCTGCTCGCAGTCACCCTGGGCCCGGTGCAGGACTTCATCGCGGCCGCGCGCTCGGTGTCGGACCTCTGGGCCGGCTCGCATCTGCTGTCGCATCTGGCGTGGACGGCGATGCGCGTCGTCTGCGAGGCCTGCGGCCCCGAGGCCATCCTGTTTCCGCGCCTGCGCGGCGTCCCGGCGGTCGATCTGTGGCTGCGCGAGCAGGGCCTGCCCGAAGCCTGGTTCGAAGGCTGCGACTGGCGCAGCTCGGCGAGCGACGCCAATCCGCTCTTCGCAGCCGCGCTGCCCAACCGCTTCACCGCGCTCGTTCCAGCCGCTCGCGCGCCGGAGCTCGCGCAGCAGATTGTCCACACCGTGCGCAAGGAGGCGTTCGAACTTGCCAAGTCCGCCTTCGGCAAGCTGCTCGCTGAGGCCAATATCCCGGACGATCCGGCGCTCCACGGCTACCGGCAGATCGAGCGACAGCTCGCGGGCTTCCCCGAGGTTCATTGGACTGCCGTACCGTGGTCGCTCGCCACGGGCGACGAGCGCGATGGCCACGTGTTGGCCGACGATGCAGCGCTCGCGGAGGCGCTCCGCCCGTTCTGGGCCAACGGGCAGCGCGTGGGCTTCCTCGGCTCGGCGGTCTGGCAGGCCTTGAAGGGACAGATGAAGCTCGACGAGGGCTGGTTCTACACGCCCAACCCCGGCGCGCTGTACCCGGCGCTGCACGAACTCGCCGACCGCACGCTCGCCGCCGCCAAGTCGGCGCGTCGGTTTGGGGCAACGAAGGAGGAAGGCTGGCGCTGCACGCTGACCGGCGAAGCCGAGTGGGTGACGACCGACGCCGCGCAATTGCAGCTACCCCCCGGGCAGCGCAAGAACACCGTCTGGGCCATGGCGGCCGGGCGCTTCGGCATCCGCGCCGGCGAACACCTGAGCGCGCTGCCGATGCTCAAGCGGCTGTGGCCAACCCTTTTCGTGGAGCGGATCCGGCCCTACGCGCGCAGCGGTGACCTCGCGCGCTACGTGGTCTCCACCCACACAATGGCGCTCGCCCCCGCGATCGAGACGGCGCTGAGCGCCGGCAAGTCCCTTCCGGAGGACATGCGTGGCGAGCGTGTCGCGCTGCCCGCGCGGCTGGCAGCCCGCGTCGCCAAGGCGGGGCAGCCGGCCTGGGCGCAACTGCCCGGCTGGCTCGACGCGCAGACCGAAGCCAGCGGAGGGGCGGGCGAGCGCGCCCGCGCCCGGCTCGCGAGGCTGCTCGGCGCCAAGCCCGAGACCTACTACGGCCTCCTGCTGATGGATGGAGACGGCATGGGCGAATGGCTCAGCGCCTCGGGCGGCAAGACGCCCAACGTGGCAGCCAGCTTCCATCCGCAGCTGCGCGACAAGCTCGACCGGCGCTTCGGCGTCGATCCGCAGTTCCTCGACTATGCCGCTGCGCGCCGCGCGCCGAACCCGGCCTGGCACATGGCGATCTCGCAGGCGCTCAACCACTTCGCGCTCGAGCTCGCGCCTCACGTGATCGAGCGCGAGCATCTGGGCAAGCTGATCTATGCCGGTGGCGACGACGTGCTGGCGATGCTCGCCGCGCGCGACCTCTTGCCCGCGGCGGCGATGCTGCGCGCGGTCTACGGCGGCATCGACCCGGCTGCCAGCGGCGCGCGCGCCTTCGAACACCGCAGGCTCGAGCGGAGCGGCAACGGCTGGGCCCAGTTCGACAGGCGCGTGCTGCGACTGATGGGCGATGCGGCCACCGCGAGCGCCGGCCTCGTCATCGCCCACCATCAGGCGCCGCTCGGCGCCGTCCTGCGCGCGCTGCGCGAGGCCGAGCGTCGCGCCAAGGCGCTCGCCGGCAAGGACGCGTGGAGCCTCGCGCTGCTCAAGCGCGGCGGTGGGGCGGTCCACGTCACCGCGCATTGGGGTGCGCCGCTGAGATTGTTCGACGAGCTGCGCGCCTTCCTCGCGAGCGACGAGGTCTCGCGCCGCGCGGCCTACCACGTGGCCGACTGGCTGCATGCCGTGCCCGGGGATGACGCTGCTCTGGCGCAGAGCCTGCTCGGCTACCAGATGGCGCGGCAGGCCCGGGGCCGCGCCGCAGCGCTGGCCAAGCAGCTCGCCAAGCGACTGGTCGAACTGGCCTTCGACGCCAGGCAGCGCCCGGCGGACGTCCAGCCACTCCCCTGGCTCGCCAATTTCATGCTCGCCGCCGAGTTCTTTGCGCGTACCACCCGACACAGCGCCCCGATCGAGGCAACGGAAGGAGTCCCCGCATGACGGCCGCCAACGACAGCGCCTTCATCGCGCCGCTCGACGTCTGGTCCTTCCGCGGCAATCGGATCTTTGGCGAGGCCGGCAGCTGGGGCCAGGCGCAGATGCCGCCGCCGCCGTCGGTGCTCTCGGGCGCGCTGCGCTCGGCCCAGCTCGTGCGCGACGGAATCGATCTCACCGCCTTTGCCCGCAACGAGGCCGAGCATCCCACGATCGGCTCGCGCGACGTGCCCGGCGCCTTCACGCTGACGGCAGCCACAGTGGCGCGGCGCGGCGCCGAGGGCCGTATCGAGCCGATCTTCCCGCTGCCGGCCGACCTCGTGCCCATCGGGGCCCGGGTTCACCGACTGCGGCCGGTTTCGCTCGACAACCGGCTGAAGACGAGCAGCGCGCTGCCCCAGGCCCCCGTGCTCGCTGGCGCGCAGGGCAAGCCAGGCGGACAGCGCTGGCTCACCGCCGCCGGGCTCCGCCGCTGGTTGGCGGACCAAGAGGTACAGGCGGCGGACCTGCTCACTGACGGGCAACTCTGGCGCATCGACGAGCGCGTCGGTGTCGCGCTCGAGCCCAATCTGCGCCGCGCCGACGACGGCAAGCTGTTCTCCCTGCAGGCGCTCGCCTGTCAAGCGGGGGTAGGCCTCGCCGTCCGCGTAGCGGGCTGCGAGCTGACCCCGGGCCTTCTGCGCCTCGGCGGCGACGGCCACGGCGCCCAGCTCGTGCCGACGGCCATCGATTGGCCCGCGCCGAACTACGAAGCCATCGCCCAGAACCGGCGCTGCCGCCTGCTGCTCACGAGCCCCGGTCTTTTCCCGCAAGGCTGGCTGCCGACGGGCGCTCAGCCTGAGAACCGGCGCGACGACGGTGCGATCCGCTTCGATCTGCACGGCGTTTCCGGAAGGATCGTCTGCGCGGCGCTGCCACGCGCGCAGGTCGTCTCCGGCTGGGATCTCGCCCGCTGGCAGCCCAAGCCCGCCCAGCGGGCGGCGCCTGCGGGCAGCATCTGGTGGCTCGAGTTGGACGAGGGCGTCGCCCCCGGCGCCCTTCGCAAGATTGCTGAATGCGGCCTCTGGAGCGAGCCCTGCGAAGATGCCGTCCGTCGTGCCGAGGGCTTCAACCGCTGCCTGCTCGGCCTCTGGACGACCAAGCCATGAACCTGACGCTCGATCTGACCCCGCTGCACAACGCGCTGGCCGCCCTCGACCGGGGCCTGGCCCGCGCTGCGGCACATCCCGACGACGAAGAGGTGCGAGACGCCTGCATCCAGCGTTTCGAGTTCACGTTCGAGCTTGCGTGGAAGATGCTCAAGCGTCGGCTCGAGCTCGATCTGCCCAGCCCCGCCGAGCTCGATGCGATGAGCTACCGCGGCCCGATCCGCGTTGCGGCCGAGCGCGGACTCATCGACGACGTCCCGGCCTGGTTTCTCTACCGCGACAAGCGCAACCTGACCTCGCATACCTATGACGTCCGCAAGGCGGCCGAGGTGTTCGCCGTGTTGCCTGCGTTCGCGCGCCACGCGCGGGCCTTGCTGCAACGACTCGAGGCGGCAGGAATCCAAGATGATGCTTGAACTCTCCGATGTCGAGCTCGCATTGCTGCGCGAGCTGGTGGCCGCCCGTCTTCCCGGGCGCGAGGTCCGCGCGTTCGGCTCGCGCGCCAAAGGACGCGCCAAGCCGCATTCGGATCTCGATCTGGTCGTGATCGACGACCTCCCGGTGGCCGATATCGCGATGGCGGAACTGCGTGCCGATCTCGACGAGAGCGATCTGCCGTTCCGCGTTGACCTGCTGAGGTGGTCGGACGCACCCGACACCCTCCGCGACAGCATCGAGCGCGCCTCGATCCCGATTTCGATGTGATTTCGCAACGCAAGGAACGACCATATGTTCGAGAAGCAAGCCGCCGTCTTTCTCTACGCGATGAGCCCCGTGCACATGGGTGCCGGGCAGGCCATCGGCGTCATCGACAACCCCATCCAGCGCGAGGTGCACACCCGCCACCCGAGCTTCGCCGGCAGCGGCATCAAGGGCGCGGCGCGCCATGCCTGGGAGCAACTCAGCCGATCGAAGGATCAGATCACGGTGCTCTTCGGCCCCGAGTCGCAGTCGGGCGAGCTGCACGCGGGCGCGCTGAGCTTCGGCGATGCCCAGCTCGTCGCCTTTCCCGTGCGGAGCCTGCGTGGCGGCTATGTGTACGCCACCTGCCTGCTCGCGCTCGCGCGCGCCGAGCGCCTGCTCGCCGCCGTGGGGATCGCTGCACGCTACACGGAAGGACTCACGGCCCCGGCCGAAGGGCACTGCGTGGCCGGCAACGACTCCTTGCTGCGAGAAGGAAAGCTGCATCTCGAGGTCTTCGAGTACGCCCAGCAGCCCGCTCAGGCCGAAGCCCTCAGGAAAGCCGCCGCGCTGCTCGCCGAGCACGCGCTGGGCGGTTCCTTGGCCCAGGCGGTGCCGGACTTCTTCCGCGAGAAACTCAAGCGAGACCTCGTGCTGCTCTCCGACACCGACTTCGGCTACTTCGCCGAGCATGCGACGCTGGTCGAGCCGCACGTGCGCATCAACGAGAAGACCGGCACCGCCGACGACGGCGGACTCTTCTACACCGAGAACCTGCCGCCCGAATCCGTTCTGATCGCGCCGCTGCTCGCGAGCCGCGCCCGCGATGGCAAGAGCACGCTCGAGGCCGCGGCCGTGCTCAGCCAGTGCAGGACGGCGCTCGACGGCCGGCTCCTTCAGATCGGCGGCGATGCCACCACGGGACGCGGGCAGGTACTGGTCCGGATCGTGGAGAGCCAGCCGTGAGCAGACTGACTCTGGAACAGCAGCGCGCGCAGGACGCCTGGGCCAAGTGCCAGCGCTACACGAAGGATCACGTCAACGTCGCGAAGGCGCTGCCGGCGCTCATCATGAACTCGGGGCTGATGCAGGTGCTGGCGTTCTGCAACGAGAAGAAAAGCGCCCATGCCGAGGTGGCAGCCGATTTGCGCACCTGGCTCCACAAGCGGCTGCAGGCTCCTGGCGAGCAAGACCGGGACCCCGGCTTCGAAGCCTTCATGCAGACGCTGATGCAGGCCGACCCGCGCACCTTCCAGCTGATCACCGCCGAAGCCTTTGCCTGGCTCAAGTGGCTCCGGCAGCTGGCCGCGGCGCGGCAGAACGGAGGGAACTGAGATGCCGATCGCCGCAGTACCCGACTATCTGGGCCAAGACTTCAAAGAGACCTCGCCGGGGTTGCGCTTTGGCATGTATCTCACGCTTTGGGGCGTCAACCGCCGAGGCGGCGCGCGGCTCTGGACGACGCACGACATCGACTACCAAGTCCGAGGCCAAGACCGCGAGGAGCGCGAAGTCAAAGAAGAAAACAAGGTCTCTGCGCTCGCACATGCCACCCGATTGACGCCGGCCGATCGCAAAGCGCAGCGGGAGCTGGCGTCCCGCCAGGCCGCGGCCACCGCGACCGTCCCCGAGCCCGCTGTGCTGCGCCTCGATGGCCGCGCGGTCGCCCCCTTCACCACCGGTCTCGGCAACGAGCACCCGCTCGAGAACGGCTTTGCCTTCCTGAGCCCCTACGGGCTGCCCTATCTGCCCGGCTCGGGCGTCAAGGGTGTGCTCCGGCAGGCTGCACGCGAGCTCGCCTCGGGCAGCTGGGGTGACCCGCGCGGCTGGGGCGTCGACCGCCGCTACGCGCTGCAGGTGGACAGGGAAGCGACGATCGAACTCTCGGCCATCGACGTGCTGTTCGGCCTCGAATCCGCCGATGGCGGGACCGACCACGCGCGGGGCGCGCTGACGTTCTGGGACGTGATCCCGCAGATCGAGGGCGACAGCCTGCTGGTCGAGATCATGACGCCGCATCAAGCCCATTACTACCAGGCCAAGCCGCGGCCCGATCGGAATGATCAACGCGCTCACAACAAGTGGATGCGAGATACCGCCGGTAGCCTGAGCCCCCACGACTCCGGCCAGCCCAACCCGATCAGCTTCCTCACCGTGCCGCCGGGCTCGGGCTTCACCTTCATCGTGACCTGCGACACCCGACACCTCGAGCGGCTCGCGCCGGAACTGGGCGCCACTGACAAAGACGGCCAGCCGCGCTGGAAGGCGCTGATGCACGCCGCCTTCGCGCACGCCTTCGAATGGCTCGGCTTCGGCGCCAAGACCGCCGTGGGCTATGGCGCGATGCAGCGGGACGACGCAGCCGAGCAGCGCCGTGCCGAGGAGGAGGAGGCCCGCGCGCGAGCCGAGGAGGAGGCCCGGCAGAGAGCGGCCGAAGAGGCGCGACGCGCGACCTTGAGCGAGCGCATGCGCGCCGTGGAAGCGTTCGTCGATGCGATGCGGCAGCGCTCGATGGCGCTGCGCGGCGGCAAGGAACGCCTCAATGAGAACGCGCACAGGGCCGCCCGCGATCTCGCCCGGGACGCGCGGGCGCCGGAATGGACGCCGGAGGAAAAGCGCGCGGCGGCGGACGCGATCGAGACCTGGCTGCCCCGGGTGGTCGAGGGCATCGACGTCAAGCAGGCGCGCCGGGATCTCGGTCTCCGAACCCTGCGTGGCGAGTCGTGACCCGCTACCTCCTCAACTCGCCGGTCCTGACCGACTGGGGCCGCTGGCGCTTCGACGGCCCGGTCTCGCCGGACGCCGCCCGCGAGTTCCTCGCGCCGGGCTTCGAGAGCGCGGTCGGCCACGCCGGCACGGCCGAGTTCCTGTCCGGCCTGCTCGGCATCGACGTGCCGGTCCACCGCCGCACGGTGCGGATGGGCCCGGGCGATGCCGCCCTCGTCTTCCGGGTGATCGAGCGCTCCGCCGAAGGCGCGATCCTCGACGCCGAGGCGCTGTCCCGCTCGCGCTGGGCGTTCGGCCTGCTCGTCCGCGAAGCCTGAGCCCGACGCCGATGGGCCTCGAGTGCGCGACCTACCGGATCGAGCTCCTGCCCCAGGACCGCAACGCCCTGCCCGCGTTTCTCGGCGGCGCGATCCGCGGCGCCTTCGGGCGCTCGCTGCGCGCGCTCGCGTGCGCGACCGGCGCGGCCACCTGCGACGGCTGCCCGGTGGCCGCGCGATGCGCCTACCGCGAGATCTTCGACCCGGTGCCGCCGGCCGAACATACCTTGCAGCGCTTCGCCGCGATCCCGGCCCCCTACGCGTTCGACCTCGAAGGCGACCCGCCGCGCGACAGCGCGCCCGGCCGTCCGCTGTCGATCCGGCTCACTCTGGCGGGCGCCGCGCGCCGGCACCTCGGCCTGATCCTGCTCGCGATCGACCGCGCCGCCTCCGGCGGGCTCGCGAAGCCGCGTGCCCGATTCGAGCGCGCGACCGTCCACGTCGAGACGGGCGATGGCCGCGAGCGCCTGCTCCTCGATCGCGCCGACACGCGGATCCCACCCCACCCGCCGACCGCGCGGCTCGACGCCGATCCGGCGGCCTCGGCCGACGCGCGCGACCTCCGCGTCGCGGTCCGCCTGATCACCCCGTGTCGCCTCGTCGTCCGCGGCAACGCCGTTCGCCCGGACGGCTTCACGCCCTATCCGTGGCTGATGGCGCTGGTCCGCCGCGTCTCGCTGATGGCCGACTTCCACGGCGACGGCCCGCTCGGGCTCGACTTCGCCGACCTCGCCGACCGCGCCTCGGCGACGCGCCTCGTCGATGCCGACCTGCGCTTCGTCCGCGTCGAGCGCTGGTCCAGCCGCCAGCGCCAGGCGATGCCCTTCGACGGCCTCGTCGGCACGTTCTCGATCGAAGGGCCGCTCGCGCCGTTCCTGCCCCTGATGGATCTCGCGACCCGGCTCAACGTCGGCAAGCACGCGAGCTTCGGCCTCGGCCGCTTCCAGCACCGACTGGCCTGATCACCGCCTCCGAAAACGCGTTCAGCGAGCGCGCGGCGCCCGCTTCGCATCCGCCCGCGCGAAGGCGGGCCGGAACGCGTCGTCCCGTTCGAGACGGGTGTCGTCGACCCATTGGCGGATCGCCCGCGGGATCTCCTTGACGTCATCGCCTTCGAATACACGGATCCCCGAGCCTTCGGCGCGCTCGCGATCGGCGTCTCGCAGTTTCTGGTCCCGCAGGCTGACCAGCCAGCGATCGTTGAAGAACCGGCCGAGCTTCGCGGCCACCGAATCCAGCTTGTAGACCGTTTCGGCCGCCTTCGAATCCTCCTTGCCCGGCTTGTCGAGCGCGCTGGTCTTGACTTCGACCAGAAGCGAGCGATTGCCGTTCGCCACGACGAGGTCGAGCTCGTTCTTGGCCTTGCCCTGCTTGATCTCCAAGCCCTGCGCCCAGTCGTCGACGCCCGCCGCAGCGAACTGGCGCGCGAGCCACACCTCGAACCATGTGCCCGACAGGAAGTCGAGTTCGTCGAGCCCCTTATCCTTGGTGCCGATCGCGAGGGTGAAGACGCGATCGCAAGCCGGATCGAGCGCCACTTCCGCCGCGCCACACTCGGCGAGTTTCCGCCCGAGCGGGCCATCGAGCGCGCCGCGAAGGAACTTCCAGTCGCCTCGCTTCGGATCGACCTCGACTCTAAACTTTCTTTCCGAGCTGCCGCCGACCCGGGTGACGGACGCGGCTCGCTCCCGGTCGCGCGCCTTCTTGTTCTCCAGGACATCCTTGATCGATTGCAGCACCGCATACCACAGGCTGAGCCATGTTTGTCGCGCCCTCTCGTGACGCAGCAGGTCGAACAGCGCGATCCGGTCGAACCACGCGCGATACCCGGGACGCGCGCTGGTCGGCGGCTCGGTGATCTCGATGCCGTTCAGCGCCAGCAGGTCGCCGATGTTGAGCACGCTGCGCATCGGCATCGGCGTCGCCGCCGCGACCGGGGCCAGCAGGTCCTCGATCCGCCCGTGGCCGGTGTCGACGTAGGGCCCGGACAGCCGTCCGCCGAACGCTTCGCCGCGCTTGCCGAAAACCCGCTGCAGCGCCATCGCCATCGGCTTCGTGCCGCCGGTCAGGTGCACGGCCACGGCCGGCCGATCCTCGAGCGCCAGCTTCCCGGCCCACTCGTCCGCCTGCGCCAGCAGCGTGGCGTAGTCCCGGTCGTCCCAGTCGCGGATCTCGACCTCGGGCGGCTGCGCGCGGCCCCGCAGCCAGGCGCTCAGGATCTCCGCCCGCTTCCTCATCGCGGGGCTCGCAAGCAGGCAGACCTGGGCGGTCGGCTGGTGCAGCCAGCCGATCGCGCCCGGCGCCAGCTGGTCGCTGACGGGAACGAAGGAGATCGCAGGCTGCGCCGGGCGCGCCCGGGACGCCTTGCCTTCCACGTCGACCGAGTCCTTGCGCCGGATCTGGTAGCGCGTGAACCGCGCGCCGCGATTCTCGTACAGCTTGAGCAGGCGGACGCCTCCCAGCTCCTTGCCCCGCTCTTCCGGCGGCAGGTCGAGGTCGAGCGCCCAGAACTCGATCTTGCGCGCCTCTAGCTCGGCGGCGATCGCGATCGGCAGCGTGCCGACCACGACGTCGCCCTTCGCGAGCCGGGAAGGATCGAGATGCTCGACCACGTGGTCGATCTCGAAGGGCAGCCGCCCCTTTCTCGCGGCAGCGGTGACCCATAGCCGGGTGCCTTCGTGCCGCGTGACGAGATAGGTCGCCATGGACGCTCCTTACCCGGTGAACCTGCAGCAGGCCCGGAATGTATCAGAGCATTTTGCAGGCCGCGAAACCTGCAATCTTTTGAATCTCCAACCCGAATCGCACCTGGCGCATCCTGCGCGCATGCCCCATCGCGCGCTCCATCTCGCCTGCTACGACGTCGCCTGCCCGGACCGGCTCCGCGCCGCGCTGGACGTCTCGCGCCGCTTCGCGACCGGCGGCCAGAAGTCCGTCCACGAGTGCTGGCTGACCGACGCCGAGCGCCACGACCTGCTGCGACGGCTTCGCCGCGTGATCGTCGAGTCCGAGGACCGCGTGCTGATCGTCGCGCTCGATCCGCGCCGCGACGCGATCCCGCTCGGCGCCGCCACCAGCCCGGTCGACCGCGACGTGATCGTGATCGGAGGCCCGCCATGACCACCGTCTATCTCGACCAGCGCGGCGCGCGCCTCAGCCACGCCAATGGCGCGCTCGAGATCCGGCTGCCCGACGAGCGCGTCCAGCGCGTGCCGCTGGCCCAGCTCGAGCGCGTCGTCGTCGCCAGCGAGGCCGACATCGCCGTCGGTCTGCTGCGCCAGCTCGCGGCCGCCCGCGTGCCGCTCGTCGTGCTGCGCGGCCGCGCCCGCGCCGACGCCGCGATGCTCTGGCCGCAGCTCGGCGACGCCACCCGCCGCCTGGCCCAGCGACGCGCCGCCGACGACCCCGCCAC
>PVBP01000059.1 GCA_002995625.1 Lysobacteraceae bacterium | reverse complement strand
GAGGTCGATCTCGCCGATCCGGCGAGTCGTGGAATCCACATGTCGCGCCTGTTCCGGCTGCTCGATCGCGCGCTCGCGGGCCGCGCGCTGACACCGGCGGCGCTGGCATCGCTGCTCGGCGACGCGATCGAAGGCCAGGCGGGGCTGTCCACCCGGGCCCGGATCTCGATCGCGCTCGAGCACCTCGCGACGCGACCGGCGCTGGTCAGCGCCGAGGTCGGCTGGCGCGCCTATCCGCTTCGGCTCGCCGCCGAGCGCACGCCGGCGGGCATGCGGATCACGATGACCGTCGAGGTGCTGTACTCGAGCACGTGCCCGGCTTCGACCGCGCTGGCGCGCCAGGCGATCGCGGCGGACCTCGCCGCGCGGATCGCGGCCGGCGCCGATGCCAACGCGCTGGTGGCGTGGATCGAGCGCGGTGGACTCGCGGCGACGCCGCACGCGCAGCGCAGCACCGCGCGGCTGTCGGTCGAACTGCCGCCAGACGCCGACCGCTTCGATCCGGAGGCCCTGGTGGCCCTGGCGGAAGCGGCGCTGGGGACGCCGGTCCAGACCCTGGTCCGGCGTGTCGACGAGCAGGCCTTCGCACGCCTCAACGCGTCCAACCTGATGTTCTGCGAGGACGCCGCGCGGCGCCTCGCCGGCGCGCTCGCCGCGGACGCCCGCTGGCCCGCGTGGCATGTCGGCGTCGAGCACCACGAGAGCCTGCACGCCCACGACGCGGTTGCCGAGGCGAGCTGCCGCTGGGCGGCGTGAGACCGGTCGTCAGCGCCGCGGCGGCGGCAGCAGCGGCCACGGATCGAGCTGGACGTCGAACCAGTTGAGGCCCCAGTGCAGGTGCGGTCCGGTGGTGCGGCCGGTCGCGCCGACCTGTCCGACCGGATCGCCCGCGGCGACGCGGTCGCCGACCGCGACGTCGATCCGATGCAGGTGGATGAAGGTGCTCGAGACGCCGTGGCCGTGGTCGAGCACGACCACGCCGCCGTTGAGGTACTGGTCGGGCTGGACGAAGGTCACGAGGCCCGGCGCCGGCGCGACGATCGGCGTCCCGGTCGGGGCCGCGATGTCGAGGCCCATGTGCGGGGCCCGCGGGATGCCGTTGAAGATCCGCTGGCTGCCGTAGACGCCGCTGATGCGCCCGTGGACCGGCCAGATGAATGATTGCGCGAAGTCGGCGCGGTCGTCGTCGCGCGTGCGCACGGCCGCGATCGCGGCGCGCTCGCGCGCGATCCGCGCGGCGATCTCCGGCGGCGGCTCGACCATCGCCGGCGGCACGCCGTCGATGCGCTGGACCGCGAAGCGTCGGGTCGCGATCGGGCGCGCCTCGAGCTGGCGGCGTCCGGCGGTGTCGACGACTTCGATCGCGATCGTGCCGGTCGCATCGCGGCCGACGCCGAACGCGAAGTGGCCATCGGCGGAAATGCGGGCCTCGCGTCCGCCGACGCGGATCCGGCACGCCGGGTCGGCGCGGCCGAGGACGAGGCGGCCCTGCTCGACCGGGACGGAGAGCTCGAAGCCGCAGCGTTCGATCACGGTCGGTGACGCCGCTGCCATCGACGTCGCCGTGAGCGCCGACGTGGCGACGGCGACGGCCGCGCGCAGTCGCCAGCGGCGCGATCGAGCGTCAACGCCGGGCATCGTCGACCAGCGGAGGGATCGGATTGCGGGCCCAGAAGCGGCGAGGGAAGCGCTCGGGCACCGGGTCGATGCCGCCCTCGCAGAACGGCTGGCAGCGCAGCAGGCGGAAGCTCCCGAGCAGCGCGCCGCGCAGCACGCCATGGCGCTCGATCGCCTCGCGCATGTAGACCGAGCAGGTCGGGTGGAAACGACAGTGCTGTCCGAGCAGCGGACTGATCCAGCGCTTGTAGCCGCGCAACAGCCGGCTGGCGATGCGTTGTCCCAGGTTCGGCGGATCATCGCAGCGGACCGAAGCGGCGGCCCCGGATTCGTCCGTCTCAGGCCGGGCGGCGTGGTCGCCCGGCGACGAGGCGCCGGGTCCGGCGAGGCCGGGGCGAGACGCGCCGATCGGTTGCTTCGATGGGATGTCGGGTTGCTGCATGCGAAGGCGTAGGCTATAACACGCGGCCCCTCGGGGCCGGCGCATCGGCCGGTGCCCGGCTTCGGCGTCGGTCGTCCGGTCCGGCGAGGGTCGGAACCGGAGCAGACGCTGTCCGTGGCCCTGGCGGGCCGCGGATCTCCCGCCCCGGGGCCACGTGCCCCGGGACGCGGATGTCCCCTCCCTCGGGAAGGTGGCATCCTCGATCGCCCCCAGGCGCTTCCGCGAGGAGCCGCCGCGTACGAGAGCACGACATGGCGAAGAAAGCCGCAGCAACGACGAAGAAGACCCCGGCCAGGTCGGCCGCGAAATCGAAGGCAGCCGCGCCGAAGGCGAAAGGCAAGGCCAAGGCGGCGCGGTCGAACGACAAGGCGGGCGGTGCGCTGAAGAAGATTTTCGAGAAGGTGGTCAAGCGGGTCGGTGGTGCCGCGAAGCCGGCGGCCAGCGGGTCGGCGAAGAAGCCGGCGGCGAAGGCGGCGCCGAAGGGATCGGCGAAGAATCTGGCGGCGAAGGCGGCGCCCAAGGGGGCGGCGAGGAAGCCGGCAGCGCAGCCTGGCAACAAGGTGTCCGCGAAGAAGCCGGCGGCGAGGCCCGCCGCCAAGGTCGCTGCGAAGAAGCCGATGCCGAAGGCCGCGCCGGCGCCGGCCACGGGCAAGTCCGGATCGCAGGTGCCGGCGGTCGCGAAGGCCGCGAAATCGTCGGACAAGGCCACGGTCGGCCAGGGTCGGCCCCGAAGCGCCGCGCCGTCGAAGCCTGCGAAGCCCGCCGTCCGGGCGGACAGGCCCGCAGCGGCCCCGAAGCCGGCCTCGGCGGAGAAGGCCGCGCGGCCGAAGGCCGATCTCGCGAAGTCCGCCAAGGCGGTTCCGGCGCCCGCACCTGCGCCCGCGCCGCGGCCGAAGACCGGCAAGGTCGCCGTGGCCGTGCCGGCGGCCCCTGACAAGAAGAATGCGAGTCCGATCGCCCCACTCGCTCCGATCAAGGTCAAGGAAGGCGAGGTCGTCAGGCCGGTCCTGCCGCCCGGGTACAAGCCGAGCGCGAAGGAGCCCTACATGAGCCCGCTTCAGCTCGAGTACTTCCGCCAGAAGCTGGTGAAGTGGCGGGAGGACCTGGTCGAGGAGTCGAAGCAGACGATCGACAACCTGCGCGAGGAAGTGCGCGACGTCGGCGATGAAGCCGAGCGGGCCACACGCGAGACCGAGAACTCGCTCGAACTGCGCACCCGCGATCGCTACCGCAAGCTGCTGTCGAAGATCGACAAGGCCCTGAAGCGCATCGACGATGGCGAGTACGGCTATTGCGAGGAGACCGGCGAGGAGATCGGCCTCGATCGCCTCGAGGCGCGCCCGATCGCGACGCTGTGCCTCGACGCCCAGGAGCGCTGGGAGATCCGCCAGCGCCAGATGGGCGACTGAGCGCGCGGGCGGGCTGGCCGCGAGCCGGCCCGCCGCTGGCCTCATGGGCGATCGTCGCCCGCCCGCGGTCTTCCTGATGGGGCCGACGGCCTCGGGCAAGACCGCGTTCGCGCTCGATCTCGCGGCGCGTTTTCCATTCGGCCTCGTCAGCGTCGATTCGGCGCAGGTCTACCGCGGCCTCGACATCGGCTCGGCCAAGCCCGACCGCGCGACGCTGGCCCGATTCCCGCACGCGCTGATCGACCTGCGGGAGCCCGAGGAGGCCTACTCCGCGGCCGAGTTTCGCGACGACGCGCTCGCGGCGATGGCGGCCATCAGCGCCACCGGACGCGTGCCGCTGCTGGTCGGCGGCACGATGCTGTACTTCCACGCGCTGGCCCATGGACTGAGCGACCTGCCGGCCGCCGATCGCGCGGTCCGCGCGCGGATCGAGACCGAGGCCGCCGCGATCGGCTGGGCGGCACTGCATGCGCGACTCGCGGCGTTCGACCCGGCCGCCGCCGCGCGGATCCACCCGAACGACCCGCAGCGGATCGGCCGCGCGCTCGAGGTGATCGAACTGACCGGCCGGCCGATGTCGTCGCAGCAGCGCGGCGCGGTCGGGCGGCTGCGCTGGCGGGTGCTGAAGGTCGCGCTGGTGCCGGGATCGCGCGCGGTCCTGCACCGCAGGATCGGCCAGCGATTCCTCGCGATGCTCGAAGCGGGTCTGGTCGATGAGGTGCGCCGGCTTCGTGCGCGGCCGGGCCTGACGGCCGGGCATCCGTCGATGCGCGCCGTCGGCTATCGGCAGGTCTGGTCGATGCTCGATGGGGGCATCCCGGAGCGGGAGATCGCGGCGCGCGGCATCGAGGCCACGCGCCAGCTCGCGAAAAGGCAGCTGACGTGGCTGCGCAGGGAGCTTGCCGCGGTCGTGATCGACCCGGACGCGACCGATGCTCGCGCGAGGCTTCAAGCGCTCGTCACGCGATTCCTCGCACACTGACCGGCGACGCGTCGGCACGCGCATCGGCCGAGGCCGCCGGTGCGGCCGGATCGCCGGGTCGGTTGACGCGATCGCGGGCGATGCTCCAATCTCGGTACGTCCGTCGCGTTTCCAGCCCGTGACTCTCGGGCCGCCCGGACGATGTACCGATGCACCGGACGAATCAGGAGAACAACATGTCCAAGGGCCAGTCGCTGCAAGATCCGTTCCTCAACGCGCTGCGGCGCGAACGTGTTCCGGTCGCGATCTACCTCGTCAACGGCATCAAGCTGCAGGGAACGATCGAATCCTTCGACCAGTTCGTCGTGCTCCTGCGCAACACCGTGAGCCAGATGGTCTACAAGCACGCGATCTCGACCATCGTGCCGTCGCGCAACGTCCGCCTCGGGGAGCACGCGCACGGCCACGCGCACGGCCATGCCGCCGACGTCGAGCCGGTCGGCGACGAGCCGGCATCGCGCTGAGGCGGGCCCGGAGGGATCGTCCTGTTCGAGATCGAACGCGCGCGCCGCGGCGAGCAGGCGCTGCTGCTGCAGCCGGTGCTCCAGCGCACCGACACCGACGAGGCGCGGTCCGAGTTCGAGGATCTCGCGCGCTCGGCCGGAGCCGAGGTGCTGGGCACGGTCACGGCGCGGCTCGACACGCCGAATCCGCGCTACTTCGTCGGCAGTGGCAAGGCCGACGAGCTGAGGAGCGAACGCGAACGCCTCGGCGCCGACCTGCTGCTGGTCAACCACGCGCTGTCGCCGGTGCAGGAGCGCAACCTCGAGAAGCACCTCGGCTGCCGGGTGGTCGATCGCACCGGCCTGATCCTCGACATCTTCGCCCAGCGCGCCCGCTCGCACGAAGGCAAGCTCCAGGTCGAGCTGGCCCAGCTGAAGCACCTGGCGACGCGACTGGTGCGCGGCTGGACCCACCTCGAGCGCCAGCGCGGCGGCGCGATCGGCCTGCGCGGCCCCGGCGAGACCCAGCTCGAGATCGACCGGCGCCTCGTCGCGCACCGGATGAAGGTGCTCGAGGACCGGCTCGCGAAGGTCGAGGTCCAGCGCGAGCAGGCGCGCCGCGCGCGCAAGCGCAACGCGGTGCCGGTGGTCGCGGTGGTCGGCTACACCAATGCCGGGAAGTCGACGCTGTTCAATGCGCTGACCCGCGCCGACGTCTACGCCGCCGACCAGCTGTTCGCGACGCTCGATCCGACCGTGCGCCGGCTGGAGGGCCTGGCGTCCGGACCGGCGGTGCTCGCGGACACGGTCGGCTTCGTCCGCGACCTGCCGCACGACCTCGTTGCCGCGTTCCGTTCGACGCTGTCCGAGGCCCGCGACGCCGACCTGCTGCTGCACGTGATCGACGCCCACGATCGGCAGCGCGACGAGCGGATCGCCCAGGTCAACGTCGTGCTGGCCGAGATCGGCGCCGACGCGATCCCGCAGATCGAGGTCTGGAACAAGATCGACCTGCTCCCGGACGCCGAGCCGCGGATCGAGCGCATCGACGGCGGTCGCCGCGTGCGCGTGCATGCGAGCGCCCGCGAGGGCCGCGGCCTCGACCTCGTCCGCCGGGCCGTCGGCGAGGCCCTGTCCGGCGCGCGGGTCTCCGGGCGGGTCCACCTGCCGCATGCGGCGGGCCGGCTGCGCGCGCGCCTGTTCGAGCTCGGCGCCGTCGCCGGCGAGACCGTCGACGAGGGGGGCTGGACGCTCGAGGTCGATGCGCCGTCGCAACTGCTGGCGCCGCTGCTCGGCAGCAGCGATCCCGAGGCCGCCCGATTGCGAGAGGCGCTGTCGCTGAATGGCCATGGCGCGTGAAGGCGGCGCTGACCACGGAAGCCGGGATCATCGAATACACTCGCGGGCCCGGTCGGCGACGCGCCGCCGGTGACTGCCCCGGCCGGCGCCCCGCGCGGCGCGGCCCCCTACTGGTTTGACGATCGCCGCGCCGGCGCGCGGCCGGAGCGCGAGATGGCCTGGAACGAACCCGGCGGCAACCAGCGAGATCCCTGGCAGGGCGGCGGACCGCGCCGCGGGCCGAATCAGGGTCCCGATCTCGACGCCGCGATGAAGAAGCTCGGCGACCGCATGGGCAAGGTCTTCGGCGGACCGGGCGGCAGCGGGGTCTGGGTGCTCGTGATCGGCATCCTCGCGGCCTGGTTCGCGCTCGATTCGTGGCGCACGATCGACGAGGCCGAGCGTGGCGTCGTGCTGCGCTTCGGCGAGTACAACCGCACGATGGGTCCGGGCCTCAATCTCAAGTGGCCCGGTCCGATCGAGCAGGTGTTCGTGGTCGAGGCGACGCGCGTGCGCTCGACCTCGGACCAGGTCCGGATGCTGACCCGCGACGAGAACATCATCACCGTCGACTTCAACGTCCAGTACCTCGTCGCCGACCCGCGCGCCTTCCTGTTCACGCTGCGCGATCCCGATCGGACGATCCGCGAGGCCGCCGAGAGCGCCGTCCGCCAGGTGATCGGCTCGAGCGCGATGAACGACATCCTGGCCGGCCGGATCACCGAGCTGTCGACGAATGCGCGCACGGTGCTGCAGCAGCTGCTCGACGACTACAGCCGCGAGAAGCAGAAGCCCGGCGAGGGCGAGGTGCTGCGTTCGTTCTTCCAGGTCAACGAGGTCAACTTCCAGAACGTGCGCCCGCCGCCGGAGGTCAAGGAGGCCTTCGACGACGCGATCGCCGCGCGCGAGGACAAGCAGCGCGTCGAGGACGAGGCCCGCGCGTACGCGAGCAAGGTGGTTCCGGAGGCCCGCGGCGAGGCCGCGCGCATCCGCGCCGAGGCCGAGGGCGCGAAGGAGGCCGCGGTCGCACTGGCGACCGGTGCCGCGACGCGCTTCACGCTGCTCGCCGAGCAGTACCGCAAGGCGCCCGAAGTGACGCGCCGGCGCCTGATGCTCGAGACGATGCAGGAGGTGCTCGCCGGCACGCCGAAGATCGTCGTCGACGGCTCGCGCGACAACGTGCTGTACCTGCCGCTCGACCGCATCGGCAGCGGACAGCCGATGTTGCCGCCGCTGTCGCCGCCCGCGAGCGGGACCGGATCCGCCGCGCCGAGCGCGACGGTGCCCGCCATCGAAACGATCCGCGGCCGCGACACTGGCCGCCCGGTCCGCGAGGGACGCTGACATGAAGACCTCGATCCTGTTTGGCACGCTGGCCGCATTGCTGGTCCTGTTCAACTCGCTGTTCATCGTCAACGAGGCCGAGCACGCGATCCTGTTCCAGTTCGGCGCCGTCAAGCGCGCGGACTTCAAGCCGGGGCTGCACTTCAAGGCGCCGTTCGTCCAGAACGTGCGCAAGTTCGACAACCGCCTGCTGTCGGTCGAGGCCGAGCCCGAGCGCTACCTGACCTCCGAGCGCAAGGACGTGCTGGTCGACTTCTACGTCAAGTGGCGGATCGAGGACGTGTCGGCCTTCTACCAGGCGACCACCGGCGACGAGCAGCAGGCGATCCAGCGCCTGATCGCGATCGTGCGCGAGCCGCTGCGCCAGGCCTTCAACGAGCGCACGCTGCAGGCGCTGGTGGCCGATCGCGGGACGGTCATCAACCAGGTCGTGCGCAACGCCGACGAGGCGGCGCGCGCGCTCGGGATCGACGTCGTCGACGTGCGCATCATCCGCATCGACCTGCCCGAGGAGGTCAGCGAGTCGGTGTTCCGCCGCATGCGCGCCGAGCGCCAGCAGGTCGCCAACGACCTGCGCGCGACCGGCCAGGAGGCGGCCGAGACGATCCGGTCCGACGCCGACCGCCAGGTCGCGGTGATCCTCGGCGAGGCGCGGGGCGATGCAGCGCGGATCCGCGGTGAGGGCGAGGCGCAGGCGGCCGAGATCTTCAACCGCGCCTATGCGGGCGAGGCCGCGTTCTTCGACTTCACCCGCAGCCTCGAGGCCTATCGCGAGTCGTTCCGGAACAAGGACGGCGTGCTGGTGATGGATCGGAACTCGGAGTTCTTCCGTCACTTCGGCAGCGACCGCCCGCGCTGATCGTGAACGCACGCGCCTCCGCACGAGGGGCGCGCATCGTCGATGCCGAACGAGATCTGGATCGCGCTGTGCCTGGTCCTCGTGTTCGAGGGCCTGTTCCTGTTCGCGGCGCCCGAGGCCTGGCAGCGGATGGCGCGCGAGCTGATCGAGATGCCGCCGCGCCAGTTGCGCGCCGGCGGCGCGATTGCCGCGGTGATCGGCCTGGTGCTACTGCAGTTGTTCCTCTAGTTCGCGCGAATCGGCGCTACCCTTCGCGCCGCGCCGCGTTCGTTGCCCGATGTCGGCAACGCGTCGAGGGACGGGCCGGCGAGTCCGGACATGAGCGACAGCCGGGCATCGAATCGAACGCGGAGGTAGCGACGTGGGCAAGTCGGTGGTGATCCTGGGCGCGCAGTGGGGGTGAGCCGGGGTTTGTCGCGCCACTGGCGCGACCCGGCGAACGCCCGGCCATGGATGGCCGGGCCGGAGAGCCCCGCCATGGATGGCAGCGCGGCATCGAATCGAACGCGGAGGTAGCGACGTGGGCAAGTCGGTGGTGATCCTGGGCGCACAGTGGGGCGACGAGGGCAAGGGCAAGATCGTCGATCTCCTGACCGAGCAGGTCGGCGCGGTCGTGCGCTTCCAGGGCGGCCACAACGCCGGCCACACGCTGGTGATCGGCGGCGAGAAGACGGTGCTGCATCTGATCCCCTCCGGGATCCTGCGCGAGAACGTGCTGTGCCTGATCGGCAATGGCGTGGTGCTGTCGCCGCAGGCGCTCCGGAAGGAGATCGGGGGGCTCGAGGCCAAGGGCCTCGACGTGCGCTCGCGGCTCAAGGTGAGTCCGGCGACGCCGCTGATCATGCCGTACCACGTCGCGCTCGATCAGGCGCGCGAGAAGGCCTCGGGCGCGAAGGCGATCGGGACCACCGGGCGCGGAATCGGCCCGGCCTACGAGGACAAGGTCGCGCGGCGCGGCGTGCGCGTCGCCGACCTCGCCTACCCGGACCAGCTCGCCGACAAGCTGCGGGCGGTGCTCGACTACCACAACTTCGTGCTGACGAAGTACCTCGGCGTCGACGCGGTCGACTACCGGCAGGTGCTCGACGAGGCGCTCGCCTTCGGCGCCTACATCGAGCCGATGAAGACCGATGTCGCGGGGCTGCTGCACGACCTGCGCCGCCAGGGCCAGCGCATCCTGTTCGAGGGCGCGCAGGGCTCGCTGCTCGACATCGACCACGGCACGTACCCGTACGTGACCAGTTCCAACACGACGGTCGGCGGCGCCTGCGCCGGCACCGGCGTCGGCGCCTCCGAGATCGACTACGTGCTCGGGATCACCAAGGCCTACGCGACTCGCGTCGGCGGCGGGCCGTTCCCGACCGAACTCCACGACGAGCTCGGAAACGAGATCCGCAGGCGCGGCGACGAGTTCGGCGCGACCACCGGCCGCCCGCGCCGCTGCGGCTGGATCGACCTCGTCGCGCTGAAGCGCGCGGTGATGATCAACGGCATCACCGGCCTGTGCGTCACCAAGCTCGACGTGCTTGACGGCATCGGCAACATCAAGCTCTGCATCGCGTACCGCTACCGCGGCAAGGAGACCCAGTATCCGCCGCTCGACGCGGCCGGGTGGGACGAGTGCCAGCCGGTGTACCTCGAGTTCCCGGGCTGGACCGAACCGACCCGCGGCATCCGCGAGTTCTCGCAGCTGCCGGCGGCGGCGCGCGCCTACCTGCGCTCGCTCGAGGAACTGGTCGGCTGCCCGTTGGCGATGGTCTCGACCGGACCCGACCGCGACGAGAACATCATCCTGCGCGATCCCTTCGGCTGAGCGGTCGACCGGCCGCGGGGAGTCCGCCGAGCATCGCCGCACGAGGTCGGTCCCCGACCGCGGGCCGGACGTTGCGGTGGGGGATTCCGGAGACATCGCCGTCGTCTGCTCGCCGGCCGCGCGGTCGCGTCCACCGACCGGGGCGGCAGCGCGGAGGCGGGCCGTCGCCACCGTCGAACTCCGCGTCATCGGGTCCCAAGGTCGTGGACTCGGCCGTTCGATCGGCGTACGCTGAGAACGGTCAAGGTGGGGATGACGACCATGCGCGTGCGACTGGTCCTGCCCGTGACACTGGCATCGATCGCGCTGGCGGGCTGCATCGCCAACGCGCCCCCGGGACCCGATCGGGAGCGGCCGGAGCTGTCGCTGCAGGTCAGGGGCGCCGTGAACGGGACCCGGACCTTTCGTTCGAGCGATCCTTGGACCGATAGCGCCTGCGCGCTCGTCCACGCGTCGCCGGTACGGTTCGTGGTCTCCGCCAGTGACCCGGGAGGCGTCAGAAGGCTCGCGTTGAGCGTCTTTTCGGGGACGATCGATCGGTCGACCATCGTGGTGCCAACCGCGGACGACGTGACCTACCGCGTGGATGCCGACGCCCGCTTCAGCGAGACGCTGGTGATTTCCCTGACGCCGCCTGCCCCGGGTCGGGTCCGGACGGGCATCGTCGCGACGCTCGATGCGAGCGGGCCGGCGGAAACGCCCGCCCGTTTCGCGATCCAGGTCGAGGCATCCGACGTCGCGGGCAATCGGATGTCCCTCGAACAGGTCAACATCTGGCCCGCCGATTCGGGGATCAGCTGTCGCTGAGGCGATTCCCACGCGGCGAGCCGGCGTGGGAGACGTTGCCGAACCGCCCGATCGTCGGGGTGCGACCGTCAGACACCCCGCTTCGCGTCAGGGCGCGTGCGGCGCCGAGAACGGCGAGGTTCGGAGAGATCGCACGCGGAAGGCGTGCGAGCTGGTCGGAACGCGCGTGGAGGCTTTGGACGGCGCCTCGCCGGCCTTTCCCGGGTTCCGGCGCAATACCGGCATCGCGGCCTGCTCGGCCGCTTCCGCCCCGAGCCGATCGAGGCACTGCCGTTCGCCGAGGACACGGTCGTCGCCGCGCCGTCCCTGCTCGAGCTGGACGTGCTGCAGGACCTGCGCAGGCTTGACCTCGAGGGCGCCATTCCGGCGTCGCGAATCGATCCGGTCGAGTCACCGCGCGCCCTCCGCATCCGTCGCTCTCCGGATGCCAGCCTGCTCGACGGCATCCTGGCGCTGCGACACCCGCTCACCGCCTGCGATGCAGCCTACGGCGTGCCGGCGCGGCGACTGGATGCGACACGGGTCACGCGCGTCATGCACCTTGCGCGCCTCCGGCCTGGACATCGAGGTTCCGTCGCCATGACCCTGCTCGCCGAATGGCGCCGCCGCGCCGTGATCCGCATGGCGCGGCTGACCCGGGGGCCTTCCGGCTACCTCGATCAGCCGCCCGCGGCTGGCCCCGATGGGCCGCCCTTCAGCTCGGATCGGCGGCGGGTCGGGTGGTTCCCGCACCGCGCACGACCGCTGGGCGAGTGCTTGGCTGGTGAACACGAAAAAGCCCGCCGTGCGGCGGGCTTCGTCGTTCGATTGGTGCCCAGGAGAGGACTCGAACCTCCACGGGTCGCCCCGCTAGTACCTGAAACTAGTGCGTCTACCAATTCCGCCACCTGGGCAGGCGTGCGGGGCCATGGGGGCGCCGCTTGCGAAACAGCCCGAAACTGTACGGGCGGCCAGCGATCCTGTCAACGGCGCGTCGGCGAGGACGGTCGCGGTCGGGATGTCCGGTTAGCATGCGCGATCCGTCGCCCCCCGGGCGACATCGGGATCGACGATGAGGAAGGACGGCCGCAAGGGCCAGAATGGCAAGGGCGCCGGCGCGCCGGCCGGGCGTCGGCACGGCGCGCGCGGATCGAAGGGGCAGGCGGGAGCCGCGGCCGGCGCCGGGAAGGCGAGGGCCGCATCGGCCGGCAAGCCGCGTTCGCGTTCGAAGCCGCCGCCCTGGCTGCCGGAAGTCCTGACCGCCGGATCACCAGTGCCGGGGCGCCGCGCGACGGCGGGGGCTCCCGCGCAGTCGGTCGGGGCAGCGCCGCGCACCCCGGGCCGCGGCACCGGTCCGACCTCGCGCGACCCCTACGCCGAGCGCGAGGCCGCGCGCTACGCCGAGCCGATCCCGAGCCGCGAGGCGATCCTCGCGCTGCTCGGAGACGAGGCCGAGCTGATGACCGCCGAGCGCATCGCCGCGGCGCTCGGCTTGAAGCGCCCCAGCGAGGTCGACGCGCTGGCCAAGCGACTCGCCGCGATGGTCCGCGACGGCCAGGTGCTCGTGAACCGCCGTGGCGGCTACGGGGTCGCGCGCAAGCTCGACCTGATCGCCGGGACCGTGCTCGCGAACCGCGACGGCTTCGGCTTCCTGCGCCGCGACGACGGCGGCGATGACCTGTTCCTGGCGCCGGCGACGATGCGCCAGGTGCTGCACGGCGACCGCGTGCTGGCCAGCATCGTCGGGCTCGACCGCCGCGGCCGCCCGGAAGGCCAGATCGTCGAGGTGCTCGAACGCCGCGCGCCGCGTCTCGTCGGCCGCTATGAGGAGCGGGCCGGCGTCGGGCTCGTGATCCCCGACGACGCGCGCATCCACCAGGACGTGCTGGTCGCGCGCGGGGAGCACGGCGGCGCGCGCCACGGCCAGGTGGTCGTGGTCGAGATCACCGAGCCGCCGCAGCGCGAACGCCCGCCGCTCGGGCGCGTCGTCGCCGTGCTCGGCGAGAAGCTCTCGGCCTCGCTGACGGTGCGGGTCGCGATCGAGAACCACGGGCTGCCGCACGAGTGGCCGGCCGCCGTGCTGGCCGAGGCCGCTGCGGTGTCGCCGGTGGTGACCGAGCCCGACGTCGCGGGGCGCGTGGACCTGCGCGCGCTGCCGCTGGTCACGATCGACGGCGAAGACGCCCGCGACTTCGACGACGCGGTCTACGCCGAGGCCGACGGCCGTGGCTTCCGGCTGGTGGTCGCGATCGCGGACGTCTCGCACTACGTGCGTCCGGGAACGGCGCTCGACGACGAGGCGCGCGAGCGCGGCACCAGCGTCTACTTCCCGGATTTCGTCGTGCCGATGCTGCCGGAGACGCTGTCGAACGGGATCTGCTCGCTGAACCCCGGCGTCGATCGGCTCGCGATGGTCTGCGACATGCGCATCGACGCCGACGGCGTGGTGACGAAGTCGCGCTTCTACGAGGCGGTGATCCGCTCGCACGCGCGGCTGACCTACACCCAGGTCTGGCAGGCGATCGGGGAGGGCGACGCCGGCGCGCGCGCCGCGATCGGCGCCGCGCTGATGCCGCGCCTCGAGGCCCTCCACCGGCTCTACCAGGCGCTGGCGCGGCAGCGCGCGCGGCGCGGCGCGATCGAGTTCGAGTCGACCGAGTACACGTTCCGGCTGGCGCCGAACGGCGAGGTGCTGTCGATGGGCGCCTACGAGCGCAACGACGCGCACAAGCTGATCGAGGAGTGCATGATCGCCGCCAACGTCGAGGCCGCGCGCTTCGTGCTGAAGCGCCGGCTGCCGGCGCCGCTGCGCGTGCATGCGCGTCCGCCGGAGGACAAGTACGCGGACCTGCTCGAGTTCCTCAAGGAGTTCAGGCTGCGCCTGCCGCCCTGGCCGGACGTGACCCCGAAGGACTTCCGCCAGCTGCTCGAGCGCGTCCGCGAACGGCCCGACGCGGCCCTGCTCGAGTCGGTGCTGCTGCGCTCGCAGAGCCTCGCCGTCTACCTCGCCGAGCAGCCCGGCCACTTCGGGCTCGCGCTGTCCGAGTACGCGCATTTCACCTCGCCGATCCGGCGCTATCCGGATCTCCTGCTGCATCGCGCGATCCGGCACGCCATCCGCGGCGGTCGCCCGGGCAGCTTCGAATACGGCGTCGAGGCGATGGCGGCGCTGTGCGCGCACGCGTCGAAGTGCGAGCGCCGCGCCGACGAGGCCGAGCGCGACGTCGACGAGCGCTACCGCTGCGCGTGGATGGAGAAGCACGTCGGCGCCAGCTTCGACGGCACGATCGCCGGCGTGACCTCGTTCGGGCTGTTCGTCGAGATGGAGCCGGCGCGCGTCAGCGGCCTCGTCCACGTGACCCAGCTGCCGAACGATTACTACCACTTCGACGCGACCCGGAAGCTGATGACCGGCGAGCGCCGCGGATTGACCTTCCGGCTCGGCGACCGGGTCCGCGTGCAGGTGCTGCGCGCGAGCCTCGAGGACCGCAAGATCGACCTGCGCCTGGTCGAGCCGGGCGGCGAGCTTCGCGGCGACCGCGCCGCGGAGAAGGCCGGACGCGGCGTGCGTCCGGCCGGGGAGACGTTGCGCGCGCAGCCGCGCGGGAGGCGTCGATGAGCCATCCGGACTTCCTCGTCGGGCTGCACTCGGTCGAGGGCGCGCTCAAGCACGACGCCGGCAACATCGTCGAACTGCTGGTCGAGCAGGGCCGGGACGACCGACGGCTGAAGGCGCTGGTCGATCTCGCGCGCGAGCGCGGCGTCGCGGTCCACGCGCGGCCGCGCGAGTTCCTCGACAAGGCGACCGGCGGGATGCGCCACCAGGGCGTCATCGCGCGCTACCGGCGTGGCGAGGCGCTGACCGAAGCCGACCTCGAGCGGCTGGTCGCCGAGGCCGGTCCGGGTGGGCTGTTCCTCGTGCTCGACGGCGTGCAGGACCCGCACAACCTTGGCGCCTGCCTGCGATCGGCGCGCGCCGCGGGCGTGACCGCGGTGATCGTGCCGAAGGACCGCGCGGTCGGGATCACGCCGGTGGTCCGCGCGGCATCGGCCGGCGCCGCCGACCGCGTGCCGCTGGTGCGCGCGACCAACCTCGCGCGCACGCTCGAGATGCTGAAGACCAATGGCGTCTGGGTCACCGGCCTCGCCGGCGAGGCCAGTGGCTCGCTCTATGTGCTCGACCTGACCGGTCCGGTCGCACTGGTGGTCGGCGGCGAGGCCGACGGCCTGCGGCGGCTCACCCGCGACACCTGCGACCACCTCGCCGCGATCCCGATGGCCGGCGACGTCGAATCGCTGAACGTCTCGGTCGCCACCGGCATCGCGCTGTTCGAGGTGCTGCGGCAGCGGGCGGCTCGGAAGGCCTGAGATCGACGCGTCCGTATCGCGTCCTTGGCCGGACCGGCGTCGCGGTGCCTGAACGGCGTCGTGATGCCTGAACGGGCGATGGCCATCTATCGGTGCGATCAATCGAAAGTATTTGATCGATAGGCCGCACGGGGTTAGGGTGATCAGGCATCACCCCCACAGGAGGACTCCCCGTGAACTACGAAGCCAAGACCAAGTGCCCGTTCGCGTCGATGACCGGCGCGCGCACCGTGGACAGTGCGCAGGGCAATCGGCACTGGTGGCCGAACCGCCTCAACGTCGCGATGCTGCACCAGCACTCCGAGCGTTCGAACCCGATGGGCCGGGACTTCGACTATGCGAAGGAATTCAAGAAGCTCGACTACGCCGCCCTCAAGAAGGACCTCGAGCAGCTGATGACCGACTCGCAGGAGTGGTGGCCGGCCGACTGGGGCCACTACGGCGGGCTCTTCATCCGCATGGCCTGGCACGCGGCCGGCACCTACCGCGTCTCGGACGGCCGCGGCGGCGCGGGCACCGGAGACCAGCGCTTCGCGCCGGTCAACAGCTGGCCGGACAACGGCAATCTCGACAAGGCCCGGCGCCTGCTGTGGCCGATCAAGAAGAAGTACGGGAACAGGATCTCGTGGGCCGATCTGTTCGTGCTCGCCGGCAACGTCGCGCTCGAGTCGATGGGCTTCAAGACCTTCGGCTTCGGCGGCGGCCGCGCCGACACCTGGGAGCCGCAGGACCACGTCTACTGGGGGCAGGAGACGGAATGGCTCGGCGACGAGCGCTACAGCGGCGACCGCCAGCTCGAGAATCCGCTCGGCGCGGTCCAGATGGGCCTCATCTACGTCAATCCGCAGGGGCCGAACGGGAATCCGGATCCGGTCGCGTCGGGCCGCGACGTGCGCGAGACCTTCGCGCGCATGGCGATGAACGACGAGGAGACCGTCGCGCTGGTCGCCGGCGGTCACACCTTCGGCAAGGCGCACGGCGCCGGTGACGCGGCCCTGGTCGGCCGCGAGCCGGAGGGTGCGGACATCGAGCAGATGGGCCTTGGCTGGAAGAACGCCTTCGGCAGCGGCAAGGGCGCGCACACGATCACCAGCGGCATCGAGGGCGCGTGGAAGCCGAACCCGACCCGCTGGGACATGGGCTACTTCGACATGCTGTTCGGCTACGAGTGGGAGCTGACCAAGAGCCCCGCCGGCGCCCACCAGTGGGTCGCGAAGAACGTGAAGCCGGAGCACATGATCCCGGACGCGCACGATCCGTCGAAGAAGCACCCGCCGATGATGACGACGGCCGACCTGTCGCTGCGCTTCGATCCGGTGTACGAGAAGATCTCGCGCCGCTTCCACCAGAACCCGCAGGAATTCGCCGACGCCTTCGCCCGCGCGTGGTTCAAGCTGACCCACCGCGACATGGGCCCGAAGTCGCGCTACCTCGGCCCCGAGGTGCCCGCCGAGGACCTGATCTGGCAGGACCCGGTGCCGAAGGTCGATCATCCGCTGGTCGACGCGGCCGATGTCGCGGCGCTCAAGGCCAAGGTTCTGGCCTCGGGGCTGTCGATCCAGGAGCTCGTGACCACGGCGTGGGGCGCGGCGGCGAGCTTCCGCAACTCCGACAAGCGCGGTGGCGCCAACGGCGCGCGCATCCGGCTCGCGCCGCAGAAGGACTGGGCGGTCAACCAGCCGCAGGTCCTCGCGAAGGTGCTGGCGGCGCTCGAGGGCATCCAGAAGGACTTCAACGCCTCCGCGAGCGGCGGCAAGAAGATCTCGCTGGCCGACCTGATCGTGCTCGCCGGCAACGCGGCGGTCGAGAAGGCCGCGAAGGCCGCCGGCTTCGACGTGACCGTGCCGTTCCATCCGGGCCGTACCGACGCCACCGCCGAGATGACGGACGTCGAATCGTTCAAGGTGCTGGAGCCGCTCGCCGACGGCTTCCGCAACTGGGTGCGCGACGGCATCGACGCGCCGGCCGAGGAACTGCTGCTCGACCGCGCCCAGCAGCTCGCGCTGACCGCGCCGGAGATGACCGTGCTCGTGGGCGGCATGCGCGCGCTCGGGGCCAACGTCAACGGCTCGACCCACGGCCTGCTGACCGATCGCGTCGGCACGCTGACCAACGACTTCTTCGTCAACCTGCTCGACATGGGCACCGAGTGGCGCAAGTCGTCGACCCCGGGCGTCTACGAGGGCGTCGACCGCAAGAGCGGAAAGGTGCGCTGGACCGGCACCCGCGCCGACCTCGTGTTCGGCTCGAACTCCGAGCTGCGCGCGCAGGCCGAGGTCTTTGCGCAGGACGACAACGCCGGCAAGTTCGTCGCCGACTTCGTCGCGGCGTGGACCAAGGTCATGGAACTCGACCGCTTCGACCTGCGGCAGTAAGCGTCGACTGGCCGCGCCGGCTGGCGCGGCCGCCTTCGAAGCCGCGACCGGGTCTCCCGGTCGCGGCTTTTTTCGTTCCGTTCCCCTTGGGTGGGGGTCTTCGTGATAGGTTACATGTAACCGAATCGGAGCATGCCCATGACCAAGGCGAGCGAGGTCAAGTCGAGCCGGGCGAAGGTGCGAACCCATCGTGAGCGACTTCGAGCCCAGGGTCTGCGGCCGATCCAGATCTGGGTGCCCGACGTCCGGTCGCCTGCGTTCGAGCGCGAGGCGCATCTGCAATCTTTGGCCATCGCGGCGAGCACGGGCGCGGAATCGGACCAGGCCTGGATCGACTCGGTGTCGGAGTTCGCGGCGGACGAGGATGGTCGTGAATGAAGCGCGGGGAGATCTGGACGGTCGCCGGCAGCGGCGACTACGACGGGAAGCCGCGCCCGGTCGTGATCCTTCAGGATGACCGCTTCGACGCAACGGATTCGGTGACCGTCTGCGCGCTGACCTCGGATTCGACGGATGCGCCCTTGATGCGCCTTCCGATCGAGCCGAACGACCAGAACGGCCTTCATGTGCCATCGCGCCTGATGGTGGACAAGATCACGACCATCCGCCGGGCAAGGGTCCGCGCGCGGATCGGCCGCCTTGACGACACCGATCTCGTCCGCCTGAACCGGGCGGTGCTCGTGTTCCTGGGGCTTGCGCAGTCACCGCAACGCAAGCGTCGCGTGTCCGCGCTGGAGCACGGCTGATCGAAGCGGTGCGCAGGAAGCCCAGGCTCGGGGCGGCTTCGCCGTCCGCTCGCGCGTCCTGAGCGCTCGCGTCGAACCCGCGTGGGTTCTCACCCACCCCGCGGGGCGCCGCGCGAGCCTCGACGGGTTGGCGGAAGGGGTGGGATGAACTCGGCCCCTCCTGGGCCTCGCCCCTCGCGGGCTCGGGGCGGCTTCGCCGTCCGCTCGCGCATCCTTGCGCTCGCGTCGAACCCGCGTGGGTTCTCACCCACCCCGCGGGGCGCCTCGCAAGCCTCGACGGGTTGGCGGAAGGGGTGGGATGAACTCGGCCCCTCCTGGGCCTCGCCCCTCGCGATGCTCGGGGCGGCTTCGCCGTCCGCTCGCGCATCCTTGC
>PVBP01000058.1 GCA_002995625.1 Lysobacteraceae bacterium | reverse complement strand
CGAGCCGCCGCCGCACCGCGCGCCGGGCCTCGTGATCGCGAACCCGCCGTACGGCGAGCGCCTGGGCGAGGTCGCGGCGCTGCGGCCCGTCTACGCGGCCTTCGGCGCGGCGCTCAAGCGCGGCTTCGCCGGCTGGCGCGCGGCGCTGATCACGAGCGGCGACGAGCTCGGCTTCGCCACCGGTCTCAAGGCCGAGCGCCGCTACGCGCTGATGAACGGCGCGATCGAGTGCCGCCTGCTGTGCTTCGACGACATCCGCGCCGAGGGCAGCGTGCCGCCGCGCGAGAAGAAGCCGCTCGGCGAGGGCGCGCAGGCGCTGGCGAACCGGATCGCTCGCAACGTGAAGCACCTGAAGCGCTGGCGCGAGCGCGAGCAGGTGAGCTGCTGGCGCGCCTACGACGCGGATCTCCCCGAGTACGCGGCGGCGATCGACGTCTACGTCGGCGTGCCCGAGGGCGCGCCGCCGGATGCGGAAGCCCGGACCTGGCTGCACGTGCAGGAGTACCGGGCGCCGAAGGAGATCCCGGCCGAGACCGCGGAGCGCCGCCTGAGGGAGCTGCTGCGGGTCGCGTCCGAGGCCTTCGGCGTCCCGCGCGCGCGGATCGCGCTGAAGCAGCGCCGGCCGCAGGCGCGCGACGAGCGCTACCAGCGCTTCGATGCGCGCGGCGAGTTCCTGATCGTCCGCGAGGGCGGGCTCGCGTTCCGCGTGAACCTCCACGACTGGCTCGACACCGGGCTGTTCCTCGACCACCGGCCGATGCGCGCCCGCATCGGCGCCGAGGCCCGGGGCCGGCAGTTCCTGAACCTGTTCGGGTACACCGGCGCCGCGACCGTGCACGCGGCGGCCGGCGACGCGGCCAGCACCACGACCGTCGACCTGTCGCCGACCTACCTCGACTGGGCGTCGCGGAACCTCGCGCTGAACGGCTTCGCCGGCGCGCGGCATCGACTGGTCCAGGCCGACGCGATGGCGTGGATCGCGGCCGACCGGGGCCGTTACGACCTGATCTTCGTCGACCCGCCGACCTTCTCGAACTCGAAGCGCGCCGACGACTTCGACGTGCAGCGCGACCACGCGCGGCTGATCGGGCTCGCGATGGCGCGGCTCGCCCCGGGCGGGCTGCTGCTGTTCTCGAACAACCTGCGCCGCTTCCGGCTGGATCCGTCGGTGCCCGAGTCGCATGCGGTCCGCGACATCACCCGGGCGACGATCCCGCCGGACTTCGCGCGCGATCCGCGCATCCACCACGCCTTCGAGATCCGTCACCGGGATGCGGCCACCGCCGGGACGACGCGATCGTCGCGGGGCGGCGCCGCGGAGCCCGTATGATTCGCGCCAGCACCCGCCCGGAGTCCGCATGACCATGGTCCGTGATCGCCTGCTCGCCCGGGCCCGCGCGCTGGCCGACGACACGAACCTCAAGTTCTTCCGCGAGTGGCTGAAGGATCCGCTTCGGGTCGCCGCGGTGTCGCCGTCGAGCCGCGAGCTCGCGGCCAAGATGCTGGCGCAGCTGCCGGCCAACGCGCGCCGCATCATCGAGCTCGGCGGCGGCACCGGCGCGATCACCGAGGCGATCCTCGCGCACGGCGTCGCGCCGCAGGACCTGCTGGTGCTCGAGCTCGGCGAGGAACTGCACGCGCACCTGTCGCGGCGCTTCCCGGACGCGCGGATCGTGATGGGCGACGCGCGCGAGGTCGCCGCGATCGCGCGCCGCACCGGCTTCCTCGACGACGGTCCCGTCGACGCGGTGATCAGCGGGCTGGGCCTGCTGGCGATGCCGAAGGCGACGCAGCGCGCGATCCTCAAGGGAGCCTTCGAGACCCTCGGCCCGCACGGCCGCTTCATCCAGTTCACGTACGGGCCGGTGGTGCCGGTCGCGGCCGAGGTGCTGGCCGAGCTGGACCTGAGCAGCCGCCGCGCCGGCTTCACGCTGCGCAACATCCCGCCGGCGACCGTCTACACGATCACCCGCAGCCGCTCGAAGCGGATCCCGGCCACGCGCGCGGGGCGGTGAAGCCCTATCGTGCCGTGACGGGAGGTCCGGTGGACGGTGGCCTGCGGACCGTGCAAAGTTGGTGCGGCGCGTCCGCCCGGATGGTCGGCGCCGCGAGGTCGGAATCGTGGCCTCGCTTGGCCCTGGTCCATCAGGTCGATCGAGGGCCAGCCGCGCGAGACCCGGTTGTCGGGAGGATCGAAGCCATTGAATCGTGATGAGGCCATCGCCGCGTTGAGCCGCATGAAACCCCTGCTCGCCGAGCGTTACGGGGTGACCCGGCTGGCCTTGTTCGGGTCCACGGCTCGAAACGAGGCGGGAACGGCCAGCGATCTCGACGTGCTGGTTGCGTTCGACGGGCCCGCGACCGCAAAGCGCTATTTCGGCGTGCTCTTCGCGCTCGAGGATCGGCTGGGGCGGCCGATCGACCTCGTGTCGCAGAAGGCCCTCCGCGCCGAACTGCGCCCGCACGTCGAACGCGATCTGATCGATGTCTGAGCCGATGCGGGAATGGCGCTTCTACCTCGACGACATGATCGAGTTCGCCGAGCGCGCGCTCGCATACACCTCGGGTCTGGACCAGGCCGCGTTCGAAGCGGAGCGACTCGTCTACGATGCCACGCTGAGGAATCTCGAGTAGATCGGCGAGGCTGCGACGCATGTCCCGGATTCCGTTCGCCTCGCGCATCCCGAGGTTCCTTGGCGCATGATCATCGCCACACGGAACCGGTTGATCCATGGTTACCTGGGCATCGACAACGACACCATCTTCAGCATCCTCCGCGACGACTTGCCGGTGCTGGTGCGGGAACTGACCCGCTTGCGGGATGTCCTGTCTCGCTGACTTCGACGGTGCGCGGAGGGACGACTGCGGCTTCGGGCATCACCCGACCGCCTGCCATCGCAACGAGCCGCAGTCGATGAAGCGATCCCGGGTTGGCTGGAGCAGGCGCTCGCAAGCGTGAGATCGCCACGGCCCGCTGCGCGGGCCTCGCGATGACGGGAGAGTGCCAGTGGCTGTCGGGTCGGTTCACAGCGACCCGCTGCGCGGGCGTCGCGATGGCGTGCATTGAAGCGTCAGTCCTTGCGAGGACCTGCCTTTGGCGTCATCGCGAGGCGCCGGAGGCGACGAAGCGATCTCGGACTGGCTCGAGATGGCATTCGAAAACGTGAGATCGCCACGGCCCGCTGCGCGGGCCTCGCGATGACGGGAGAGTGCCAGTGGCTGTCGGGTCGGTTCACAGCGACCCGCTGCGCGGGCGTCGCGATGGCGTGCATTGAAGCGTCAGTCCTTGCGAGGACCTGCCTTCGGCGTCATCGCGAGGCGCCGGAGGCGACGAAGCGATCTCGGGCTGGCGGAGGCGCTCGCCCGCGTGAGATCGCCACGGCCCGCTGCGCGGGCCTCGCGATGACGGGAGAGTGCCAGTGGCTGTCGGGTCGGTTCACAGCGACCCGCTGCGCGGGCGTCGCGATGACGGGAGAGTGCCAGTGGCTGTCGGGTCGGTTCACCACGGCCCGCTGCGCGGGCGTCGCAATGACGGGAAAGTGGCAGTGGCCGACGGGTCGGATCGCCGAAGCCCGCCGCGCAGGTCGCGAGAGGCCCGCCAAGCCGGCTCAGCGATTCGCGCGGGCCGCGCTCCGGTGCATCACGATCCCGGCGATCGTGACCGCGGTCGCGATCAGGACGATGATGATCGTCGCGAGCGCGTTGATCTCGGGGGTGACGCCGAGTTTGACCTTCGAGTAGATCAGCATCGGCAGCGTCGAGGAGCCCGGGCCCGACGTGAAGCTCGCGACCACGAGGTCGTCGAGCGAGAGGGTGAAGGCGAGCAGCCAGCCGGCGATCAGCGCCGGCGCGATCAGCGGCAGCGTGATCACGAAGAACACCTTCCACGGCCGCGCGCCGAGGTCCATCGCGGCCTCCTCGAGCGCTTGGTCCATCTGCACCAGCCGCGAGCGCACGATCACGGTCACGTAGCAGATGCAGAAGGTGATGTGCGCGATCGTGATCGTGGTCATGCCGCGGCGCTCGGGCCAGCCGATCAGGCCCTGCAGCGAGACGAACAGCAGCAGCGAGGACAGGCCGAGGATCACCTCGGGCATCACCAGCGGGGCCGAGGTCACGAGGCCCAGCACCCCGCGGCCGCGGAAGCGCCCGAAGCGCGCGAGCGCGAGACCGGCCAGCGTGCCGAATGCGACCGCGAACGAGGCGGTCACGGTCGCGATCAGCAGGCTGCGCTGGGCTGCGTCGAGGATCTGCCGATTCTGCAGCAGCTCGCCGTACCACCGCGTCGAGAAGCCGCCCCAGACCGTGACCATGCGCGATTCGTTGAACGAGTAGACGATGACCGCAAGGATCGGCAGGTACAGGAACGCGTAGCCGAAGGCCATCGCGGTGTAGAGCACGAAGGGCCGGCGTCCGTTCATGGCGCGCCGCTCGCGCGGCCCTCATCGCGCCGCGACTCTCGCTCGTTCAGCCACTCGAACAGCATGATCGGGATCACGATCAGCGCGAGCATCGCGACCGCGACCGCGGCCGCCAGCGGCCAGTCGCGGTTGGTGAAGAACTCGGTCCACAGCACGCGGCCGATCGTGAGCGAGTCCGGCCCGCCGAGCAGGTCCGGGATCACGAACTCGCCGACCGCCGGGATGAACACGAGCAGCGAGCCCGCGACGATGCCGGGGATCGACAGCGGCAGCGTCACGCGCAGGAACGCCGAAGCCGGCCTCGCGCCGAGGTCGGCCGCGGCCTCGAGCAGCGTGAAGTCGAGCCGCATCAGGGTCGCGACCAGCGGCAGGATCATGAACGGCAGGTAGTTGTAGACGATGCCGATGTGGACCGCGAAGTTGGTGTGCAGGATCTCGAGCGGCTGGTCGATGATCCCGAGGCCCATCAGCAGCTGGTTCAGCACGCCGTTGGTGCGCAGGATGCCGATCAGCGCGTAGCTCCGCAGCAGCGAGCTGGTCCAGAACGGCAGGATCACGAGCACCAGCAGGACGACACGGACGGCCGGGCGCGCGCGCGCGATGCCGTAGGCGATCGGATAGCCGATCAGCAGGCACACGACCGTCGCCACGGTCGCGAACCACAGGGAGTTCAGGTAGGCGCCGACGTAGAGCGGATCGCCGAGCAGCGCGCGGTAGTTCTCGAACACCAGCCGGATCGTCAGTGCGCCGTCCTCGCCCCAGGCGAAGAGCGGCGTATACGGCGGCTGGCCGATGGTCGAGGTCGCGAAGCTGATCTTGAGGACGAACAGGAACGGGACCAGGAAGAACGCGACCAGGTACAGGAGCGGCAGCGCGGTGACGAGGTGACGGCCGCGCGAGTCTCGGATCTCGCGGCCCCAGGTGCCGACGAAGCGGAACAGGTCGGCGACGACGGTGGCCCACATCGACCACCACGGCGAACCCGCCGAACGGTCGCGCTCCACGGCGTTCAGCTCGTCAGCACCGCGGCGTCGGCCGCGTTCCAGACGAGGTACAGCCGGTCGCCCCAGTTGTAGTGGGGGTCGGCGCTGCGCGCGGCGTGGGTCTCCTGCACGCGCAGGATCGCGCCGCCGGCGGTCTCGACGTGGTAGATCGACACGTCGCCGAGGTAGGCGATCTCGACCACCTTGCCGTCGATCACGTTGTCGGCGCGGGTCGGGGCCTCCTCGGCGACGTCGATCTTCTCGGGACGGATCGCGATGCCGATGTCGATGCCGGCCGGGATCGGCTGGCCCGAGCGGGCGACGACATCGATGCCGAGGTCGTGGGCGCGCGCCAGCACCCGGTCGCCGTCCTGCGACAGCACGGTCGCGTTGAAGATATTGACGGCGCCGATGAAGCTCGCGACGAAGCGCGTCGCCGGATACTCGTAGAGGTTCGACGGGGTCGAGACCTGGACGATGCGGCCGGCGTCCATCACCGCGATCCGCGACGACATCGTCATCGCCTCCTCCTGGTCGTGCGTGACCATGATGAAGGTCGTGCCGACGCGCTCCTGGATGTTCACGAGCTCGAACTGGGTGTGCTCGCGGAGCTTCTTGTCGAGCGCGCCGAGCGGCTCGTCGAGCAGCAGCAGCTTCGGCTGCTTCGCGAGCGCGCGGGCCAGCGCGACGCGCTGGCGCTGGCCGCCTGAGAGCTGGTCGGGCTTGCGCTTCTCGAGCCCGCCGAGCCGGACCAGGTCCAGCATCTGGCGCACGCGGTCGGCGATCGCGGCCTTCGGCAGGCCGTCCTGCTTCAGGCCGAACGCGACGTTCTCCGCGACCGTCATGTGCGGGAACAGCGCGTAGCTCTGGAACATCATGTTGACCGGGCGCAGGTAGGGCGGCACCCGGGTCATGTCGACCCCGTCGATCAGCACCCGACCGCGGTCGGGCACCTCGAATCCGGCGAGGACCCGCAGCAGCGTGGACTTGCCGCAGCCGGAGCCGCCGAGCAGCGAGAAGAATTCGCCGCGGAAGACGTCGAGACTGACGTCGTCCACGGCATAGACCTTGCCGTAGGTCTTGGTGACGCCCTCGATGCGGACGAAGGGCTCCTCGGCCGGATCCTGCCAGGGCTCGGCGTAGCCCGGCCTGCGGGCGTTGCTCACTAGCGGCCGCTCTTGATCGACGTCCAGGCGCGGACGCGGGCGCGGTTCTGGTCTTCGGGGAGCTTGCGCGGGCTCACGAGCCGGGCCATGACCTCGTCGCTCGGGTAGATGCCCGGGTCCTCGCGCACCGCCGCCGACACCAGCGGCGTCGCCGCCCGGTTCGCATTCGCGTAGTTGACGTAGTCGCTGATCGGCGCGATCACGTCGGGCTGCAGGATGAACTCGATGAAGCGGTGCGCGTTGTCGCGGTTCGGCGCGTCGGACGGGATCGCCATCGAGTCGATCCAGCGCATCGCACCCTCGCGCGGGATCGCATAGCCGATCTCGATCCCGTTGCCGGCCTCCTCTGCCCGCGCCGCGGCCTGCAGCACGTCGCCGTTGTAGCCGACCGCGAGGCAGATCTCGCCGTTGGCGAGATCCTCGATGTACTTGCTCGAATGGAAGTACCGGATGTGCGGCCGGATCGCGGCGAAGGCGGCGCGCACCGCCTCGATGTCCTCGGGGCTGGCGCCGTTCGGGTCGCGGCCGGCGTGGAACAGGGCCGCAGCGAAGGCCTCCTGCGACTCGTCGATCACGCTGATCCCGCAGTCCGCGAGCTTCGCGGCGCTGGCCGGATCGAACAGGATCGTCCAGGTGTCGAGTTCGACGTCGCCGAGGCGCTCGCGCACCTTCGCGACGTTGAAGCCGAGGCCGGTCGTGCCCCACATGTACGGCACGAGATACGCGTTGCCGGGGTCGGCCTCGGCGCCGACCGCGGCGACGATGTCCGGATAGAGGTTGCCGAGGCTCGGCAGCTGCTCCTTGTCGAGCTGGCCGTAGAGCCCGGCCGCGATGTGGCGCTGGGCGAACGGCAGGGACGGGAACACGAGGTCGTAGCCGGTGTTGCCGGTCACGAGCTTGGCCTCGAGCACCTCGTCGGAGTCGTAGACGTCGTAGACGACGCGGATGCCGGTTTCCCGCGTGAAGCGCTCCAGCGTCTCGGGCGTGATGTAGTCGGACCAGTTGTAGATGTTGACGACCCCGGCCGAACGCGGCGCCGGCGCCGGCTTCGTCGCCTCGCCCTGCGGCTGGGTTTCTGGACGACCGCCGCACGCGGCGAGGCTCAGGGCGAGGACAGCCGCGAGCGCGGCGAGTGGGCGTGGGCGCATCGTCGTCGGGTCCTCGAGGCGGGGTCGATCGGCATCTTCGGCAGCGTCCGCGACCGTGTCAATCGAGCGGACCGGCCCGCCCGAAGCGGTGGCGAGACCGCCGTGGCAGCCCTCCAAGCTCGCCGGATGGAACCGGTTTGTTGCTCTGCACCATCCTCGCTACCTTCGGACGGTCGGTCGCTCGATTCGAGTGCCGGCGCCCAACAACCGCACAAGGGGAACCCCGATGACCCGCAACTCCGTCGCCTCAGCTCTCGCACTTGCGCTTTCGGCTGCCGCGCCACTCGCCCATGCCGAGGGCTTTTCGGGTAGCGCCACGCTCACGTCGGATTACGTATTCCGTGGCCTCAGCCAGACCGACGAGGGCGCCGCGCTGCAGGGAGAACTGCGCTTCGATCACGCGTCCGGCTTCTACGCTGGTCTCTGGGCTTCGAACGTCGACTTCGGGCCCGGCGCGTCCGGGATCGAGTACGACACCTTCATCGGCTACGCGACGCCGATCGGTGACGGCGTGAATCTCGACCTGCAGCTGGTCCGTTACAACTACTCGGGGATCGACGGCGGCAATGATCTCGAATACAACGAGCTGCTGGTGAACGTCGGCTTCGGCGAGCACGTCACGACCACCATCGGCTGGTCGAACGACGTGCTGGCCTCGGGCGACAGCGGGCTCTATCTCGGCCTCGGTGGCAGCTGGCCGCTGTCCGAGAAGCTGTCGCTGACCGGTGGCATCGGCCGCTACTCGCTGCCGGCCGACCTCGACCACTTCGACTGGAACGTCGGCCTCGCGTGGGATGCTTCGCCGGCGACGCTGGCACTGCAGTTCATCGGCACCGACAGCGATGCGCGCCGCAACTTCGGCAAGATCGCGGACAACCGCCTGGTCGGCTCGGTGACTTTCTCGTTCTGACCCGGCACCACCCCGTGCCGGTCGAGCACCGGCGCGGGGTGACGGCCCCCCGGCGTGAGGCGGTCGGCATCGACCGGTCGTCGCGCTCTGGCGGGGCCGGCCGCACCAAGCGCCCGCTCAGGGCCCTTCGAAGCCGTCGGCGAGCATCGCCTCGACGCTGCCGACGATCGCGAAGCCGTCGCGCGGGATGCCATCCAGCGCGACGAAGCGCCAGGTCGCGATTGCGCGCCCGTCCCCGATCGCGGTGAGACCAGGTTGCGGATGGCCGCTGCCGGTCGGCAAGGACGACTCGAGCGCGCGCAACGGTCCGCTGAGCGATCCGTCGCTCGCCGCGCGCCGGTAGAGCGCCCAGGGCCGCACCGGGGGTGGGCCTTCGGGCAACCGATCCCAGTAGTAGACCCACTCGGCATCGGCGGCCAGCGCGCCGGTGACATCCAGTCGCGTGACCGTTGGCCATGTCGAATCCAACTGGCCGTCGGAAGTTCGGAACCTGAGCAGCTCGCCGGATCCGTTCGACTGGGTCAGCATGGACACGTAGACGTGGGCAGCGGTCGCGGCGAGGCCCAAGACCTGCAGGTCCGGCGGGATCGGTGGGGGAGGCGGAGGCAGGTTCATGACCACCGAAGGATCCGGCACCGCGCCCGCGGTCGGACGGATCCGCCGGATCGCGCCACCGTTCGGTCCCGGCTGGCGGTAGTAGATCCAGCCGTCCGGACTCGCGACCATCCACGCACTGTTGCCGTCGGCCTGCCATGTGAAGTCGAACGCGCACAGGAAAGACGCAGGTGGCGCGCTCACCCGCGGCGCAAGCGGGACGCGCCAAATCAACGGGGGTGGCTGTTGCTGCTCGGGCGGCCACGGACAGAGTTGCGACCCATAGACGTGCTCGCCGACGACGATGCCCACGAACGGGCTCGAGTTGGGCCACCGACGCTGCGCGGGCTCGCCGAGGCCGCCGGCGAGGATCAGGCCCGGCGGGGGCACGCCGACCGTCTGGATCATCCGGTGGAACTCGCCGGCGACTAGGATCCCGTCGCTGCTGTGGCCGAGGCGCGCAATCGGGAAGTGCGGCAGCCCGGCGTCGGCGATCTGCCAGGCCGGATCCACCTGCCATGACGCGTCGAGTCGGGCCAGCCGATAACGCGGGAGACCTCCGACCGTGCCGAACTCGCCGCCGATGAAGAATCCGCCGCCGGTCGCCGGCGCGCTGGCGAAGGCTGCGCCGATGGCGTGGATGTCGGTGATCAGCGAGGGGTCGATCGTCAGCGCCGCATTCAGTCGAATCAGCGCATTGACATGCTGCGGCCCGCCGGTCACGCTAAAGCGCAATTGCAGCGGCGGCGCCGAGATCCAGCCGCCGGCGCCGTCGCCGAAATAGGCCGCGTCGCGCGTGACCGGAAGCGGCACGGCGGCGATCAGTTTCCCGTTCGAGGCCGCGTTGACGCTGAGCCAGCGGCTCGAGCCGACGATCTGCTCGCCGATGATCCGGCCGGCGTCGAGCGCGCGCGGGCTGATGGCCGTGGTTCCCCTGGCGCCCGGCACCCGCTCGAGCTGCCAGTCGGGCTCGGGGCCGGTCGTGGGGTCGACCCGCGTGAATGCTGCGACGTTTCCGTTCGAATCGCGCGTCAACGCGAACAGGCGATCGGTTCCGGGATCGAACCAGAGCGCGCTCGGCTCAGGAACGCCGAAGATGGCGCCCGCGTGCGAGCCGTCCGGGTTCCAGCGGCTGATGCCCATGTACATGCCGACGAATCGACCGACGACGAACAGCCGCCCGTCGGGTGACAGCGCGTGCACGGGGTCGGCGTGCTGGATCGTGTAGGTCGGGTCGATGACGTGGGGCGGTGCCAGCGGAATGCGTCGGAACGTCCCGAGCGTCCGGAAGTACAGGTGTCCGAGCGCGACGCCGACGAGCGGCACCGCCTGCCCGGGGGTGACCGATGCGATCGGCCGGAAGCCCGTGTCCAGCGCGCCATCGGCCCGGAAGCGCGCGATGCCGGCGATCGCTTCGCCATCGATCTGGTCGAAGGCGCCGCCGACCGCGAAGCCGCCGTCGGGCAGTGCGACCACCGAGAGCCGGCACGTTCGGTGTCCGGGCACGATCGCCGCGCCGGCGCAGCGCACCGGGATCGCGCGCACCAGGCGTCCGTCGCGATCGAGGATCACAGGGCCAGCGACGCTCTGGCCGTCGACCCGGCCGAAATTGCCTTCGACCACGAGGCGACCGCCCGCGATCGGCACGACCGTGTCGTATTCCGCCGGGCTTAGGATCCGGATGTTGCCCTCCGGCAGCACGCCGAAGGGCCGGTGGTCGGCCGTCGCGGGCATGGCCGTGGCCAGCAGGACCGCTGCGAGCACGAAAGCGGACTTCGCGCGCCGACGGGTGGATGGAAGGCGCGTGGGGACCGGCTCGGCGTGCATCGGCATTCCCCGTGCCTCGAAACGCGCGAGACGAATGTAGGCCGACCGGATGAACGATTCAAGCGTCGGCTTCGACGGACTTTCCCGGTCGATATCCGGATCGGGCGCGACACGATACCCGTTGGAAATCCGCGACCTCAGCCGGCCGGCGGACGCGCGAGCACGTCGAGGATTTCGCCGGCGACGCGGATCCGCTCGGCGGCGCCCGGCAGCTCCACGCGGACCTTGAGCCTGTCGGGGCCGTCGAGGGCATAGACCTTCGGCAGTTGCTGGACCATGCGGATGACCGTCGCGGGGTCGACGGTCGTGCCGGGTCCGAAGAGCACGCGCCCGCCGCTCGCGCCGAGTTCGAGCCGGCGGATGCCAAGCGCCGCGGCGCGCTGGCGCAGCGCCTGCACGGCAAACAGGTGCTGGGCCGGCTCGGGCAGCGGCCCGAAGCGGTCGATCAGCTCGACCTTGAGCTCGGTCAGCGCGTCGAGGTCGCCGGCACCGGCGATGCGCTTGTACAGCACCAGCCGGTGGTGGACGTCCGGCAGGTAGTCGTCGGGCAGCAGCGCCGGCAGGTTCAGCTCGACCTGGGTGTGGGCGCGGTCGTCCTCGGCCTCCTCGGGCAGGCGGCCCGACTTGAGGGCGCGGACGGCGCGGGCCAGCATCTCGCTGTAGAGCGAGAAGCCGACCTCCTCGATCTGCCCCGACTGCTCGTCGCCGAGCAGTTCGCCGGCGCCGCGGATCTCGAGATCGTGCGTCGCCAGCGCGAAGCCGGCGCCGAGTTCGTCGAGCGAGGCCAGCGCCTCGAGGCGCTTCTCGGCGTCGGCGGTCATCGCCTTGCGGTCCGGCACCACGAGGTAGGCGTAGGCGCGGTGGTGCGAGCGTCCGACGCGGCCGCGCAGCTGGTGCAGCTGCGCGAGGCCGAAGCGGTCGGCGCGGTGGATGATGATCGTGTTCGCGTTCGGCACGTCGATGCCGGACTCGATGATCGTCGAGCACACCAGCACGTTGAAGCGCTGGCGGTAGAAATCGCGCATCACCTCCTCGAGCTCGCGCTCGGGCATCTGGCCGTGGGCGACGCGCACGCGCGCCTCGGGCAGCAGGGCCTCGATCTCGCGCGCCTGGCGCTCGATCGAGGCGACGTCGTTGTGCAGGAAGTAGACCTGACCGCCGCGGCCGAGCTCGCGCTGGAAGGCCTCGCGCATCAGCCCGGGCTCCCACTGCGTGATGAAGGTCTGCACCGCCAATCGGTGCGCGGGCGGCGTCGCGATGATCGAGAGGTCGCGCAGGCCCGCCATCGCCATGTTCAGCGTGCGCGGGATCGGGGTCGCGGTCAGCGTGAGCAGGTCGACCTCGGCGCGCAGCTTCTTCAGCTGCTCCTTCTGGCGCACGCCGAAGCGCTGCTCCTCGTCGACGATGACGAGGCCGAGGTCGCGGAATCGGACTTCGTCGCCGAGCAGCTTGTGGGTGCCGATCACGATGTCGACCTTGCCCTCGGCGATGCGCGCCAGCGCCTCGGCGGTCTCGCGCTTGCCGCGGAAGCGCGACAGCACCTCGACCTTGATCGGCCAGTCGGCGAGGCGGTCGGTGAAGTTGCGGTGGTGCTGCTCGGCGAGCAGCGTGGTCGGCACCAGCACCGCGACCTGGCGGCCGGCGGTCGCGACCGCGAAGGCGGCGCGCAGCGCGACCTCGGTCTTGCCGAAGCCGACGTCGCCGCAGACCACGCGGTCCATCGCGCGCGGGGCCTCGAGGTCGGCCAGTACCGCCTCGATCGCGGCCTGCTGGTCCGGCGTCTCCTCGAACGGGAAGGCGGCGGCGAACTGCTCGAGCATCGCGCGGTCGATCTTGAGCGCGATGCCCGGCCGCGACTCGCGTCGGGCGTGGATCTCGAGCAGCTCGGCGGCCACGTCGCGCACGCGCTGCGCGGCCTTGCGCTTGGCGCGGTCCCACGCATCGCCGCCGAGCGAGTGCAGCGGCGCCATCTCGGGCGGCGCGCCGGTGTAGCGGCTGACGAGGTCGAGCTGGGCGACCGGCACGTAGAGTTTGTCGCCCTTCGCATACTCGAGCGCGAGGAACTCGCCGTCGACGCCGCCGAGGTCGAGCCGCACGAGGCCCTGGTAACGGCCGACGCCGTGGTCGACGTGGACCACCGGCGCGCCGATCGCAAGCTCGGCGAGGTCGCGGACGATCGCCTCGGGATCGCGCGCGGCGCGCTTGCGGCGACGGCGCTGGGCGACGCGCTCGCCGAGCAGTTGGCGCTCGGCGACCACCGCGAGGCCCGCCGACTCGAGCACGAAGCCGTCCTCCAGCGGCGCGACGGTCAGCGCGAGCGCCGCATCCGAAGCGAGGAACTCGCGCCAGCTGCCGACGATGGTGGCTGGCGCGCCGGCGGCGCGAAGCTGGTCGGCGAGCGCCTCGCGGCGACCGGCGGAATCCAGCGCGACCAGGACCCGACCCGGGTGGCTCGCGGCGAAGGCGCGCAGGCCGGCCGTCGGCTCGGCGGCACGCGGATCGGCCGCGACGCTGGGCATCGGCGTGGCCCCGAGCGGGTGGACCGGGATGTCGGCGCGACCTCCACCGTCGTCGATCTCGATCCGCGGCAGGCGGTTCAGGGCCTCGCGCAACTGCGCGGGCGGAAGGTAGAGCTCGTCCGGCGGCAGCACCGGGCGTTCGCGGTCGTGGCGCCGCTGCTCGAAGCGCTCTCCGGTCTGGGTGAAGAACTGTTCCGCCGCGACGAGGGCGCCGGCTTCCAGCACCAGCAGCGCGTTGCCACCGAAGTAGTCGAAGATGGTCTCGGTGGCGTCGAAATAGAGCGGCAGGTAGGACTCGATGCCGGCCGGCGCGACGCCCTCGGCGACGTCCTGGTAGACCGGGCAGCGTCGCGGATCGATGTCGAAGCGCTCGCGCAGCGCGGCGCGCAGGCGCTTGGCGGCCGCGTCCGTGGTCGGTACCTCGCGGCCGGCGAGCAGGCGCACGGCCTCGACCCGCGCCGCCGAGCGCTGGGTCTCCGGGTCGAAGGTGCGGATCGTCTCGATCGTGTCGTCGAAGAGCTCGATCCGGTAGGGCTCGGCCGCGCCCATCGGGAAGACGTCGAGCAGGGCGCCGCGGGTTGCGTAGTCGCCGGGCTCCAGCACCTGCGGCACGTGGCGATAGCCCGCGGCGTCGAAGCGCCGGCGCTGCTCGCCGAGGTCGAGACGCTCGCCGACGCGGAAGTCGACCTGGGTGCCGAGCACCCAGCTGCGCGGCGCGAGCCGCTGCATCGCGGTGGCCGCCGGCAGCACCAGCACGCCACGCGTGGTGGTCGGCAGGCGGTTCAGTGTTGCGATGCGCTGGCTGACGAGGTCGGCGACCGGCGAGTAGATGTCGTAGGGCAGCACCTCCCAATCCGGGAAGTGCAGGACCGGCAGGTCGCGCGGCAGGAAGACGCCGAGTTCGGCCTCGAGCCGGTGGCTGCTCGCGACGTCGCGCCCGAGCACGACGACGAGTCCCGGATGGCCTTCGGCCAGCGCCGCGATCGCGAGCGCCTGGGCGGCGCCGGGCAGGGCCTGCCAGCGCGTGCGCCGGGTGGCGCCCGACGGGCGCGGCGGGTCGAAGATCGGGGCAGGCGGGGGCGTTGCGGACATCGGTCGGCGGAAGGCGGCGGCCGACCGGCTGGATCGACGCGGTCGGCGATTCTATCCGCCGGGTGGGGTCGCCGGCGTCGAGGGGACGTCGCCATCGGGCGCTGCAGCGGCCTCCGGCGCAAGAGTCGCGTCGGGTCGCCGCAGGGCAAGCTCGATGCGCACGAGGCCGTGGTCTCCCGGGACATGGCTGCGCTGGAAGCCGAGCGCGTCCGCGAGCTTCAGCATCGCGTCGTTCTCGACCAGCACGTCGCCAAAGACCGCCTCGAGGCGCTTCGCGCGGCACCAGTGGATCAGCCGGCGCATCAGGTGGAAGCCCAGGCCCTGGCCCGCGAGCGGGCGGCCGACGATGATCGCGAACTCGGCGCGGCGCGTGCCGGGCACGATGCTGGCGCGCACGACGGCGCCGATCAGCGCCTCGCCGGGCGGCAGCGGCTCGGTGACGGCCAGCGCGAAGCCGCTCGCGGGATCGACGGTCGTGAGTCGCTGCGCCATGTCCGCGCCCATCTCGCGCAGCGGGGTGTGGAAGCGCAGCCGGACTTCCTCGGGGCTCAGGGCGCGGAAGCTCGCGCGCAGGGCGTCGGCGTCGCGCGGCTCGATCGGCCGCACCCACACCTCGCGGCCATTCGGCAGCACGAGGCGCTCGCGCCACACGCCGAGGCGCTCGCGGGTCAAGCGCGACACGGCCGTGGCATTCGGCCAGCGCGCGGACGGGGTTGGGGTCATCCGTGCATCCAGCATGGGGCGCAGGGTGGCGGGATGCGACGCGAGCAGATGCTCTATCGCGCGATCGCCGTTGAGCCTGCCGTCAGGTCCGGGTCAGAATGGTGACGCATCCGTGATCGAAGGTCATGTCATGAAACGGAAACCCTTCGAAGCACAGGTCCTCGCCCTCCCCGGGACGACGCTCGACCTGAAGTGGGGCGACGACCTGGTCGCGTCGGTCGGCGGCAGGATGTACGCGGTGATGTGCGTGTCGGGAACCGCGGCGGGCGCATTGTCCTTCAAGGTCGGACAGGAAGCGTTCCTTGCGTGGACAGATCGCCCCGGCGTGCGACCGGCGCCTTACCTGGCGCGCGCCTACTGGGTGCAGGTTGCGCCTGATGCGGGCATCGCGCCGCGCGAGCTCGCGGCGGCGATCCGCGCGAGCCATGCCCTGGTCGCCGCCGGTCTGACGCGCGCCGTGCGTGCGTAGCTGGGGATCGAGGCGCGGCCAGTCTGAAGGGTCTCGCGCGGGGCAAATCCCACTCCGATCGGTGTCCTGTTGGTGCCCACGCGGGCATGCCGCATCCACTCGAACGACTGGGCGCCCGCATGCGCGGGCGCCCGTGTTGCACAGTCAAAAACTCCTGCTGTTGTTGCCCGGCACGGGATCGCTGAGCCCCGGGGTTGCAGTGATCGCGGCGACGTTCTGTCCAGGCTGGAACAGCGGCCCGCCGACGTTCGTCCACTCCCAGATGATGGTCGAGTTCGTTCCGACCGGCAGCTCGGAACTGAGGGTGCATTCGTACGCCGAGTCCCAGCCGATGGTGGCCATCGGCTGGCATTGGCTGCCGCCGCCGCCCATCAGCACGACCGGGCCTTGGGCCGGCGCGGTGAAGTGAACCGTGACCTTGGTCCCGAGCGGCAAGGCTACGGGCCCGATCGGATTCGACAAGGTGACCGTGACTGTCTGCAGACTGGCGTTGTACACCGCGTTGATGCGGCCATCGGTACAGCCAGCGCTTGGCGACATCGGATCATCTGGCAGGTTCGCAAAGCCGTACTCGATGGCATCGTTGACGCCGTCACAATCGCCGTCGGCGCTTTCTTCGTTCAAGCCGAAGGCCAGCTCAAGTCCGTCGATCAGGCCGTCGTTGTCCGAATCGGCTGGGTCGGTGCTGGGCGCGGTGGTCCAGGTCGGAACAAAGCTCGGATAGACCCAACCGAGGAAGTCGGCATTGCTGGTCAGCGTCGAGGTGTTGACCGAGTAGCCGCCAAAGGCGGTCGTCAGCTCCTCGCTTTCGACCACGAGGGCCGCGACCTTGAGCGTCGAGTTGTAGCCGCGGAACAGAGCCAGCGCGCCTGGAGGCCGCGGTCCGGCGCGGTCGAAGACGTAGCCTTCGATACTCTCGAAGCGATAGCGCATCACGAGCGGCTGCGCGCCGCACACCGGCGCACCGCCGATGAAGCCGAGCGCTTCGACATCGCTGGTCGTGTACAAGTGCTTGCGCTGATCCGCCGCGCAGGTTGCGGCATGGTGTGTGGTCAAGCGGTAGAGCGGTTGCAGCGTGAAGCCCGGCAGCGGCGAATGCGGCGTGGTGAAGACCCAGAACGACGCCGCGGGATTGCGGAAGCCCTTGCCCGCGCCGCTGGGCAGCGTATACAGCCCCTCCGGAATCGGGATGCCGATCCGGCGCGACGTTGGCTGCAACAGGTGGGAGTGTTCATAGGCCGCCAGCATCGTGGGGCTGAAAGCCTCATCATTGCTCAAGTAGATGTCCATCGCCGTCGCCGCCGAGGCGAGCTGCGGATTCGTCGTGTACAGCCACGCGTCCAGCTGCTGCGAGCGGAACACCTCGGACTCCTCGCTGCCGAGCTCTTCCGGGACCGTGGTGGTGGCCGCGTACAGCGCGAACATCGGCACCAGCCTGTTGCGCTGCACCGTGTCGCGCACCCGGCCGGCGGAAAGAGCCACCGACTGCCGGGCGTTCAGCAGGCCTGCGCCCATGCGCGCTGGTGTGTAGCCCGGCACGTTCGGATTGGCGCCGTCGCGAAGGCCCTGCCGGACCGAAGTGGCCGACAAAAGCGGGTTGATCGAGCGCATCAAGCCTGCGGTCGCGGTCACATGGGGCGCGGCCATCGACGTGCCGGTCATCGGGCCCCAACTGTGCGCGCTTGCGACGGGGTCATTGGTGGCGACGCCGTTGGTTGCGACACCGAGTCCGGTCTGTGACGGCGCTTGCGGGAGCGGATTGGTCGGGTCGGGTGGTACCGCCGAATAGATCCCAGGATCGCTTGGCGTTCCCGTGACCATGCCGGCGATGACCTGCGCGCCCGGTGCGACCAGATCGATCACATTCAGTACCGTGCCGAAGCTGCTCCCGCATTGTGCTCCGCCGCTCGTTCCAGTACAGCGGGTGGCGATTGCAGCCGCGATGGGGTTCACGTCCGCGAACGTGCGCACTGGATGCCGGCGAGCCGGGGGCAAGGTGATGATCCTCCCCTCGTCCCACAGATGGTTGTCGGCATCGGTGGCGCCGACCTTCAGCACGGCGGGATTGCCGTGCGGGATGGTGTAACCCCAATCTGGCCAAATCGCATCCCAGTTCGAGCGAGCGACTCGGTTATTGCCCGCCGATGCCACGATCAGCACATCGCGATCGGCGAGGTTCTGGAGTGCCGGGTTGGGAAGCCACCAGAACCACGGCGGCAGGCTCGACTGGGCAATCGGCTCATTGCTCATGTTGAGTGCGGCCATGCCAAATCGCCCCGCGAGGTTCCAGCTCTCCGGCCATGCCTCGACATTCGTGACGCGAAAAGTCTGCAAAGTGCAGGCGGGGCAGATCCCGGCGATCCCTTGCCCGTTGATTGGTGCGGCCATCAGTGTGTTGACGTGCGTGCCATGATGAACCTCCAAATCGAGTGGGAACGCAAGTTCCTGAGGTCGAAGCACTGGACCGACGGGGCCTTGTGTTGGATCAAAGTTCCAGATCACGCGCGTCGAGATGTGTTCTCGCAGGTTCGCGAGTGCCGTCGTCGGGATGTCGGGATGCCCCGGAATGATGCCGGTGTCCAAGCTGCCGACCATCGCGCGGCCTGGGCTCAGGTGCCAGGCACCGGACGGGCCGGGGGCTGCAATCGCTGGCAATGCCCACTGCCAGCGATGTAGATCGCTGGCGGGAATGCCGAAGGGCTCGGTATTCGCTTGCGCCCATCGGATGGGAGTCGGACGCTCCGAAATCTGCGCGACGCGCTGGAACAGCCCCGTGGCTTCGAGCAGGCGCTGACGCTGCGAGCCGTCTACCTCGGGCGGGAAGCTGAGCAACACTTGGCGCCGCAGGATCGACGCCGGGGCATCGGCCGGGAGCGGCGTTTGGCCGCGCCGCACGCGCTCGGGCGCCATCGGCAGCAATGGCATAGCGCGACGCACGCCATCGAATGCCGCATTCGAAGGCAGGGGTCTATGACGTTCCGTGTGGATGACATTTCGGTCAAACTGGTGTGGGCGCCGGCCGGAACGGGCAGTTCGGCAGCCTGAGGCCACCGAGGGTCAGGTAGACG
>PVBP01000057.1 GCA_002995625.1 Lysobacteraceae bacterium | reverse complement strand
CGCTGCTCGCCGGCTGCGTCGGCAGCGCGGTCGAGCACGACACCCTGCGCGATGCGCGGCGCGTGCTGGAGCGGCTCGGCGCGCGGGTCGCGGTGGTCGATGATGGGACCTGCTGCGGCGCGCTGGCGCGTCATGCCGGCGATGCGGCCGACGCCGATCGACAAGCCGCAGCGGCGCGACGGCGGATCACCGCGACCGGCGCGCCGCGCGCCGTGAGCTACGCGAGCGGCTGCCTTGCCGACTGGCGCCGGGGCCTCGCGGACGGACCGCCGGTCGAGGACCTGCTCGACGAAGTCCTGCGGCGGCTGGACGCGGCTTCACCGGCGCTGCGCGCGCGCGCCGGCAGGATCGCGCTGTGGGTGCCGTGCACGCAGCGGAACCTCGATGCCGGTCGCGCCGCAGGCCGACTCCTTGCGGCGATCCCGGGGCTCGACGTGGTCGTGGTCCCGGCCGGCATCGGCTGCTGCGGCGCGGCCGGCAGCCATTTCGTCGATCACCCGCACGTCGCGGGGCCGCTCCGCGACGCGGCCGTGCGCGCGATCCTCGCGACCGGCGCCGAGGCCGTCGCGACGACGAACACCGGCTGCCGGCTGTGGCTCGCGGCAGGGCTCGTCGCCGCCGGCCGACCGATGCCGGTGCGTCATCCGATCTCGTGGTTCAAGGAGGCCCTCGATCCATGACCGTGAAGACCGTCGATGCGGCGCGCGGCTACTCCGCGCTCGACCGCCTGCTGATCGCCGCGCAGTCGGCGCTCGCGACCACGCTCGGCCCGCCGCCGGCCCCGCAGGTGCCCTATCCGGCCGAGGGCCACGCCGACGCCGAGCTCGACGAGGCCGCGCGGCGCCACGCCGCCGGGCTGATGCGGATCAACCACGCCGGCGAGGTCGCCGCCCAGGCGCTCTATCTCGGGCAGGCCGCGGTCGCGCGGCACGCGGAGCTTCGCGCGCACCTGCTCGAGGCCGCGCGCGAGGAGGCCGACCACCTCGCGTGGTGCGCGGCCCGGCTCGACGAGCTCGGCAGCCGGCCGAGCGTGCTGAATCCGCTCTGGTACGCCGGCGCCTTCGCGATCGGCGCCGGCGCCGGGCTGGTCTCGGACCGGATCAGCCTCGGCTTCGTGGTCGAGACCGAGCGCCAGGTCGAGGCGCACCTCGGCGACCACCTCGAGCGCCTGCCGGAGGGCGACGCGCGCTCGCGCGCGATCGTCGCGACGATGCAGGCCGACGAGGCCCGCCACGGCCGCAATGCCGAGCAGGCCGGTGCCGAGCCACTGCCCGATCCGGTGCCGGCGCTGATGCGGATCGCCGCCGACCTGATGCGGTTCGCGGCGTATCGGGTCTGACAACGTGGTGCGCGCCCCGCTCGACAGGCGACGGGTCTGCCCTGGGCGTGGACCTGGCCGGATCCCTCAAGCGTCGGGCTTGCCCGGCGCAGGAACCGGTTGTCCCGCAGGAAGCGAGAGCCGAGCGGGGCAAGCGCCGCTCTACACGCATAGGCTCTGCCGAACCCCGGTCGTCAGACCAGATTGCGGCCGTGGAACAGTTCCTCGATCTCGCGCTTCAGCAGGCTCTCGATCCGTTGCCGCTCCTTGAAGCCGAGGTCGGCGGCCTGCGCCTCGAACAGGTAGGTGTCGAGATCGAAGTCCTTGACGTGCATCTTGGTGTGGAAGATGTTTTCCTGATACACGTTGACGTCGAACATCTCGTACTTCTGGCGGATGTGCTTGGCCAGATAGTCCTGGATCGAGTTGATCCGGTGGTCGATGTAGTGCTTGCGCCCCTTCACGTCGCGGGTAAAGCCGCGCACGCGATAGTCCATCGTGACGATGTCGGACTCGAAGCTGTCGATCAGGAAGTTCAGCGCCTTGAGCGGCGAGATCACGCCGCAGGTCGCGACGTCGATGTCGGCACGGAAGGTGCTGATGCCGTTGACCGGGTGGCTCTCGGGATAGGTGTGGACCGTGATGTGGCTCTTGTCGAGGTGCGCGAGCACGGTGTCCGAGATCATGTCGCGGCCGAGCTTCTCGACCACCGGCATCTCCGAGATCAGGATCGTCACCGACGCGCCCTGCGGGTCGTAGTCCTGGCGCGCGACGTTGAGGATGTTGGCGCCGATGATCTCGGCGACCTCGGTCAGGATCTGGACCAGCCGCTCGGCGTTGTAGGCCTCGTCGATGTACTCGATGTAGCGGTCGCGCTGCTCGGCGGTGACCGCGTAGCAGATGTCGTAGATGTTGAACGACAGCGACTTGGTCAGGTTGTTGAAGCCCTGGAGCTTGAGGCCGGGGATGGGCTTGACCATGGTGCGGCTCCTTCGGGACCGGGACCGGGCAGCGGGTCGCGAATGATAGGTCATCGCGGCGGCCGATCGATGACGACCGGCGCGATCGCCGGCGATGCCGACTCGCGGTCCGCCGGTGCCGGTGGATCCTCGGTGCCGGGAGCCGTGCGACGACATCGGCCTGCCGCTAAAGTGCGCCTTCGTCGAGACCGGCGACCATTCCGACCAGACGGCCACGGGGGCCGGCGGGGCGCCGGCCGAGGAAGGAGTGCTTGCCAATGACCCGAGAGAGCGCAGAGGCGTTCGAACCGCGGCTTGAAGCGATGCCGAGGCCGATGGTGCCCGCCCCGCTGGCGATGGACGCGGCGACGCTCGCGAGGTTCCTCGACCACTGCCACCGGCGCCGCTACCCGGCGCGCAGCGAGGTGTTCCGGCCGGGCGACGACGGCAGCACGCTGTACTACGTCGTGTCGGGCTCGCTCGCGGTGGTCAGCGAGGACGAGAACGGGCGCGAGCTGATCCTCTCGTACATCAACCAGGGCGACTTCATCGGCGAGATGGGCCTGTTCGTCGAGCCGCAGCGGCGCGAGGTCGTGACCCGCTGCCGCACGGCCTGCGAGCTGGCCGAGATCACGTACGAGCGGCTCTGGCAGGTCCTCGACGGTCCGCTGAAGGCCGACTGCGCCAAGGTGCTGTTCGCGGTCGGCGCGCAGCTCACGCGCCGGCTGCTGCAGACCAACCGCAAGGTCTCGCGGCTCGCCTTCCTCGACGTGACCGGCCGGGTCGCCCGCCAGCTGCTCGACCTGACCCAGGAGCCGGAGGCGATCGTGCATCCGAAGGGCATGCAGGTGCGCATCTCGCGGCAGGAGCTGAGCCGGCTGGTCGGCTGCTCGCGCGAGATGGTCGGTCGCGTGCTGAAGCAGCTGCACGAGGCCGAGAAGCTGATCGTGCGCGGCAAGACGGTGGTCGTGATCGGCGCAACCCGCCGCGCATGAGCGCGCGCGCGTCCGCGCTGCGGCCGCTGATGCGGCGCGCGACCGAGGCCGACGCGGCCGCGGTGGCCCGTCTGCTGTCCGAGCTGGGCTACGCCTGTGCAACCGCGGATGCCGCGGAACGGATCCGGACCCTGTCGAGGGAGCGCAGCCAGGCCCTGATCGTCGCCGACCTGCACGGCGAACTCTGCGGGCTGGTCGCGCTCGACGTGATGTACTACCTGCCGCTTGGCTGCAATACCTGCCGGATCACCGCGCTGGTCGTCGGCGACGGCTACCGGCAGTTCGGCGTCGGCCGCGCGCTGCTGCGCGAGGCCGAGCAGCTGGCCCGCCAGCACGGCGCCGCGCGGATCGAGGTCACGACCGCGGGCCACCGCCATGAGGCGCACGACTTCTATCGCGCCTGCGGCTACGCCGAGAGCTCGCTGCGCTTCGTCCGACGCCTCGGCGACGCCTGAGCGCCGTTCGGCGCGCTCCGCTCAGGACGCGGCTGGCCGTCGCGTGTCCACCGTGCCGCCTTCATCGCCCGCGGTGACGTCCGGCGCGAACAGCGCGCGCAAGGCGCTGCCCGGGTCGGGCGCGCGCATGAAGGCCTCTCCGACCAGGAAGGCGTGCACGCCGGCGGCGCGCATCGCGGCCGCGTCGTCGCGGGTCAGGATCCCGCTCTCGGTCACCAGCCGGCGCGTGTGCGGCACCCGGTCCTTGAGCCGGAAGGTCGTGTCGAGCGTGGTCTCGAAGGTCCGCAGGTCCCGGTTGTTGATGCCGATCAGGTGCGCGGGCGTCGCGAGCGCCCGATCGAGCTCCTCGCCGTCGTGGATCTCGACCAGCACGTCCATGCCGAGGTCGAGGCCGAGCGCGCACAGTTCCTGCAGCCGCGCGTCGTCGAGGGCGGCCACGATCAGCAGGATCGCGTCCGCGCCGAGCACGCGCGCCTCGTACACCTGCCACGCGTCGATCGTGAAGTCCTTGCGCAGCACCGGCAGGCCCGAGGCCTCGCGCGCGGCGACGAGATAGTCCTCGTGGCCCTGGAAGAAGTCGTGGTCGGTCAACACCGACAGGCACGCGGCGCCGCCGCGGGCGTAGCTTGTGCCGATCGCGGCCGGGTCGAAGTCGGCGCGCAGCACGCCGCGGCTCGGCGAGGCGCGCTTGACCTCGGCGATCACGCCGGCCGCGCCCTGCGCGATCTTCGCCTCGATGGCCGCCGCGAATCCGCGCGGCGGCGGCAGGTCGGCGCAGCGCGCGACGAGCTCGGCGAGGGGCACGCGCGCCGAGCGCTCGGCGACCTCCTCGCGCTTGCGGGCGAGGATGCGGGCGAGGACATCGGGCATCTAGGGGCCTCCGTAGGCGCGTTCGACGCGCGCGATCCGCATCTCGTAACGCGTGTACCAGCCGGCCTTGCCCTGCGCCTGCGCCTCGACGTGCGCGGGCAAGTTCCGCCACGCCGCGATCGCGGCCTCGTCGGCCCAGTAGCTCACGGTGATTCCGAGCCCGTCGGCGCCGCGCGCGCTCTCGAGTCCGAGGAAGCCCGGGATGCCTTCGGCCAGCGCCGCCATGCGCGCGGCCGCTTCGGCGTAGGCAGCGTCGTCGCCGTCGGCGCGCTGCGACGTGAACACGGCGACCCAGTACGGCGGTTCCGGGGTCGTGGCGAAGCGGCCTGCGCTCATGGGCTGGATCCCGCGAGGTCACGGGTGCACGCGACGTAGCGGTCGAGCCGCTCGCGCGCGGCGCCCGAGGCGACCGCGTGGCGCGCGCGCACGACGCCATCGCCGATGTCCTTGGCGACGCCCGCCGCGTACAGCGCCGCGCCGGCATTGAACAGCACGATGTCGAGCGCCGGACCCGGCTGACCGGCCAGCGCCTCGAGCACGAGCCGCTTCGAGCCTTCGGCGTCGGCGACCCGCAGCGGTTCGAGTGGCTGGCGGGCGAGCCCGACGTCCTCGGGCGCGATCGAGTACTCGCGCACCTCTCCGTCGCGCAGCTCGCCGACCATCGTTGCGGTCGACAGCGAGATCTCGTCGAGTCCGTCGCCGCCGTGGACGACCAGCGCGTGGTTGGCGCCGAGCCGCTCGAGCACCCGTACCTGGATGCCGACCAGGTCCGCGTGGAACACGCCCATCAGGATGTTCGGGCAGCCGGCCGGATTCGTCAGCGGCCCCAGGATGTTGAAGATCGTGCGCACGCCCATCTCGCGGCGCACCGGCGCGACGTGGCGCATCGCCGAGTGGTGGGTCGGCGCGAACATGAAGCCGAGGCCCAGCTCGTCGATCGCGCGGCCGACCGCCGCGGGCGTGAGGTCGATCCGCGCGCCGAGGGCTTCCAGCACATCGGCCGATCCGGACTTCGACGAGACGCTGCGGTTGCCGTGCTTGGCGACCTTCGCCCCGGCCGCCGCGGCGACGAACATCGACGCGGTCGAGATGTTGAAGGTGTGGCTGGCGTCGCCGCCGGTGCCGACGATGTCGACGAGGTGCGGGTGCGGCGACACCTCGACCCGTGTCGCGAGCTCCCGCATGACCGTCGCGGCGCCGGCGATCTCGCCGATCGTCTCCTTCTTGACCCGCAGGCCGGTGAGGATCGCCGCGGTCATCACCGGGCTGACCTCGCCGGCCATGACCTGGCGCATCAGGCCGACCATCTCGTCGTGGAAGATCTCGCGGTGCTCGATCACGCGCCGGAGCGCTTCCTGCGGGGTGATGCTCATGAGGGTTCCCGTCAGCCGGCGCGCGCGGCGCCGATGAAGTTGGCGAGGAGGTTCCTGCCCTCGCGGGTCAGGATCGACTCGGGGTGGAACTGCACGCCCTCGACCGGCAGCTCGCGGTGCCTGAGGCCCATGATCTCGTCGAATCCGCCGTCGGCGGTCTCGGTCCACGCGGTGACTTCGAGGCAGGCGGGCAGCGAGTGGCGCTCGACCACCAGCGAGTGGTATCGGGTCGCCTCGAAGGGGTCCGGCAGTCCGGCGAACACGCCCGCGCCGCGATGGTGGATCGCCGAGGTCTTGCCGTGCATGATCGTCTTCGCGCGCACGACGCGGCCGCCGAAGGCCTGGCCGATCGACTGGTGGCCGAGACAGACGCCGAGGATCGGCACCGTGCCGGCGAGCCGCTCGATCACCGCGAGCGAGACGCCGGCCTCGTTCGGCGTGCACGGGCCCGGCGAGATCACGATGCGGTCGGGCTTAGCGGCCGCGATCTCGTCGACCGTCCACTCGTCGTTCCGGATCACCTTGACCTCCTCGCCCATCTCGGCGAGGTACTGGACGAGGTTCCAGGTGAAGCTGTCGTAGTTGTCGATCATCAGCAGCACGGGGCCGGCTCCGGGCGGGGCGTGGTCGTACGTGGCGAAAGGACCGAGGCGAGCCGGCTCACAACCCGCTCGCCGCCTGCGCGACGGCGCGGAACAGTGCGCGGCCCTTGTTCATCGTCTCCTCCCACTCCTTCGCCGGGTCCGAGTCGTGGACGATGCCGGCGCCGGCCTGGACGTGGAGCATGCCGTCCTGGATCACCGCGGTGCGGATCGCGATCGCGGTGTCGGCGTCGCCGTTCCACGCGAGGTAGCCGACCGCGCCCGAGTAGATGTTGCGGCGGACCGGCTCGAGCTCGCGGATCACCTCGAGCGCGCGGATCTTCGGCGCGCCCGACACGGTGCCGGCGGGGAAGGTCGCGCGCAGCACGTCGGCGAACGAGAGGCCGGGCCGCAAGGTGCCTTCGACCTGGCTGACGATGTGCATCACGTGCGAGTAGCGCTCGATCGCAAAGGACTCGGTCACCGCGACGGTGCCGGGCGCCGCGACGCGGCCGACGTCGTTGCGGCCGAGGTCGATCAGCATCAGGTGCTCGGCGCGCTCCTTCGGGTCGGCCAGCAGCTCGACCTCGAGCGCGCGGTCCGCCTCGGGCGTCGCGCCGCGCGGACGCGTGCCGGCGATCGGCCGCACCGTGATCCGGCCGCCGCTGAGCCGCACCAGGATCTCGGGCGAGGCGCCGACGACCTGGGTCGCGCCGAGGTCGAGGAAGTACATGTAGGGCGACGGGTTCAGCGCCCGCAGCGCGCGATAGACGTCGACCGGACGGGCGCGAAACGGGATCGACAGCCGCTGCGAGAGCACGACCTGGAAGATGTCGCCGGCGCGGATGTAGTCCTGGCTCCTGCGGACCGCGGCCTCGAAACCGTCCCGCGTGAAGCCCGACACGAAGTGCGACTCGTCGAGCGCCTGCGGGTCGAGGGTGTCCGGGTAGCTCGATCCGGCGTGGCGCAGGCGGTGCGCGAGCTGGTCGAGCCGGCGCTGCGCCTGCGCGTAGGCGTGCGGCTGCGACGGATCGGCGTGGACGATCAGGTAGAGCCGACCCTTCAGGTTGTCGAAGACCGCGATCTCCTCCGACAGCATCAGCAGCGCCTCGGGCGTGCCGAGCGTGTCGGGCGCCTCGCCGCCTTCGAGCCGCGGCTCGATCCAGCCGATGCACTCGAATCCGAAGTAGCCGACCAGCCCGCCCGAGAAGCCGGGCAGGCCGTCTACCGGCGCGACGCGATAGCGCTGGCGCAGCGCCTCGACCTCGGCCAGCGGATCCGCGACCTCGCGCCGCTCGATCACCTCGCCGAGCTCGCGCACCACCAGCGTGCGGCCCTCGAAGGCGTGCACCCGGCGTGCCGGCAGGCCAATGATCGAGTACCGGCCGAAGGCCTCGCCGCCCTGCACCGACTCGAACAGGTAGGTGTGCGGGCCGTCGGCGAGCTTGAGGTACACCGACAGCGGCGTGTCGAGATCGGACAGCACCTCGCGCACCAGCGGGATGCGGTTGTATCCGGCGGCGGCGAGGTCGTCGAACTCGGTCCTGGACGGCATGGCGGGGCTCCGGCGAGCCCGCGATTATGGCGCCCGCGCCGGCCTCACGGTCACGGCGCCAACGATCGCCGCCGCGGCATCCCGAGAAGCCGCATCCGGAAGCCGACGCCGTGGCCGTCGGCGAGGTTCTCGGCGCGGGCCTCGCCGCGGTGGAGCTCGGCGACCAGACGCACGACGAAGAGCCCGAGGCCGAGGTGCGGCGTCTCGCCGCCGGGGCGCTCGCGCACGCTGACCAGCGAGTGGAACAGGCGCTCGCCCATCTTCTCGGGCAGCGGCGGACCCGAGTTCTCGACCGAGAGCTCGGCGCCGTCCTCGAGCGCGCGCAGGCGCAGCCGGATCCAGCCGTCGGCCGGCGTGAACGAGCGCGCGTTGTCGACCAGCTTGTCGAGCGCCTGCGCGACCAGGTCGGGCGCGCCGTGGATCGTCACCGCCGAGCCCGGCACGTCGAGCTCGAGCGCGCGCGGCGCGACCAGGTCGCGGTAGGCCTCGGCGCAGGCGCGGACCAGCGCGGCGAGGTCGAAGTCCTCGCCTTCGGCGTTCTGGATCGCGTGCTCCATCCGCTGCGCCTCGCTCATCGCGCGCAGGATGCCGGCCAGCCGGTCGGCGCCCTCGCGCGCGCGCGCCGCGTACTTGCGCGCCGGCGGCGTCATCGACTCGTGCTCGAGGTTGTCGAGCGAGGAGCGGACGATCGCGAGCGGCGTCGCCAGCTCGTGCGAAAGCTTGCTCGCGAGCGTCTTCAGGTACTCGTTGTAGTCACCGATCTCGCGCAGCAGGCGCGAGAAGCTGCGGGCGAGGTCGCCCAAGTCGTCGTTGGTCTCGAGGTGCGGCAGGCCCGCGCCGAGGCGGTCGTCGGTCGGCAGCGCGCGTTCGGTGGCATTCCGTAGCCGCCGGATCCGCAGCGACAGACGGCCGGCATAGGCGACCAGCAGCAGCACCGCGATCAGCACGGCAGCGAGGCTCGCCGCCATCACGCCGAACACGGCGCGGTTCGCGAGCACCAGCAGCGCCTCGGACTGCTCCTCGAGCACGATCGCGCCGCCCGGCTGCGAGCCCGGACCCACCGGGACCGCGGCGGTGACGATCACGCTGCCGGCCTCGCGCGCAGGACGCACCGCGCTGGCGCCGATCCCGGTCAGCGCCTGCCAGACCAGCGGCGCATCGAGGCGCGATCGCTCCGGCGCGAGGCCCGCCGGATCCTCGACCTCGGGTGCCAGCAGCCACTCGTAGAACAGCGTCGGCAGCAGGCCCACCTGGCGCGGCGCATCGGGTGGCGGCAGGTCGCCGGCCCGACCGAGCACCCAGCCTTCGGCCGACACCAGCCGCACGCGGGCTCCGGGCGGGACGAGCTCGGCGAGGACCGCGTCGATCGCGGCATCGGGGCGCAGGATCGGCAGCAGTTCGCCGCCGCCCAGCGACAGCCGGCGCGACCGGCCGGCCTCGTCGTGATCCTCGACGATGAGGCCGAGCGCCTCGGCCGGGCGGTCGGTCGTGACGACGAACTCGACCCGATAGCCCTCGGGCGTCTCGAGCCATTCGCCGCGCGGCCTCGAATCGCCGAGCGGCGCGACGGTCAGCACCTGCAGCGAGCCGGGCGCGCCGTTGCCGATCCGCCAGCGCCCGGTCCCGCGCGCGGTGCGGATCGCGACCTCGATCCAGTCACCCGGCAGCGCGAGCGGATCATCGACGTCGGCCCGCCGCCGCGACCCGTCGCGCACATCGACGAGCAGGTGCAGGGTGCCTTCGTGCTCGCCGACCCGCAGCGTGAAGAACGCGCCGGACCCACGGACCGGCTCGATCGACGCCGGCCAGTCGGCAGCCGAGCCATCGAGCACCGGGGCGACCGCGAGCGGGGCCGCGTAGACCCCGGCACCGGGGCGCGGCAGCGCCACCCCGGCCGCCGCGACGCCGCGCGCGATCGTCGTCGCGGTGGCGATCTGGGCCCGCTCCTGGCCTTCGCGCAGCAGGGCCTCGATCTGGCGGACGAGCTGCCAGCCGCCAAGCGGCAGCGCGAGCGACGCCGCCAGGATCAGCAGCAGCGTGCCACGCAGGCGAAACATCGGTGGGCGACCCTCGGCATCCGCGCATCGTAGTGCCCGACCGGGGTCGGGCCCGCGCTCGGGCGGGACCCGCGACGAGGCCCTGCCGGTCACTTTTCTGAAACATACCGGCCATCGAAGTGAAAGCCGTCCTTCATACGCTGCCGACGCGCTGGGGTCACTCCGCCAGCGATCACGCCCAAGGGAAATCCCGATGAGCCCGACACCGCGCCTTGCGCTGGCCGCCGTTCTTGCGGTCCTCCTGACTCCGTTGCCTGTCGCCGCCGACGAGGCCGACGAGCTCGCCCGGCGACTGATCGCATTGCGCGGCGAGGTCGAGCAGCTCAACACCGAGCTCGACCTCCGGCGCGAGGAGCAGCGCGCCACCCTGCTGGGCCTGAACCAGCAGCGCGCGCAGCTCGATGCCGACCTCAATCGACAGCAGCTCGCGGCGCGAGAGGCGCGCGACCGGCTGGCGCAGGCCGCGGAGGCACGCACCGGCGCCGGCGTCGAGGCCGACGCGCTGGTACCGGTGCTGACGCGTGCGCTCGACGAGCTGGCCGCGGGGGTGCGCGGCGGGTTGCCGTTCCGGACCGAGGAACGCCTCGCCGCGATCGAGGCGATCCGGCTCGACATCGAGTCGGGACGCCTCCCGCCGCCGCGCGCGGCGAACCGGGTGTGGGCGTTCATCGAGGACGAGTTCCGGCTGGCGCGCGAGACCGGCCTGCACCAGCAGACCCTGACGCTCGACGGCCAGCCGGTCTTTGCCGACGTGGCCAAGGTCGGGAACGTGATGCTGTTCTGGCGCACCAGGGATCGCCGCTTTGGCCAGGCGCGCCGCGCCGGTCGGGGCTGGGAGTTCGTCGAGATCACCGACCAGCCGGCGCTGGGTCAGGTGCGCGCCTTCTTCGACTCGCTCGACAAGCAGATCCGGCAGGGCTACTTCGAGCTGCCGAACGTGCTGGCCGAGAGCGGGAGCCGCTGACATGAAGCCCATCGACACGCTCCGCGCCGCGCTCGCGCTCGCTGCCTTCTCGCTGTTCGGCATCGCCGTCGCCCAGGAGACGCCCCCGGCGCAGCCGGAACCGGCTGCCGCGGCGCCCGCTGCCCCGGCCACGCCGGCGCCGACGGTGTCACTGGCAGACGCCTATCGCCGCGAGTTCGCCTTCCTCGAGGCGCAGAAGCGGGAGCTGACCCAGCGTCTCGCCGAAGCCAGCCGCAGCTTCGAGGCCGACCGCACGCGCCTCGAGCGCGAGAACGCCGCGCTCGAGGCGCGCGTGCTCGCGGCCCGCAACGAGGCCGAGGCCGCCGCGCGCGAGCTGGTCCTCTCGGACCAGCAGCAGGAGGCGATCGAGGCGCAGAGCCAGCTGCTCGCCGCGACCTTCTCGCAGGCCGAGGCCAGCCTTTCCGGACACGGCATCGACCTGCCGTCCGACGCGAGCTACCGCGAGGCCAACGATGCCGATCGGCTCGCGCGGGTCTTCGCCGCCGCGCGCGAGCGGCTCGCGCAGTCGGGCCGCGTCCGGACCGAGCAGGGACGGTTCTTCCTCGCCGATGGACGGGAAGTCGCAGGAACCCTCGTTTCGATCGGCAACGTCGCGAAGGTCGGGGTCAGCCCCGAGGGTGCCGGTGCGCTGGCACCGGCCGGTGGCGGCGCGTTCAAGCTGTGGCCGGAGGCGCGCGCGGCCGACGCCGCGCGTGCGCTGGCCGAGGGTCGCCCGGTGGGCACGCTGGGCCTGTTCCTGTTCGACAACCCGAACGTCTCGGTCGAGCGTCCAGCCGAGAAGACCTTCGGCAAGTGGCTCGCCTCGGGCGGCGCGATCGGCTACGTGATCGCCTTCCTCGGGCTCCTCGGCGTGCTGTTCGCGATCCTGCGCGCGGTGTTCCTGAAGAACGCCGGCGCGCGCGTGCAGGCGATCATCGATGCCGTGGCACAACCGCTCGCCCAGGGCCGCGTCGCCGATGCGATCGAGGCCTGCAAGCGCCACAAGGGCTCGGCGGCGCGCGTCGTGACCGCGGCGCTGCGCAACATCGACCGCGACCGCGAGCACCTCGAGGACATCATCTCCGAGTCGATCCTGCACGAATCGACCCACCTCAACCGCTTCGGGCCGTACATCCTGCTGATCGCCGCGGTCGCGCCGCTGCTGGGTCTCCTCGGCACCGTGACCGGCATGATCCAGACCTTCGACGTGATCACCGAGTTCGGCACCTCGGATCCGAAGCTGCTCTCGGGCGGCATCTCGGTCGCGCTGGTGACGACCCAGATCGGCCTGATCGTCGCGATCCCGATGCTGCTGGTCGGCAACCTGCTGAACGGCTGGGCCGAGCGGATCAAGGACGACATGGAGAAGGCCGCGCTCAAGGTCGTGAACCTCTACGGCGACGCGCGCTCGGGCGCGCCGCGCGCGGGCTGAGGACGACCGGGGCTACCGAGACGACGCGATGCTGCGCGAGTTCACCGAGATCACGGGCCTGTGGAGCGCGCTCCACGCCTTCTACGTCTACCTGACCCTCGGCGGCTGGGTGATGTGGGCGATCCTCGCGATCGCGGTCGTGCTCGGCTGGGCGCTCGGCGAGCGGTTCGCGCGGCTGCGCCGAGGCAGCGACAAGAACGTGCGCGTGCTGCTGCGCCGCGCCGAGGAGGGACGTGCCAATCCCCCGAACGGCATCGTCGACGAAGCGATCCAGCGCGGACTCGCGCTGAAGCGCGCGGGCAAGCCGAACCTGCGGCGGCACCTCGACGAGGCCTTCTTCGATCTCGAGATGGACCTGAAGCGCCACGCGATCCTGGTCACGTCGCTGGTCCTGATCGCGCCGCTGCTGGGTCTCCTCGGCACCGTGTCCGGCATGATCGTGACCTTCGAGTCGCTCGCCGAGATGGCGCTGTTCACCCAGGACGGTGGCATCGCGGCCGGCATCTCGACCGCGCTCTTCACCACCCAGATGGGACTGGTCGTCGCGGTGCCGGGGATGATCGCGAAGGGGGTGCTCGACCGTCGGGCGCACCAGATCGCGATCGACCTCGCCCAGATCAAGGACGTGCTGACCAGTTCGCCCCGGCCGACGGAGGCCCCCTGATGATTCGCCGCGAGCGCAAGGTGCAGGAAGGCGGCGTCGATCTCACGCCGATGATCGACATGACCTTCATCCTGCTGATCTTCTTCATGGTCTCGACGACCTTCGTCAAGGACCTCAAGATCGACATCGACCGGCCGGGCGCGAGCACCGCGCAGGTCGCCTCGACCAAGGCCGTGCGCCTCTTCATCGACAAGTCCGGCGAGGTCTACCTCGAAGGCGAGCCGGTGCGGGTCTGGGTGATCCAGAGCCGCGTCCGCGACCTGCTGCGCGCTTCGACCAACAAGAGCGTGCTGGTCGTGACCGACGAGATCGTCCCGTCCGGACGCCTCGTCGAGGTCGTCGATCAGGCGCGTGCCGCCGGCGCCGAGGACGTAGGCGTCGCGACCGTGGCCGAGGCCGGCGCGGGCTGAGCCGATGACCGCGATCCTGCACGACGCGGATCCTCGCTCCCGGCTGTTCGGCGCCGTCGGCGGCGTCGCCGGGCTGCTGCTCGTGCTGCTGGCGGTGATCGTGATGAACATGCAGGCGCTGCGGGGCAACCGGAACACCGGGGAGACCGGGACCGCGATCCAGATCCAGCGGGTCGAACAGCCGCCGCCGCAGCAGGTGATCGAGCGCAAGCCGCCGCCGCCGCGGCGCGCGCCGCCGCGCGCCGAGCCGATCGTCGGCCTCGAGGGCGCGCTCGCCGGGATGGATTTCGGGCTTCCGCAGTTCGAGGAGGCCGGCATGCTCGACGCCGCGTCGATCCTCGGCGAGGGCAGCGGCACGATGACCGACGACACCGTCGACCAGCCGCCGAAGCCGGTGGTCCAGAACCCGATGCCGTACCCGGCCCGCGCCAAGGCGCAGGGCGTCACCGGCTACGTGCTGCTCTCGGTGCTGATCGGCCCGACCGGGATGGTCGAGAAGGTGCGGGTGCTCGAGTCGAACCCGCCCGGCGTGTTCGACGACGTCGCCGTCGCCGGCGTGCAGACCTGGCGCTTCGAGCCCGCGCAGTACCGCGGCGAGGCCGTGCGCGTGTGGGCGACGCAGCGCGTCCGCTTCGACCTGGGGCGCTGAGCGATGACTCGCCTGCTTCCGACCTTGCTGATGCTGGTGGCGCTGCTTGCCGTCGCGCCCGCTGGCGAGGCGCGCAAGCGCAACCCCGAGATCGACTATCTGTCGGTCGCCGAGGTGCTGCTGCGCGACGGCGCCGTCGATCGCGCCGAGGCGGCGCTGGCGGAGGTGGACCCGGCGGCCGAGGGCGTCGATCTGGCCCGCTACCACACCGTGCGCGGGCTGATCGCCTCGCAGCGCAACGATCTCAAGGCCGCCGCCGCGGCCTTCGAGCAGGCGATCGCGGCCGGCCAGACCGAGCCGATGGTCGTGATCTACCTCGCCCAGGCCTACTTCGCCGAGGAGGCGTGGCGCAAGGTCATCGACACGATCGCGCGCGGTGGCGACGCGGTGCTCGACGTGACCGCGGCCTGGTCGATGCGCGCCCACGCCCACTGGACGCTGGGCGAGCGCCAGCAGGCGCTCGACCAGCTGAGCCGCGCGGCCGAGCGCTTCCCCGCGAACACGACCTTCACCCGTCGGCAGATCTTCTACCTGATCGAGGTCGGCCTGCATCAGGAAGCGGCCCGCGTCGCCCGGGCGTTCCTCGCACGCGACGGGATCGGGCCGGACGAGTACGCGACGGTCGGCAGCGCGCTGCGCCGCGCGCGCGCGTTCGACGAGGCCAAGGGGATTCTCGAAGCAGCGCGGCTGCGCTTCCCGGAGGACGCGACGCTCGCGAAGTCGCTGGCGCAGGTGTACCTCGAATCGGGCCAGATGCTGGCTGCGGCCGAGATCCTGAACCAGGTCGCGATCGGCGATCCGTCGCTGCTTCCGGAGGCGGCCGAGCTGTACCGTCGCGCCGGGCACCTGGTGCAGGCGCTGGCGCTCAACGCGCGCGTGCCGGACTCGGCGAAGAAGCTGAAGCAGCGCATCGGCATCCTCGCCGAGCTGCGCCGCTACGAGCAGATCGCCGGCATGGCCGGCGCGCTCGAGCGCGCCGGGTTGCTGGCCGACGAGGACGTGCGCTACGCGCTGGCCTTCGCGTACTTCCGCGGCGGTGACTTCGAGCGCGCCGAGCGCCATCTCGCCGCGCTGACCAAGCCCGACCTGTTCCGAAAGGCCACCGAACTGCGGCGGATCATGGCCGACTGCGCCGACCAGCGCTGGACCTGCGGCTGAGGATCCCATGGCCAAGACACCGACCACCCGCCGCGCGCTCGGCACCCTGTGCGCCCTCGCGCTGTCGATCCGCGTCGCGCTCGCTGCGGAACCGGCGGCGCTCAATCTCGTCGCCTTCGATCGCGCGACGCCGATCGCGCGCGCCGAGGTCGTCGTCGACGGTCGCGTCGTCGGCCGCACCAACGCCGACGGCGCGCTGCTGCTGCGACTCGAGCCCGGCTCGCGGGAGCTCGTGCTCCGCGTCGACGGCCGTGAGGTCCTGCGCCAGTCGCTCGAGCTCGCGCCGGGCGAGAACGCGGAGCTGATCGCGACGCTCGAGCCGGAGGCCGAGCCGCGGATCCTGTTCGAGAGTTCGCGCGGCAGCGCGGCCGGCAGCGCGCCGGCGCCGGTCGACGCCGGACCGCCGGGACGCCTCGCGGGCCGCATCACCAGCGCCGAGGACGGCAAGCCCGTCGCCAACGCGCGCGTGTTTGTCAGCGGCACGCCGATCGATGTCCGCACCGATGCCGACGGCCGCTTCGAGGCGACGCTGCCACCCGGCGACTACTCGATCTCGGTGGTCGCGCCGACCTTCGCCGCGCGCACCCTCGACGGCATCGTGATCGCGTCCGAGGCGCGCACCGAACGCGATGTCGAACTCACGCCCTCGGGCCTCGAGCTGCCCGAGTTCGTGGTGCTCGAGCCCTTCGTCGAGGGCTCGCTCGCGGCCTTCGTCGAGGAGCGGCGGCAGAGCTTCGCCGTGGCCGACGTGCTCAGCATCGAGCAGATCTCGCGCGCCGGCGACTCCGACGTGGCCGGCGCGCTGCGCCGCGTCACCGGCCTGACCCTGGTCGACGGCAAGTACGTGTACGTGCGGGGCCTCGGCGAGCGCTACTCGAGCATCCTTCTGAACGGCGCCTCGGTGCCATCGCCGGATCCGACGCGGCGCGTGGTCGCGCTCGACCTGTTCCCGGTCGAGATCCTCGAGGGCGTGGTCATCCAGAAGAGCTTCTCGCCGGAGATGCCGGGCGAGTTCGGCGGCGGCACGATCCAGCTGCGCACCAAGGGCATTCCGGACGGATTCTTCGTCAAGCTCGCGCTGAGCCAGGGCTGGGTCGAGGGGACGACCTTCAAGGAGGGTCTGCGCTACGACGGTGGCAGCCAGGACTGGACCGGCTTCGACCAGGTCCGCGGGCTGCCGGACTCGGTGATCGAGGCGAACCGGCGCTTCGGGCGGTTGCTGGTCGAGACCCCGTTTTCGCCCGGATTGACGCCGGCGGAACTCCAGGCCGTGGGCGAGGACCTCGCGGCCGGCGGATTCGACACGCGCCTTGCGAAGCTGCCGACCGACGGCAGCCTGACCTTCGCGATCGGCAACTCGCTGACGATCGGCGATGACTGGCGCGTCGGATTCACGCATTCGATCCGCTACTCGCAGGGCTGGGACACGCTCGAGGACGTGCGCCGCAAGTTCGCCTTCTCGAGCCCGAACGAGCCGCTGGTGCCGGTGCTCGACGTCGAGCGCCGACGCACCGAACGCGAGATCGACCTCTCGGGCTTCCTCGCGCTCGGGGTCGAGTACGGCGAGCACCATCGGCTGCGGGCCACGACGACGCTCGTGCGCCAGACCGCCGACACCACGCAGATCGACGAGGGCGTCGACATCTCGGAGGCCCTGTCGCGATTCTTCCTGCTCGAGTGGGAGGAAAACGCGCTGCTCGCGCAGCAGTTCAACGGCAGCCACGTCTTTCCGACGGTGTCGGATCTCGGCATCGACTGGAACTACACCCGGGCGCGTGCGACGCGCGACGCGCCGAACACCCGCAGCTATCGCTACGACTTCATCGAGGGCAGCGATGGCATCTTCCAGCTCTCGCCGCGTTCGGACAGCAACGACATCACCTACGGCGAACTGGTCGACGACACCAAGACGGCCAGCATCGACCTCAAGCTCCCGTTCAGCCCCGCCGACGGCCACACGATCACCTATCTCGCCGGCCTCGGCCGGCTCGACCGCACGCGCGAAGCCACCGTGCGCCGGTACAGCTTCTTCGGCGGGCCGCCGCCGGGCAGTCCCGACGACTTCCTGCAGCGCCCCCCGGGGCAGATCTTCGCGCCGCCGAACATCCGTCCGGGCGGTTTCGTGATCCGCGAGGTGACGCGCAACTCGGACGCGTACACCGCGGCGATGGACTTGAAGTCCGCCTACTTCAACTTCGACTGGCTCTGGGAAGACCTGATGCGCGTGACCCTCGGCGGGCGCGACGAGCGTCTCGAGCAGTCGGTGCGGACCTTCAATCTGACCAACACCTCGATCGTCGACAGCGAATCGGAGATCAGGACCAAGGACGTGCTGCCGTCGGTCGGCGTCACCTGGTTCGTCAACGAGGATTCGCAGCTGCGGGCGATCTTCGCCGAGACCGTGTCGCGGCCCGATTTCCGCGAGGTCTCGACCAGCCCCTTCATCGATCCCACGATCGACACGATCTCGATCGGCAACCCGGACCTGGTCCCGGCCGCGATCAAGAACTACGACCTGCGCTACGAGTACTACTTCTCGCCGATCGAGAGCGCCTCGGTCGCGCTGTTCGGCAAGGAGTTCACGAACCCGATCGAGCGGATCCAGTCGCCGGCCACCGGCGACGTCGTGACCTACACCAACGTCCCGAAGGCCTCGCTCTACGGCATCGAGTTCGACGTCTACAAGTCGCTCGGCTTCATCGGCGACTGGGACTTCATCGAGCGCCTGCCGCTGTCGTGGGTCCCGTGGCAGGACGTCTACCTCAACGCGAACTATGCGCGGATCGAGTCGAAGGTCACGCTGACCCGCGAGACGGCGGGCATCCTGACCAACCTCGAGCGCCCGCTGCAGGGCCAGTCGCCCTACGTCGCGAACCTGCAGCTCGGCTGGTACCCGGAGGACGGCGACCGCGAGCTCAGCCTGCTCTACAACGTCTCCGGCCGCCGGATCTCGGAGGTCGGCGTGTTCGGCATCCCGGACGTGTTCGAGGAACCCGCGGGCCAGCTCGACCTCGTGTACGCGACCAAGCTGCCGGGCGATTTCAAGCTCAAGCTGCGCGCGCGCAACCTGCTCGATCCCAAGGTCGAGTTCACCGTCGGCGACGAGATCCGCCGCGAGTTCCGGCGCGGCCGGTCGGTCTCGGTCAGCATCGAGCGCACCTTCTGACCGGCTGCCGAGGGTCGCCTGACCCTCCACCGTCGTCACCGCGAGCCGGTCGTCTCTGGGTGGCGCGTCGCTCCAGGGGTCGTCACTGCGAGCCGGCCGTCCCTGGCTGGCGAATCGCTCCAAGGGGCGTCACTGCAAGCCGGCCGCCTCGGGGTGGCACGTAGCGCCAGTGGTCGTCACTGCGAGCCGGCCGCAGGCCGGCGTGGCAGTCTCGGGTCGGCCGAAGGCTGTTGGCGACGGAGATCGCCACGCGGCCCTTCGGGCCGCTCGCGATGACGGTGCGGGGGCAGGCCGGCGTGGCAGCCCAGATATGGTGGGAATTCCCGGTGTCGTCACTGCGAGCCGGCCGCAGGCCGGCGTGGCAGTCTCGGGTCGAACGAAGGCTTTCGGTGACGGAGATCGCCACGCGGCCCTTCGGTCC
>PVBP01000056.1 GCA_002995625.1 Lysobacteraceae bacterium | reverse complement strand
CGCTCCTACGGATGAATCGTGCTTCCGTTGTAGGAGCGAGCGCAGCTCGCGATCCCGGTGCGCCCGGTGGTCGCACGGCCCGCCGTGGGCCGCGCCGTTCGCGACCGTCGGTCGCTCCTACGGATGAAGCCTGTTTCCGTTGTAGGAGCGAGCGCAGCTCGCGATCCCGGCGCGCCCGGTGGTCGCACGGCCCGCCGTGGGCCGCGCCGATCGCGACCGTCGGTCGCTCCTACGAATGAATCGTGCTTCCGTGGCGCGAGCGCAGCTCGCAATGGCGCAACAATCCGTGGTCGCGTGGCCTCCGGGTGCCGCGCCGATCGCGACCGTCGGTCGCTCCTACGGATGAAGCCTGTTTCCGTTGTAGGAGCGAGCGCAGCTCGCGATCCCGTGGACTTCCGCAGGCCGGGCGCGCAGGCGGCAACGCACGGCCCGGCCCGGTCACCGCGGCCGATTTGACGGCCGTGGTCCGCTGTCGCCACCATGCCGCGTCGGTCGAGGAGGGTGGGCGATGGCGATGCCGGGCGGGATCCCGATGAAGGAGCCGATGTCGAAGGTCGATACGGCGTGGCTCCGGATGGAGTCGCCCACGAACCTGATGATGATCACCGGCGTGCTGATGCTCGAGCAGCCCCTCGACCTCGCACGCTTCAAGAAGCTGCTGGCCGAGCGCTGGCTGTCGTTCCGGCGCTTCCGCCAGAAGGCGGTCACGACCGCGGCCGGAGCGCACTGGGAGTACGACGAGGACTTCGATCTCGACTGGCACGTGCGGCTCACGGCGCTGCCGGGCAAGGCCGGCAAGCGCGAACTGCAGCAGCTCGTCAGCATGCTCGCATCCTCGCCGCTCGACCACTCGAAGCCGCTCTGGCAGTTCCACGTGGTCGACCGCTACGACGGCGGCAGCGCGATCATCTCGCGCATCCACCACTGCTACGCCGACGGCCTCGCGCTGGTGCAGGTCCTGCTGACGCTGACCGACACCGAACCGAAGCCGAATCGCCGCGCGCCGCTGGCGGAGTCCTGGCTCCGCGAGGACAAGGGACGCGTCCTCGACCGGCTGCTCGAACCGGCGAAGGCGGGCCTGTCGAAGGCGCTGCACGTCGGCGAGCGCGCGATCGCCGAAGTGCTTCGCATGGCGAACCATCCGGAGATCGCGCAGCGCATCGTGCTCGAAGGCACGCTGATCGCGCAGGAGCTCGCGCACGCGCTGCTGCTGCCGGACGATCCGCCGACCTGCTTCAAGGGGCCGCTCGGCGTCACCAAGCGGGTCGCGTGGATGGAGCCGTTCCGGCTCGACGAGGTCAAGGCGGTCGGCCGGGGCCTCGGCTGCACCGTCAACGACGTGCTGCTGGCCTCGTGTGCGGGCGCCCTTCGCAGCTACCTGATCGATCACGGGGAGGACGTCGACGGGCTGACGATCCGGGCCACGGTTCCCGTGTCGCTGCGGCCACTCGAACATGCGAAGAAGCTCGGCAACCACTTCGGCCTGGTATTCCTCGACCTGCCGATCGGCGAGCCGAATCCGCTGCGCCGTCTCGAGCGGGTCGCCGCCAACATGCGCGAGCTCAAGCGCTCGCGCCAGGCGATCATGAGCTTCGGCGTGCTCGCCGCGCTCGGGCTCGGCCCGCATGCGATCCAGCAGCCGGCGCTCGAGATGCTGAGCCGCAAGGCCACCGCGGTCGCGACCAACGTCCCGGGTCCGCAGCAGCCGCTCTACCTCGCCGGGGACCGGATCACCGAGATGATGTTCTGGGTGCCGCAGTCCGGTTCGATCGGCATGGGCATCAGCATCCTCTCCTACGACGGCGACGTCCATTTCGGGCTGATCGTCGACTCGAAGCGGGTGCCGGATCCCGACGACGTGATCCGCCGCTTCAGGCCCGAGTTCGAGAAGCTGCTGCTGATCACGCTGATGGAGGACTGGGACGCCCCGATCGAATCGCCGGACGCGATGGCGACACTGCTGCGCTTCGTCGGCGGCGAGCAGGCGGTCGCCACGCCGGCGCCGGAGCGGACGGGAGCCGCCGCGCCGAAAGGCCGGCGGCATACACGGTCGCGGTCGCCCGATCACGAGGCCATCGGCACGCCGGAGCCCGCGGCCAGCGTGGAGCTTGCGATGGCCGAAGTGCTGGCCGCGCCGGACGCGGCGGTTGCAGGATCGGAGACGTCGATCCCTCTCGGCGCCGCCACGCCGACAGGCCGGAGCGCGACGGCGAAGCGGCCACCCAAGGGCCGCGCCAAGCCGGCGCTCCCGGCTCCGTCCGCGGCGCTCCCGGATGGCCGGGCCGGCAAGTCCTCGAAGCGTCCGCGGCCGAACGGGCCGGATGCGGGCAAGACCCGACGACCCATGCGCCCCGCGGCCGCGCCGGCGTCGGATTTCGCGAGCGCGGTCGCCGCCTTCCGCGGCCAGCGCGCGAAGCGCTGATCGCGCGCCGCCGCAGGTCCGGCCGCGTCGCGCGGGCCGGATCGCCGCGGCTCGTCGCCAACCGGCGGTCAGTCGGCGTTCGCGGCCTCGGATCCGGCCGCGGCATCGCCGAGCCAGCGTGCGAGCCAGTCGTGCAGCTCGCGGAAGAAGTAGCGGCTGTTGCCGCCCTTCAGGATCCAGTGGTTCTCGTCCGGGAACACGACCAGCCGGCTCTCGACCTGCTGGCGCTGCAGCGCGCTCCAGTATTCGAGGACGTTGTTGAGCGGCACGCGGTAATCGAGTTCGCCGATCGTGACCAGCACCGGCGTCCGGAAGCTGCCGCCGAAGCGGATCGGATTCTGCTCGGTCCAGATCGGGCTGCCCTCCCACGGTGGTCCGCCCGCGGTGACCTCGCGGCCGTAGATCATGTCGCTGGTGCCCCACTGCGCCTCGAGGTTGACCAGCCCGGCGTGGCTGACGAGGCAGCGGTAGCGGGTGGTCTTGCCCTGCAGCCAGTTCGCGAGATGGCCGCCGTAGCTGGCGCCACCGGCGCACTGGCGGGTGCCGTCGATGAACGGGAAGCGCGCGATCGCGGCGTCGGCCGCGTCGTTGATCTCGTCGGCCGGCCCCTTGAGCGGATCGCCCTGGATCGCCTGCGCGAAGGTCTCGCCGAAGCCGGTCGAGCCGCGGTAGTTGGTCAGCAGCACGACGTAGCCGGGCTGGGCGATCAGGTGGTAGTTCCAGCGGATGAAGAAGGTGTCGCGCCACATGATGTGCGGGCCGCCGTGCATCAGCACGAACAGCGGGTATTGCTTCGAGGGGTCGAAGCCGGCCGGGCGCACCAGCATGTTGTGGATGCGTTCGCCGCCGACCGGCGAGGTCGTCCAGAAGTGCTCGACCGGCGAGAGGTCGAGCGCGGCCGCGCGCGCGACGTTGAACGACGTCAGCCGCGCATGCGCGCCGGTGCGGGGGTCGATCCGCACCAGTTCGTGCGGTTCGGTCGCGCTGTCGTAGAGCGCGACCAGCACCTGCGCGCCGCGCTCGGAGCCGACGAGGCCCGTGTAGACGCCGCGGCTCGAGGTCGAGACCACGCGCTCGGCGCCGCCCGGCCGGGCGTTGTGGACGCGCTCGAGACCGTCGGCCTCGGCGCTGAACCAGACGCTGCGGCCGTCGCTCGACACCGCGTAGGCATTGACCGCGCGCCCGAGTTCCGGGTCGATGCCCGGCCGCGGATCCATCGCGGGCCACGCGAAGGCGGAGAGCCGCGTCGCGTTGTAGATCCGATCGCTGCGCGGCGTGCGCTGGGCCCAAAGGATGCGACCGTCGGGCGAGAAGCTCGGGCGCCCATGGGAATCCTGGCTCTCGAGGCTGCCGTCGCCGGTCAGCCGCCGGGGCTCGCCGCCGTCGGTGCGCACCTCGTAGAGGTCCGAATGGGTCCACGCGAAGGCCGCGGTGTGCCGGTTGGTGGTCGCCGCGAACACCAGCGAGCGACCGTCGGGTGCCCAGACGTAGTCGAGCTCCTCGCCGGTGTCGCTCATCCGGCCACCGTAGCCGGGCTGGCGGACCAGCGCGGTGCCGGCCAGCAGATCCCGCGCCGGGCCGCCGTCGAGCGGCTGCACGAATAGCCGCAGCTGGCGCTCGTCGAGCCAGCGATCCCAGTTGCGGATCGGGAAGCCGGTGTAGACCCGCGCGCTGAAGTCGCGGGCCGCGCGCTCCTTCGCGATTCGGCGGCTGTCGTCATCGTTCCTCGCGTCAGGGAACACCGAACTGACGAACGCGATCGCGCGTCCGTCCGGCGAGAACCGCGGGCTGCGCGCACCGGTCGAGAGATCGGTGACCCGCACCGCCTCGCCGCCGGCGAGATCGAGCACGTAGACCTGCGGCGCCGCGTCGCCGGCGCGCTGGGCCGAGAACGCGATCCGGCGTCCGTCGGGGCTGAAGGTCGGGGCGTTCTCGGGCTCGGGCGTCCCGGTGATGCGACGCGGTGGCGTCCGTCCGTCGGTCGCGACCAGCCAGAGGTCCGCCCGCTGGTCCTTCGGATCGTAGGCCGGCTCGGTCACGAGCAGCACGGCCGCTCGTCCGTCCGGGCTCAGCGCCGGCGGCGCGAGCCGGGTCATCAGCCAGAGGTCCTCGTGCGTGATCGGTCTCTTGCCCTCGGCGGCCGTGGCAGTCGTCGCCAGCAGCAGGCAGGGCAGCAGGAAGCACAATCGCATGTCGGGACTCCTCGAAGCGGTCATCGGCGGACCGATGCGGACGTTGGGTGGGCGGACGGGTCGGTCAGCCGGCCGGCACGGCGACCGGCGCCTTGTAGTAGAGCGGCGCGCCGGGCCCGATCGGGATCTCGAGCGCGTACCAGCCGAGGAACATCAGCGACCAGCCGATCAGGAACACGATCGAGTACGGCAGCATCGTCGAGATGATCGTGCCCATGCCGGCCTTCGGCTCGTAGCGCTGCATGAAGGCGATGATCAGCACGAAGTAGGTCATCATCGGCGAGATGATGTTCGTGGTCGAGTCGCCGACGCGGTAGGCGGCCTGGGTGGCTTCCGGCGAGATCCCGAGCAGCATGAACATCGGCACGAACACCGGCGCCATCAGCGCCCACTTCGCCGAGGCCGAGCCCATGCCGAGGTTCACGACCGCGGTCAGCAGGATGAACATGAGGAGCAGCGGCAGCGTGCCGAGACCCGAGGCCTTCAGTGCCTCGGCGCCGTTGACCGCGAGGATCAGGCCGAGATTGGTCCAGTTGAAGAAGGCGACGAACTGGGCCGCGAAGAACACCAGCACGATGTAGCCGCCGAGCGAGGACATCTGCTGGCTCATGCCCTTGATCACGTCCTCGTCGGAACGGATCGTGCCCGCGCCGACGCCGTAGGCGACGCCGAGCACGAGTCCGGTCACGAAGATCACCGCGACGATGCCGGTCAGCAGCGGCGAGTGCAGCACGCTGCCGTCGCCGATCCGGCGCAGGAAGCCGCCCTCGGGAACGATGCCGGCCAGGATCACGGCGGTCAGCACGACCAGCGCGACGCCGGCCCAGCGAAGTCCGCGGCGCTCGGCCTCGGACAGCGGCTCGACCTGGTCGTTGCCGCCGTCGGCGACCGCCTGGTCCGGCCAGCGCGGCGCGATGATCTTCTCGGTGACCCACCAGCCGAGCAGCATGATCAGCGGGGTCGAGGCCACCATCAGGTAGTAGTTCGCCGCCGGGCTCACGACGTAGTTCGGATCGACGATCCGTGCCGCCTCCTGCGAGAGGCCGGCGAGCAACGGGTCGATCGTGCCGAGCAGCAGGTTCGCGCTGTAGCCGCCGGAGACCCCGGCGAAGGCGGCGGCCATGCCGAGGATCGGATGCCGGCCGGCGGCCTTGAACAGGATGCCGGCGAGCGGCACCAGCAGCACGTAGCCGATCTCGCTTGCCATGTTGCTCATGACCCCGGCGAACACGGTGACCGGGGTCAGCAGCATGCGCGGCGTCACGAACAGCAGCGCGCGCAGCGCGGCCTGCATCAGTCCTGAGTGCTCGGCGATGCCGATGCCGATCAGCGCGACCAGCACGGTGCCGAGCGGCGCGAACTCGACGAAGTTCCTCACCAGGCCATTCATGATCCGGTGCAGGCCTTCGAGCGACAGCAGGTTTGCCGCCGCCACGGTGTCCCCGGTCTTCGGGTGCACGACCGACAGGTCGGCAAGGCTCGCGAGCCACGAGGCTACGACCACCGCCAGTGCCATCAGCGCGAACAGCGTGGCCGGATGGGGCAGGGCGTTGCCGACGCGCTCGACGACGGCGAGAAAGCGTTCGACCGCAGTCCTGCGGACGGCCACGGAATCGTTGTCGGTCACGTCGTTTCCTCGTCGGATCGGGGAGCGGTGGGCGCCGTTCGCGCGGACGGGCGGCCGGTGCGGTCGCGGAGAGACTGGCGCGAGCTACTCGATCTGCCCGCGCGCGGCGGCAATGTCGAGCGCCTGCATCGCGTCGATCGGCTTGATCCTGGCGGCCCTGGCGTAGGCCGCGGCGGCGGCGTCCTCGCCCCGGCCGCCTTCGAGCAGCAGCAGCACGTTGCCGTGCTCGAGATGCACCACCGGCGAGTCCGGCGCGAGCTTCAGCGCCTTCGCGATCAGCTCGTGCGCGGTCGCGGCCTTCGCACCGTAGGTCAGTCCGGCGAGCATGCCGCCGACCTTGGCCACGATCTCGGCGTGGTAGACGGCCAGCGCGAGGTGCGCCTCGGCGTGCTTCGGCGCGAGCTTCAGCGTCTGCTCGAGGCTCTCCCGGACCTTGCCGGCGATTCCCTGCGACAAGGCCTTGGTGACCGAGATCAGCTGGCTGTACCGGCCCCAGCCGAAGGCGCGGAAGTAGTGCGCGTTGGCCTCCTTCGGCAAGGCCTCGATCGCCTGTTCGGCCAGTTTCGCCACGGCTTCGAAGCGGGCCAGCTTCGTCCTGTCGTCCTCGACGAGATAGGTCGCGTGGATGCCCATGGCCTTGCACGCGACCGCGGCGCCGAGCGGCCCGAGGGCGAGCCCCGCCGCATGCGCGCCCTCGAAGTCGCCACGATGAAACGCGCGCCAGGCGTCGGCGAGCTGCGTGGCGATGGCCGCGGCCTGCGCGGCCTTGCCGAGCTTCGGGCTTGCCTTCAACAGGGCGGCCACCCGCGCCTCGTCCGGATACGGTTCGGCGTCGCCGGCATGGAGCTTCGGCCACGCCTTGCGGAGCGCGTCGCCCGGATAGTCGAAGCCCTTGTCCGGATACGGGAAGGGCGCCCACTTCGCCTTGGCCATGTCGTCGGACCTGCGCTGGAAAGTTCGCGAGCATCGGACATGGGATGCCCGCGGGCAAGACGCGCTGCGGCGCGACCGGCGCGGGGCAGGGCCGGGGCGCGGGTTCGGACGGGCCCGAGGTCGCGGGCCGATCGTGTGAATGCTCTACGCGCGCGCGTCACCTTCGCATTCGAAGCGCCGCTACGGGCGCAGTGCCAAGAGGAGACACGTGATGACCCGCAAGACCGTCACTTCCCGCCGCCCCACGGCGACCACGCCGATCCCCCGCAACCTCTGGCTCGCGAGCCTTGGCGCGGTCAGCCTCGCCCGCAAGCAGGGCGAGAAGATCGTGACCGCGCTGGTCGAGGAAGGCCAGGCGATCCAGGCCCGTGGCGAACGGTTCCGCAACGGGCTCGCCAAGGATGTCCGGCGCCAGGTCGATCAGGCCAGCCGTCAGGTCAAGGGTTTCGTCGATCCGCTGGTCCGCCAGGTCGCGCAGGTCGCCGGCGACATCCAGAACGGCGTCGGCGAGCGCCTGACCGACGTGCTGGGCCGCATCGGCGTCCCGAACCGCCAGGACGTCGCGGACCTGACCGCGCGCGTCGGCTCGCTCGGCAGCAAGGTCAAGGCCCGCAACGCGAAGGCCGGCGCGCGCCGGCGTCCCGCCGCGCGCCGCAAGCCGGCCGCGAAGCGCGCCTGAACGATGCCGCGCCCCGCGATCGCGGGGCGGATACTCACCAGCGGAAGGGGTGCCGGCGGGATGCCGGCGCCCCTTCTGCTTTTCCGGGCACCGAAACTCGAGGTCGGGCGCGGTCGACGCCGGCCGTGAGACCGGGTCACCGGTGCCGGCTCAGCGCCGGTAGGCCTGGGCCAGCGTGTGGATGTGCAGCCGCTCGGCGTCGCGCAGGAATGGCGCGATCAGCATCATCGCCTGCACGATGCCCTCGGTCAGGTCCTCGGGGTGCTTCTCGACGCCGCTGCCGCGGACGGTGTTGAAGTTGAGCCAGAAGGTGGCGACCAGCATCACGTTGGTCGCGGTCGCCTCGATCTCGGCGCGGCTGGCGCGCATGATCTCGGCTCGCACCAGCCCCTGCAGGATCTGGACCGCGCTCTCGGTGGCGCGCTTCAGGATCCGCGTGAAGTGCATCCGCAGCTTGCGGTTGCGCTGCGTCAGGTCGACCAGGTCCCGGTAGATGAACCGGTACTCCCACATCACGTCGAACGCGGCGTGGAGCTGGAGCCAGATGTCCTCGAGGGTCGGCAGCCGCTCGTCCGGGACGACGAGGACCTTGTCGATGCGGTCCTCGTAGCGCGCGAACAGGTGCTCGACGATGTCGTCCTTGTTGCGGAAGTGGTAGTACAGGTTCCCCGGACTGATCTCGAGCTCGTCGGCGATGTGGTTGGTCGTGACGTTCGGCTCGCCGCGCTCGTTGAACATCGCGAGCGAGACGTCGAGGATCCGCTCGCGGGTCTTCGGTGCCATCCGGGTCGCCCTCCGGCCTGTGGCCACTCGTCAGGTCAGGCGCTTGACGAGCTCGATGTACTTCCTCTTGGCGTCGTCCTGGCCGGTGCCCTTGAGCTTGGCCCACGCGTCGTACTTGGCCGCGCCGACGAAGTCGAACATGCCGGGCCGCGGACCGCTGACGTCGCCCTCGGTGGCCTGCTTGTAGAGCGCGTAGAGCCGGAGCTTCATCTCGTTGCCGGGGTCCTCCTTGGCCTTCAGCGCGGCCTTGGCCGCGGCCTCGAACTGCCTGTCGAGGTCTCCCGCCCCCTTGTCCCCGGCCGCTTTGGTGGCCGGCTGGCTCGTCGCCGTCTTCTTGGTCGCCATCGTGCTTCTCCCCGGGCCGCCGCGCGAGCGCCGTTGATAGCACGCGCCGAAAAACCGGGTCAAACGGTCGCGCAGGGACGTGGCGCCGCCGGGCGTCGGACCGCGAACGGCCGGGCTTTGCCGCCAGCCGCCGCCGCGGGCTATCTTTGGCCGCGACGGCCGAAACGGGTCGGTCGAGGCATCCGCGGCGGTCCACCGGGCCGCGCGACATCCCACAGGGAGGGGACATGAGCTACTTCGTCACCGGCGGCACCGGCTTCATCGGACGTCACCTGATCGAACGCCTGCTGAAGCGCCCGGGCAAGATCCACGTGCTGGTCCGCAAGGGCTCGATGGACAAGTTCGATGCCCTGGTCGAACGCCTGAACGCCCCGGCCGGGCGGTTGGTCGCGGTGACCGGGGACCTGACCCGGCCGCGGCTCGGCATCACCCCGACCGCGATGAAGGCGCTCACCGGCAAGGTCCGGCACTTCTTCCACCTCGCGGCGATCTACGACCTGACCGCGGACGAGGAGAGCCAGATCGCGGCGAACATCGACGGCACCCGCCACGCGGTCCAGGCCGCCGAGGCGATGAAGGCCGGGTGCTTCCACCACGTCAGCTCGATCGCCGCGGCGGGGCTCTATCCGGGCGTGTTCAAGGAGGACATGTTCGAGGAGGCCGAGGAACTCGACGATCCGTACTTCCGCACCAAGCACGATTCCGAGGGCATCGTCCGCAACGAATGCCGCCGTCCCTACCGGATCTACCGGCCCGGCATCGTGATCGGCCACTCGAAGACCGGCGAGATCGACAAGATCGACGGGCCCTACTACTTCTTCACGCTGATCAAGCGGATGCGTTCGCTGTTGCCGCAATGGATGCCGACAATCGGCATCGAGGGCAGCCGGATCAACATCGTCCCGGTCGACTGGGTCGCCGACGCGATGGACTTCCTCGCCCACAAGCCGGGGCTGGACCGTCATTGCTTCCACCTGACCGATCCGAACCCGATGCGGGTCGGCGAGGTCCTGAACGTGTTCTGCCGCGCGGCGAACGCACCCGAGATGACGATGCGGATCGACACCCGGATGTTCGCGGTGATCCCGCCGATGATCCGGCACGCGGTGACCACGTTGCCGCCGGTCAGGCGCTTCACCGGGATGATGCTGAAGGACTTCGGCATTCCCCGCCAGGTGCTGAAGTACATGAACTATCCGACCCGCTTCGACAGCCGTGAGACCGAGCGCGCGCTGCGCGGCAGCCGGATCCGGCTTCCGAAGCTCGAGGACTACGCGTGGCGGCTGTGGGACTACTGGGCGCGCCACCTCGATCCGGACCTGTTCGTCGATCGCTCGCTGGCCGGCAAGGTCAGGGGTCGGGTCGTGATGGTCACCGGCGGCACTGCGGGCATCGGGCTCGCGACCGCGCTCAAGATCGCGGAGGCTGGCGCGATCACGCTGGTCGTCGCGCGCAAGCCCGAGGAACTGGCCGCGACCAGGGCCGCGATCGAGAAGCTCGGCGGCACCTGCCACACCTACCAGTGCGACCTCACCAGCATGGAGGCGATCGACGGCCTCGTCGCCCAGGTCCTGCAGGAACACGGCGGCGTCGACATCCTGGTCAACAATGCCGGCCGATCGATCCGGCGCTCGATCGCGCTGTCCTACGACCGCTTCCACGACTTCGAGCGGACGATGCAGCTCAACTACTTCGGCGCGCTGCGCCTGACGCTGGGCCTGCTGCCGTCGATGACCGAGAAGCGGCGCGGCCACGTGATCAACATCTCGTCGATCGGCGTGCTCGCGAACTCGCCGCGCTTCTCGGCCTACGTCGCGTCGAAGGCGGCGCTCGACGCCTTCTCGCGCTGCGCCCAGTCGGAGTTCTCGGACAACAACATCGCGTTCACGACGATCAACATGCCGCTGGTGCGGACCAAGATGATCGGCCCGACCAAGCTGTACGACAACGTTCCGGTGCTGTCGCCCGAGGAGGCCGCGGACCTCGTGGTCAAGGCGATCATCGAGCGCCCGAGCCGCGTCGCCACCCGGCTCGGAATCTTCGCGGCGACGCTGAACGCGCTGGCGCCGAAGGCCTACGAGCTGATCATGAACACCGCCTTCCACCTGTTCCCGGACTCGGCCGCGGCCAAGGGCGAGCGCGACGCCGGCGAGGCGCGGATCTCGAACGAGCAGATGGCGTTCGCGGCGATCATGCGCGGGGTGCACTGGTAGGCATCGGCCGCGGCACGTGGCGGCGCCCGGCGGCACCGCCACGCGCGCGTCGCCCCTCAACCGGACGCGACCCGCGCGACCGTCCGGTACCAGCGGGCCTTCGGCCTTCGCTCCCGCGCCGCTTGCCAGCGTACTAATGCGCTAATACAATCACGCACGCTCGCCGCCGCGGAACCTGCGGCGGTCCCTCCCATGCGCGCGAGGAACGCCGATGAAACGCCGCAGCGTCGAGCCCGACGACGGGCTCGATCCGATCCGGGCCCTGGCCAGGGCCTTCGCGACGCTCGAGACCCCGGCCGAGGTCCACGCCTTCCTCGAGGACCTCTGTACGCCGGCCGAGATCGAGGCGATGGCGGACCGCTGGCGCGTGGTGCCCTGGCTGCTCCGGGGCACGCCGTACCGGGAGATCCACGACCATACCGGGGTGTCGGTGACGACGATCGGGCGGGTGGCGCGGTGCCTCGAGGGCGGCAGCGGCGGCTACGGTCTCGCCGCGGCACGCGTGCTCGGGCCGCGGCGGACGGCGCGCCGGTCCGCCGCGCGGAGCGCCGCCAGACGGGGGAACGGGGCGTGACCGAACGCGACCGACTCCGCATCGCGGTCCAGAAGAGCGGCCGGCTCTCCGAGCCGTCGATCCGCCTGCTGGAACAGTGTGGCCTCAGCTTCCGCCAGAGCCGCGACAAGCTGTTCTGCTACGGCGAGACCCTGCCGGTCGACCTGCTGCTGGTCCGTGACGACGACATCCCCGGCATGATCGCCGAGGGCGTCTGCGACCTCGGCATCGTCGGCCGCAACGTGTTCGCGGAGCAGGCCGGCGAGCTGGTGGCCGCCGGTCGCGAGCCCGCCGCCGAGGAAGTGCGGGCGCTCGGGTTCGGCGGTTGCCGGCTGTCGATCGCGGTGCCGCAGGACATGCCCTACGCGGGCCCGGCGGACCTCGCCGGCCTGCGCATCGCGACCAGCTACCCGCGGCTGCTCGCGGCGTTCCTCGAGCGGCACGGCGTCGCGGCGCGGATCGTGGTGCTGAACGGGTCGGTCGAGATCGCGCCCAAGCTCGGCACCGCGGACCTGATCTGCGACCTGGTCTCGACCGGCGGCACGCTGGCGGCAAACCAGTTGCGCGAGGTCGAGCGCGTGTTCGAGACCGAGGCGATCCTGGCCTCGACCACGCGCCCGCTGACCGGGGAACGCGGCGAGCTGCGCGACCTGCTGCTGCGGCGCCTTGACGGCGTCCTCGCGGTCAAGGACGCCAAGCTCGTGATGCTGCACGCGCCGCGGGCGAGCATCCCGGCGATCACGGCGCTGCTGCCGCCGACCGCGCGCCCGAGCGTGAGCCCGCTCGGCGGAGGCGACGACGCGGTCCAGCTTCAGGCGCTGGTGGTCGGGGCGGTGACCTGGCAGCGACTCGAGGAACTCAAGCAGGCCGGCGCGAGCTCGCTGCTCGTGCTGCCGGTGGAGAAGATGCTGGCATGAAGCGGCTCGACTGGAATGCACTCGATGCCGGCGCGCGCGCCGATGCGCTGGCGCGCCCGCGTCCGCTGGCCGACCGCGAGCGCGCGGCCGAGGTGTCGCGGCTGATCGCGATCGTCCGCGCCGACGGCGACGTCGCGGTGCGCGCACTGACCCGCCGCTTCGACGGCGTCGAGCTCGGCGACAGCCGCGTGCCGCCGGAGGCCTTCGACGAAGCCGAGGCGATGCTCGACGCGGACCTCAAGGCCGCGATCGACGCCTCGCGCGAGCGCATCCGCCGCTTCCACGAGGCGCAGCGCGCGGCGCTGGTCGAGGTCGAGACCGCGCCCGGTCTGCGCTGCGCGCGGCTCGTGGTGCCGGTGTCACGGGTCGGCCTGTACGTGCCGGCCGGCACCGCGCCGCTCCCATCGACGGCGCTGATGCTCGGCGTGCCGGCCGAGCTGGCCGGCTGCGAGGAGGTCGTGCTGTGCACGCCGCCGCGCCCGGACGGCCGCTGCGATCCGGCCGTGCTGTATGCGGCGCGCCGTTGCGGCATCACGCGGGTGCACGCGATCGGCGGGGTGCAGGCGATCGCCGCGATGGCCTATGGCACCGAGTCGGTTCCCAAGTGCGACAAGCTGTTCGGCCCCGGCAACGCCTGGGTCACCGAGGCCAAGCAGCAGGTCGCGCTCGATCCTGCGGGCGCGGCGATCGACATGCCGGCCGGTCCCTCGGAGGTGCTCGTCGTCGCGGACGCGGGCGCGAATCCGGCCTTCGTCGCGGCCGACCTGCTCTCGCAGGCGGAGCACGGCCGCGACTCGCAGGTCGTGTTGCTGTCGGACAGCGCCGCGCTGATCGATGCCGTGCTGGCCGAGATCGATCGGCAACTCGCGGTGCTGCCGCGGCGCGAAGTCGCGTCCGAGGCGCTCGCGGAGAGCCGCGCGATCCTGGTCGGATCGATCGACGAGGCGCTCGCGATCTCGAACGACTACGCGCCCGAGCACCTGATCCTCGCGGTCGCCGAACCGCGCCGCTGGCTGCCGCAGGTCCGCAACGCGGGCTCGGTGTTCCTCGGCGCGCTGACGCCCGAGTCGCTCGGCGACTACACCTCCGGCACCAACCACGTGCTGCCGACCCATGGCCACGCGCGGGCGTGGTCGGGCCTGTCGCTGGCCAGCTTCCAGAAGACGATCACGGTGCAGGAGGCGAGCGCCGAGGGCCTGCGCGCGGTCGGTCCGGACGCCATGGCGATGGCGCGCGCGGAGGGCCTCGTCGCGCACGAGCGCGCGGTCTCGATCCGGCTCGAGGCGCTCGCCGGGGGTGCGGCGTGAGCGGCTCGATCCTGTCCCGCGCCCGCCCGGACCTGCTCGCGCTCGCCGGCTACTCGTCGGCGCGGATGGAGGCGACCGGCGGCGCGCTGTGGCTCAACGCCAACGAGTCCCCGTGGCCCTCGCCGGTCGACGCCGGCATGGACCTGAACCGGTATCCGGATCCGCAGCCGGCCGGCCTGCGGGGTCGGTTCGCCGAGTGGCTCGGCGTGCCGGCCGAGAACCTGCTGATCGGCCGCGGCAGCGACGAGGCGATCGATCTCCTGACCCGCGCGTTCTGCCGGGCCGGCGTCGATGCCGTCGTCACGAGTCCGCCGACCTTCGGGATGTACCAGGTCTCGGCCTCGATCCAGGGCGCGCGCGTCGTCGAGATGCCGCTCGACGCCGCGAACGGCTACGCGTGGCCGCTCGACGGGATCCAGTCCGCGATCGACGACTCGACCAAGCTGGTCTGGGTGTGCACGCCGAACAATCCGACCGGGACGGCGGTGCCACGGAATGCGATCCTGGACCTCGCGCGCCGGCTCGACGGCCGGGCGCTGGTCGTCGTCGACGAGGCCTATGCCGAGTTCGGCGACGCCGAAAGCCTCGCGCCCGCGGCCGCGAGGCCGGGCAACCTCGCAGTGCTGCGCACGCTGTCGAAGGCCCACGCGCTCGCCGGCGCGCGCGTCGGTGGCGTCGTCGCCGACGCCGACGTGATCGCGCTGCTCAGGCGGCTGATGGCGCCGTACCCGCTGCCGACACCGAGCGTCGCGGCGGCCGAAGCGGCGCTGGCGCCGGCCACGCTCGCGGTCACCGCCTCGCGCATCGCGCTCGTACGGGCCGAGCGGAGGCGCATGGCCGGGGCGCTGGCGACGATCCCGGGCGTGCGCGAGGTGCTGCCCTCGCAGGCGAACTTCCTGACCGTGCGCCTCGACGACGCGCCTCGCACGTACGCGACGCTGCTCGCGCGCGGCATCGTGGTCCGCGATGTCTCGCGCCACGCGAGCCTGGCCGGCTGCCTGCGGATCACGATCGGGACGCCCGATGAGAACGACCGCGTCCTCGCGGCGCTGGCCGAGCAGGCGAGGGCGGCGGCATGACGAAGCGCCTGCGCAGGATCCTGTTTCTCGATCGCGACGGCACGCTGATCCACGAGCCGCCCGACGAGCAGATCGACAGCCTCGAGAAGTTCGCGCTGGTCGAGCATGTGATCCCGGCGCTGATCGAGCTGCGCGACGCCGGCTACGAGTTCGTGATGGTCTCGAACCAGGACGGGCTCGGCACGCCGTCGTTCCCGCGCGAGCGCTTCGAGCCGCCGCAGCAGTTGCTGCTCCAGATCCTCGGCTCGCAGGGCATCCGCTTCTCGGCGATCCACATCGATCCGCACTTCGCGCACGAGAACGCGCCGACGCGCAAGCCCGGCATCGGCATGCTGCTCGACTACCTGCGCTCGGGCGAGCTCGACTTCGCGGCGAGCGCCGTGATCGGCGACCGCGAGACCGACCTCGAGCTCGCGGCCAACCTCGGCGTGCGCGGATTCCGGCTCGGTCCGGGGCACTGGGACTGGCCGGGCATCGCGCACGCGCTGGCGCGCGCGCCGCGCACCGCGGTGGTCGAGCGCGTGACGAAGGAAACCCGGATCCGGGTCGAGGTCGATCTCGACCGCGAGGCGGCCGCCGAGATCTCGACCGGCCTCGGCTTCTTCGACCACATGCTCGAGCAGATCGGCCGGCACGGCGGCTTCCGGCTCGCGCTGCGCTGCGAGGGGGACCTCCACGTCGACGAGCACCACACGGTCGAGGATTCGGCGCTGGCGCTCGGCGAGGCGCTCAGGCAGGCGCTCGGCGACAAGCGCGGCATCGCGCGCTACGGCTTCGTGCTGCCGATGGACGAGACCCGCGCCGAGGCGCTGATCGACCTCTCGGGCCGGCCGTGGCTGGTGTTCGAAGGCGCGTTCCCGCGCGAGCGCGTCGGCGACCTGCCGACCGAGCTCGTGCCGCACTTCTTCCGCTCGCTGTCCGACGCGCTCGGCGCCAATCTGCACCTGCGCGTCGCCGGCGACAACGCGCACCACATGGTCGAGGCCTGCTTCAAGGCGACCGCGCGCGCGCTCCGGATGGCGATCCGGCGCGAGGGCGCCGAGCTGCCGAGCACCAAGGGCGTGCTGTGACCGACGTCGCCGTGATCGACAGCGGGGTCGCGAACCTCGGCTCCGTGCTCGCGGCCTTCGCGCGCGCCGACCTGCCGGTGCGGGTCGCGCGGGTCCCGGTGGAGCTCGAGGGCGCGAGCCACGTCGTGCTGCCCGGCGTCGGCTCGGCGCGACCGGCGATGGCGCGCCTCGTCGCGAGCGGATTCGCCGAGGTCGTGCCGCGCCTGACCGTGCCGGTGCTCGGGATCTGCCTCGGCATGCAGCTGCTGTTCCGGTCGAGCGCCGAGGACGACGTCGCGTGCCTCGGCGTGATCGACGCGCCGGTCGAGCGGCTGCGCGCGCTGCCGGGCCTGCGCATCCCGCACATGGGCTGGAACCGGCTCGACCCGGTTGCCGACGATCCTCTGCTCGCGGGCTTCCCGGAGCCGGCCTACGCCTACTTCGTCCACTCCTACGCGGCGCCGGTCGGCCCGTGGACGATCGCCGCGTGCAGCCATGGCCAGCCGTTCAGCGCGGTCGTGCGCGCGCGCAACTTCGTCGGCGCGCAGTTCCACCCGGAGCGGTCGGCCGCGGTCGGCGCGCGCCTGCTGCGCAACTTCGTGGGTGCGCCGTGATCGTCTATCCCGCGATCGACCTGCGCGACGGTCGCGTGGTCCGGCTGCGCCAGGGCGACTACGCGGCCGAGACGCGCTATGCCGACGATCCCCTCGACGTCGCCCGTCGCCATCGCGAGGCCGGCGCGACGTGGATCCACGTCGTCGACCTCGACGCCGCGCGCGACGGCGCGATGCGCCACCGCGGGACGATCGCGGCGATCGCCCGGGACACCGGGCTTTCGGTTCAGGCCGGCGGTGGCGTGCGCGCCGAGTCCGACGTCGAGGCGCTGCTCGCGGCGGGCGTCGCCCGCGTCGTGATCGGCTCGCTCGCGGTGCGGGAGCCCGAGCGCGTGGCCGGCTGGGTCGGGCGCTTCGGCGCCGAGCGGATCTGCGTCGCGCTCGATACCCGGGCCGACGCCGAGGGGCGCTGGCGGCTGCCGGTGGCGGGCTGGACCGAGGATTCCGGGGTCGAGCTCGACGCGCTGATCGCGCGCTACGCCGGGCTCGCCGCGATCCGGCACGTGCTCGTCACCGACATCGCCCGCGACGGGATGCTGTCGGGTCCGAGCGTTCCGCTCTATCGCGCGCTGGCCGCACGCTGGCCGGCGCTCGCGATCCAGGCCTCGGGCGGGATCCGCGATGTGTCCGACGTCGTGGCCGCGCGCGAGGCCGGCTGCGCCGGCGCGATCGTCGGCAAGGCCCTGCTCGACGGGCACGTCGGTCTCGAGGAACTGCTCCGATGCTGACCCGCCGCATCATCCCGTGCCTCGACGTGCGCGACGGCCAGGTGGTCAAGGGCGTGCGCTTCCGCGACCACGTCGTGATGGGCGCGATCGAGGACCTCGCGCTGCGCTATCGCGACGAGGGCGCCGACGAACTGGTGTTCTACGACATCACCGCGAGCCCCGAAGGCCGCAGCGCGGACCTCGCGTGGGTCGAGCGGCTCGGGCGGCTCCTCGACATCCCGTTCTGCGTCGCCGGTGGTATCCGCGGCGTCGAGCAGGCGCGTCGCACGCTCGAGGCCGGCGCCGACAAGATCTCGGTCAACTCGCCGGCGCTCGAGCGGCCGGACCTGATCGACGCGCTCGCGGCCGAGTTCGGCGTGCAGTGCATCGTCGTCGGCGTCGACAGCGAGTGGGTCGATGGCGAGTGGCGCGTGCGCCAGTACACCGGCGACCCGAACCGGATGCGCGATGCCGCGCGGCGGACGCTCGACTGGCTCGCCGAGGCCGAGCGCCGCGGCGCCGGGGAGATCGTGCTGAACTGCATGGGCAGCGACGGCGTCCGCCGCGGCTACGATCTCGAGCAGCTGCGCGCCGCGCGCGCGGTGCTCCGCGTGCCGCTGATCGCCTCGGGCGGCGCCGGCGCGGCCGAGCACTTCGCGGCGGTGTTCCGGGAGGCCGACGTCGACGGCGCGCTGGCCGCGAGCGTGTTCCACTCGGGCGCGATCGCGATCCCCGAGCTCAAGTCCTATCTCGCCGGCGAAGGCATCGAGGTGCGCCGATGACGACGATCACGACCGCGGCCGACCTCGACCGGCTCGACTGGGCCAAGGGCGGCGGGCTCGTGCCGGCCGTGGTCCAGCACGCCGCGTCCGGCGCCGTGCTGATGCTGGGCTGGGTCGATCGCGAAGCGCTGGCGCGCACGCTCGAAAGCGGCGCGATGACCTTCTGGTCGCGCAGCAAGGGTCGGCTGTGGACCAAGGGCGAGTCGAGCGGGCACGTGCTGCGGGTCCGCCGCATCGACCTCGACTGCGACGCCGACGCGCTGCTGGTGCTGGCCGAGCCGGTCGGCCCGACCTGCCATCGCGGGACCGCGTCCTGCTTCGATGACGGGGGCGAGCTCGGCTTCACCGGGCAACCGCGGCCGGGCGTCGGTTTCCTGGCCGAGCTCGACGCGCTGGTCGCGGCCCGCGCGGCCGAGCGCCCGGCCGGCAGCTATACGACGAAGCTCTTCGACGCGGGCGTGCGGCGCATCGCGCAGAAGGTCGGCGAGGAGGGCGTCGAGACCGCGCTGGCGGCCTTCGAGACCGACGAGGCGCTGCTCGGCGAGGCGGCCGACCTCGTGTTCCACCTGCTCGTGCTGCTGCGCGCGCGCGGGCTCGGGATCGCCGACGTCGTCCGCGTGCTCGAGGCGCGCCACGCGCGCGGGGCGGCGCGTGCCGGACGAGGCCCGACTTGACGATTGATCGCGAGCTGCGCTCGCTCCTACGACGGAAAACCAATGCATCCGTAGGAGCGACCGAAGGTCGCGACCGCCGGCGATCGCGAGCTGCGCTGGCTCCTACGACGGAAAACCGATTCATCCGTAGGAGCGACCGCAGGTCGCGATGGCGCGGCACCGGGCGTGCTAGGAGAACGGATCCCCCGAACATCGCGAGCTGCGCTCGCTCCTGCGACGGAAAAACGATGCATCCGTAGGAGCGACCGCAGGTCGCGATGGCGCGGCACCGGGCGTGCGAGGAGCGCGG
>PVBP01000055.1 GCA_002995625.1 Lysobacteraceae bacterium | reverse complement strand
CCCGGCATCATCCGCGCCCCTCCATCGAGCGAGCCCATGCGTCTCATCGACATCGGCGCCAACCTGACGCACGAATCCTTCCGCCACGATCTCGACGCGGTGCTGGCGCATGCGCGCGGGGCCGGCATCGTGCACCTCGTCGTGACCGGCGCGAGCCGCCAGGGCTCGATCGACGCACGTGCGCTCGCGGCGGCCCACCCGTCCCTGCTGTCGGCGACCGCGGGGCTGCATCCGCACCACGCCGCCGACTACGACGCCGACACCGAGGCCGTGTTCGCCGCCCTGCTCGCGGACCCGCTGGTGCGCGCGGTCGGAGAGACGGGCCTCGACTACTACCGCGACCTCGCGCCGCGCGCGGCCCAGCAGTTCGCCTTCGAGCGCCAGCTCGGATTGGGTCTCGCGACCGGAAAGCCCCTGTTCCTGCACCAACGCGATGCGCACCGGGATTTCGTCGCGATCCTGAAGCCGCTGCGCGACCGGCTCGGGCCGGCCTGCGTGCACTGCTTCACCGGGACGCGCGACGAACTCGTCGAGTACCTCGACCTCGACTGCCACATCGGCATCACCGGGTGGATCTGCGACGAGCGGCGCGGCACGCATCTCAAGGAGCTCGTGCGCCTGATCCCGGCCGACCGCCTGCTGGTCGAGACCGACGCGCCCTACCTGATGCCGCGCGACCTCGTCCCCAAACCGTCGCACCGTCGCAACGAGCCCAGGTTCCTGCCGCACATCGTGCGCGCGATCGCCGCCGCGCGCGGCGAGGATCCGTCCGCACTGGCGGAGACGACGACGCGGAACGCGATCCGCTTCTTCGGCCTCGAGCCCGTGCTCGGCGACGCCTGAGACGAGGAACCCTTCGACCGCCCGGACCGGCCTCGGGTGCCCCGGCTCGAATCGCCTAGCGCCAGTCTCGGCGCCACCGGATGCCGTGCCAACGGTGCCGGCCCCGCGGCTCGACCGCGGACCGGCGCTGCGTTCGTCGCCGCTCGATCAGAGGATTCGAGCTCGGCGAGCATCGCCAGTGCCTCCTCGCGCGTCGCTCCGCACATGTCGGGCATCGCGCGGAAGCTCGCGCAGACCGCCGGGCGTTCGGGGCGTCCGAAGAGCGCGCAGCGGTGGTCGTCGGTCAGTTGCACGCAGCGGACGCCCGCCGGCTTGCCGTCCGGCATGCCGGGGATCGGGGAACTGATCGACGGCGCGATGCAGCACGCGCCGCAGCCGATCCGGCATGCGAACGCGACGGGCGCGGTCATCGCCGGCGTCCGGCGACGTTCGCGTTCAACCGCCGCCCGCGACGAGTTCCCGATAGACGGGCTCGGTGTCGGGCCGCACCCCGTGCCAGATGCGGAACGCGATCGCCGCCTGTTCGACCAGCATGCCGAGACCGTCGTGCACGTGCTCGAAGCCTGTGGCCCTGGCCCAGGCCAGAAAGTCGATCGCCGCCTCGCCGTAGTTCATGTCGTAGGCCAGCGCGCGCGGCGCGACGATCGAGACCGGCAGCTCCAGGCGTTGGCCGTGACGCGCGGCCGACGTCCCGTTCAGCACGAAATCGAAGGCACCGAGCGTGCCGAGGTCTTGCCAGTAGGCGGTCGAGACGCGCGCAGGTTCGGCGACCCGGTCGGCCAGCGCGTCGGCGCGTTCGGGCGTGCGGTTGACGATCGTGACGTGGTCGACACCGGCTTCGAGCAGATCGAAGAGCACGCCGGCGACCGCGCCGCCGGCGCCGAGCACCAGCACGCGCCGGCCGCGCAGGTCGAGGCGCCAACGCTCGGCGATGTCGGCCACGAGTCCGGCACCGTCGGTGTTGTCGCCGTGCCAGGCGTCGTCGCGACGAGTCAGCGTGTTGACGGCCCCGGTGCGGCGCGCGGCCTCGCCCAGCGTGCGGCACAGCCCGGCCGCGATTCCCTTGAGCGGCAGCGTCACGCTGGCGCCGCGCCCCCCGTCGGCAGCGAAGCGCGCCAGCGCCACGCCGAAGTCCTCGGGCGCGGCGTCGATCGCGCGGTAGTCGATGGCCTTGTGGTTGTCGGCCGCGAAGCGCCGGTGGATGAACGGCGACTTCGAGTGCGCGACCGGGTGGCCGAAGACCGCATAGCGCGCCGGTTCGGGCAGGACATCGGGCCGGATCGGGTCGGGCTCGAACATCGGGGGGCTCTCGGAATCGGAGATGGACGGAGCTTAGTGGAGCCGCCGGCGCGCGGACTTGATCCGATTCGGCTTCGAGCCCGCTTCGCGCCCGGAGATCGGTGCCGCGGTCACCGCCCCGGAAGCCCCGCCTACAGTTGTCCGCGGATCGGCAGGACGCGCGCGCGGAAGGCCATGAGGCGGCGGCCGAGACCGGCCATCGGCTCGCGCTCGAGCTCCTCGACGCGTCCGTCGGCCTCGTGCGTCCAGCGCAGCCGCCCCTCCGGCGAGAGCGAGACCCGGAAGCTCGCGCTCGGCCGCATGTGCTCGTCGATGATCGCGTCGAGCCGGGCGGCCAGCTCGGGGCTACCGACGATCACGCCCTTCTCGCAGTCGAGCCAGGCCGAACGCGGATCGAGGTTGAACGAGCCGATGAAGACGTGCGCGCCATCGACGCTCGCCGCCTTGGTGTGCAGGCTCGCGCCGCTCGAGCCGAGCGGGCTCAGGCGACGGCTCTCCGGATCCCCGGTAGGCTTGAGCTCGTACAGCTCGACGCCGCCGCGGAGCAGCGCCTTGCGCGCGGCCGAGTAGCCGCCGTGCACCGCTGCGACGTCGGTCGCGGCCAGCGAGTTGGTCAGGACCTCGACGCCGCGTTGCGCGTCGCGCACCCCGCCTGCGCAGGCGCCGAGAACGCCGAGTGCGAGCAGCGCCCGGATTCCGCGCATGCGACGACCATGTCCCGCACCCATCGCCTCGAACGATAGCGCGATGCGCGCGCGCATCGAGGGCGCAGGCGCGTTCATCGAGTCGGCTTACTGGCGCGGCCAGCACCGGCGACGCGCGACCCGCCGCCGACCATCGGGGCATCGAGCGATGCGTCTCGTGTCGGCTCTTCGTGCCGTGCACGACGTCGAAGTCGAATGAGCCGGCCAGCCGATCGCGTGCCGCTCGGCGCTGCGCGATTCGTCCATTCGGTGCTGGCGCGTGCGCGTGTGACGCATCGGCGTCGCGTGATGCGGCTCACACCGACGCCCTCCCCGCCGTGGCACGCTTCGCTGACCATCGTGAGGTCGGAACGACGCGGGTGCTCGTATGTGTGTTCCTGAGACGGCTTTCCGTTGGATCGCCCGACGCAGAATCGTGGCCCTCACGATGGTGCTCATGATCGCCGCAACGCCGCCCGCGGCGCCGGCAGTGACCGCGCCCGGGTCGGCGCCGGAGCCGCTGTCGGCCGTCGGCAGCCCGACGGCCCCGTGGTCCGGCCCGCCACCGGAATGCGGCGCATCGACGTCGCTGATTCACGCCGACGGCTTCGAGCTCTCGAGTGCGGCGCCGGTCGGTACCTACACGCTCACCGAGCGCTACGGGGTCGCCCATCCGGAACAGGTCGTGGCCCTTCGCCTGCGCGCCCCGCCCGCGCCCGGCGTCGCCTACGACGTCCGCGGCCCGAATGGACAGCCGGTCGCCCACCAGTGGCTGAGCGATGGTCGGCTTGCCGTCCGCCTCGAAGGCGGGCTGGCCGCATTCGGATCGCGCTCCTTCACGGTGTCGGAACAGGCGCCGTCGCCGCCAGCGGGATCGAACCTCGTCAGCGTGGTCGAGGGACCGCAGGTCATCGAGATCTCGAACGGGCTCGTCGGCGTCCGCGTCCCGACGCTGGCCCAGACGCCGTCCCAGGCGCCCGTGCCGATCCAGGCCGTCCGTCTGCGCAACGGCACCTGGGCGGCGGTCGGCCAGGATCGGGTGTTGCTGTCGAAGGAGACGGGCAACCCGTTCCCGGTCCAGGGTGCACAGCGTGAGTTCCTCGAGCGCGGCCCGCTGCGAGTGGTCGTGCGCATCACCTACCAGGTGCCCCGCTCCGGCATTTCCGGCGTCGTATCGGCCGGCACCGGTTTTCACCGCACGACGATCCGGATCGACGCCGGGCAGCCCTCGCTGCTGGTCGAGCACGACTCGGACGTCGATTCGTCGTTCCATCTCGCGTTCGGCACCGCGTTCACACCCAACGAGGCGCGCTTCCAGGGCCACAGCGTGACGGCGCCGATGCACGGCACGCGCGAGGATGGCTCGGCCTATCCCCCATGGCACGACCGCTACAACGAGGATGCGGTCGTCGCGCTGCCGTTGTCGCACTCCTCGGCCAACCCGTTCGGCCGCTACCTGCCACGCTGGGATCCGTGGATCGCCGACAACGGCTGGTACTGGCAGTTCTACCGCCGTGCCGACGCCGCCGGTGCGAACATGGTCGGCCTCTTCGCCGGTCCGGCATCGGTCGCGATCGGCGCGCAGTACAGCGGCGTGCTGATCGACGCCGGCACCGCCGAGCGTCTCGCCTTGAGGATCGACACAGAGCGCGGTCGTCCGCCGGCGCGCGTCTGGCCGCGCAACCGCTTCGCGTGGGGGCTCTACGCGGCGACGCGCGGCGACATCCGGCCCGCGACCGAGCCGCAGCCGATCGCGCGCCAGATGTCGCTCTTCGGCGGCATCACGCTCGAGAAGATCGCGACGATCGACTGCGAAGGCTCGCTGTTCGCGCGCCCGAGCCCCGGGCTCTACCTCGATGCCGGCGCGATCCACGCGATGATCACGAGGCTGCGCTCCGAGGCGGGCGGACAGCCGGGCGGGCCGTACTTCCAACAGTTGCTGGCGGCCGATCCGGCGCTGATCGACCTCTGGCGCGCGTGGGCTGATTCGAGCGGCGTCTCGGCGCGGAACCTCGCGAATGCGATCTTCGAGCGCGCACGCACCGCGCTCGATGCGATGGTCAATCGCTTCGGCATCTACGACTTCAACCACCACTACTGGCATGGCGGCCTCCTGATGAGCCGCGATGCGGTGTTCATCAACGGTCTCATCAACCTGGCGGACCTCGATCCCGCGGCCCTCGGCGTCGAGGACGTGCGGCGTCTGGAGCGCATCGCGACGCTGTACGGAACCCTGCTGTGGGACAACGACCACACGCCGCTCCACGACGGCCACGGCCTCAATCTCGGCACGCCGAACATGCCGGTGATGCAGGCGAGCTTCCGGCAGACCTATGCGATCTGGCTCCATCGCCATCCGGTCTTCGGGCCGCGGGCGGCGCAGGCGCGCAGCGAAGTGATGGGTCTCATCCCGGCGGTCCTGAACGAGCACGGCGCATCGATCGGGTCGAGCGGCTACATCCTGGCCTCGCTGGTGCCCATCCTCAACGTCCTTCAGCAACTGCAGTTGGCGGGCGGTCCCGATCCCTTCGTGGTCGAACCGCGCCTTGCGCGCGCCGCCGAATACGACCTCCACCTGCTGACGCCGAGGGAGGCGCGATTCGGCGGCCGCCGCAAGACGGTCTCCTTCGGCGATGGCAACACGATGAGCACCGAGCTCTCGGGGCAGCTCGGCACCGCCTTGCGACGTTCGAACGTGGCCCTGAGCGAACGCTCGATGAGCGGCTGGCGACAGGCCGGGGCGGCGCATTCGTTCTTCTACGGCAGCAGCGTGCTCAAGATCGACGACCAGCTCCCCGGACGCGAACCGAACCTCGGCGACGCGAACTTCCCGGGCGTGCTGACCGTGCTGCGCAACGGCTGGAACAGTCCCGGCGAGACGGCCGCCTGGCTGCTCAACGGCACCTGGTACCGGGACCACTACCACTGCGATCTCGGCGCATTGATGCTCTATGCGCTCGGCGCGCCGCTGTCGCTGCATTTCGGGTCGGGTTACGACCCGCGGATGCCGGGCGCCTGGATGCAGAACGTCGTCGTGCCCGAATCCGCGCTCGGGCAGCCGTGGACCAGCACCGAGGTCTCGACGGAGAGCTGCTTCGGCAACCGCGAACAGCAGACGGTCGGCGCCTCCGGCCTGAGCCAGGGGACGGATTGGTCGATGGCCTATGGCCGCTTCGAGGGCGGCGGCCTCGACTGGCGGCGACGACTGGTCTCGTACCGCTTCGCGAGCGCGCCGACCGTGATTCGCATCCGTGACGACTTCGGCGGCGCCGCGGCCGCTCGCATCGCTTCGTTCGCGCTGATGGCCCAGGGCGCGGTCGACACACCGTCCGGCGCGCAGACGCCACCCCGCGGGTCGGCCAACCGTCCCTCGGTCGGCCCCACGATGACGCTCGCGAGCGGGATGACCCGCCTGCGCTTCCAGGGCCAGTGGGGCATCGACTTCGACGTCTACATCGACGGCACCGACACGGCGACCCAGGCCTACATCGGCGAATGGGGCCACCAGTCGGCCCCGAACCGCGAGCGCAACGAGTTCCAGGCCGCGAACGGGCGGCCTTTCGAGGAGCGGCAGTACATCCTGCGGCTGCGCGCGAGCGGCCCCTTCGACGTCGTGATCGTGCCGTATCGAAGCGGCGAGCGGCCGAGCGATCTCTCGGTCACCCGCTCGGGATCGAATCTGCAACTGACGCGGAATGGCGTGACGACGACGCTCCTGCTGCCGGCGATGCCTTAGGAGGTTGTCGGAAATCGGCTTGCTGGCCGACGCGGGCACGGCTCGAGCGGCGATCGATCACGGCAGGTGATCGATCCGTCGGCGGTCAGTCGGGACCAGCGCCGGACTCGTGACGAAGGCACGCACTGGACGACCGTTTTTTCCGCGTGGCGCCCGAAGCCCGTGCAGCCAACGATGGCCGGGCCGCGAAGCGAGCAGGCCCGTTCGAATCCGCCGGTGCGACGTCAGCCACCCGCACCGCCGGCGCGCAGCGCCAGCAGCTTCTGGCTCAGGGTTTCGATGCGCCTCAGGTCGGTCGGGCCGTATTGCTGCCGGAAGATCGCCCGAAAATCGGCGTTCGGCTGGCAGAAATGCGCATCCCGACAAAGATCCAGAACCCAGAGGGTCCCGGGGCCGCAAGCGCCCGACCATTCGCAGGTGGCGTACGCGACCGCCGCGAGACTGATATGGACGCGACGATGCGGATCGACCGGCCCGGGATGCACGCCGGGCGCGAAAGGACCGAGCTCCAACTCCGCCAAGTCGAGCAGGGCATTCGAGAATTCAACGTTGCTATCGGTCGTTCGGAGGACCTCGATCGTCGCTGCCACCACATCTTCCGCACGCAACCGTTCATCGAAGCTGCGGGTCTTCTCATCGGCGGCATCGTCGATCGCCGGTGCTTCCGGCACGCCCGCATGCCAGAGCGCCTCGAGGCGCGCGAGGGACTCCGAATCGCAAAAACGAAGCGTCATCTGTTGCCAGCTCGCGGCGAGCGCGTCCGCCTCCGGACCCGCGCCGACGAGCCCGCTCTTGACCATCCCGGATGCAATCTCAACGCGATCACGGCGAGCACTGTTGCAGAGGCGGTGTGCGCTCGCCAGCAGCACTCGTCGATCCGGACTGCTGGCCGGCAGTCTTTCGAGTTGCTCCATCAACTGACGCAATGAGGTCGCGCGGTGAGCGAGGAGTGGGCCGGAGGCTCGCGCAGTCGCTTCGGGTGCACCCGGGCCGGAAGCGATCGGATGAGCGGGCGAGTTTCCCTCCCCATGCGACTCCGCATCGACAGACTCGCACGGGCCCGGCCCGCAATGCTGCGACCCCGGTGCTTGCTCCGGGACCATTGCCTCGCTCGGCACGTCGAGGCTTGGCCTATCCGCCGCCCTGTTCCTGTGGCCCCAGACCACGAATGCGGAAGCGAGCGCCAGCACGGCGAGCGCGATGCCGATCCAAACTGCCTTCGATGGACGTGATTCAGTGCTCATCGGCGACTGGCGCTGACCTACTCGCAGCTGCTATCGTCCACTGGCAAAGCGCAGTACGAGGTGTAGGGGTCGCTGATGAAGTAGTTTCGCGACAGACCATCCGCAAAGCGCACGCGCCATAGGGACCCTCCACTAACGATAGGCGAAACCGTCCTTATCGCTTGGCATGCCGCCGCATCGGCAGCTGCCTGGTCTTCCGTACAGCGAGTGCCGTTTGTGACGGTAGCTCGGCCAACTGTGACCCGCGCGAGTCCGCGATTGCCCATATTTCCAAGGTTGGCTGCCCTTACGGTCAGTCCGAAAGCTGATGGCGAGACCCCGTCCGGCCCGATCCACGCCGTGACGACCGGGAGAGTCATTAGCAGCTAGTTCTCAAACTCCGGGGACCAAAAGAAGTAGACGGCGACCGGTTCTGCAGGCGTCGATCCAACAGGCCGACCTACCCAACCGGTTTCGCGCGATGTTGCGACGCAGCGACCATGCGGGCTACCAACCGTTCCACAGCCTCCCAGTCACGCGGTGAGAGATTTCTGCGCAGGTAGATCTCATAGCCGGCGCGCGCATCGAGATAACCGCTGGCAACTAACTTGCGTGACTTGAGACCAGCAGGTGAGCAGTGGGGCAGCGTTCGGCATAGAAAAACCTCTCCTGCGGTGTGCTGCAGGATTTCGACGTGCGTATCAGGATCGGTTCCGGCACGCCACGCACGATCGACGATTTGCTCGATGTTCGCAAATGGACCCGTGTCGCTGCCGACGAGCAGCGCCATCGCCGCAGTTCGAATGGCCAGACTGTCTCCGGTCAAGGCGATTTCCCAGACGGCGCCGTCGCCGCCCAAAGAGTCGACGATTTGTCGCCGCGTCTCGATGCTTGCCCCCGCACCTGCTTGAAGCCACGAATGTAGTGCTGCTTTATCACCCTGAACTTGACTTTGCCAGTTCTTTCCCCACAGCGCCTCGAGTGACGGAATTGGGCCCAAAGCGCCGCAGAAGCGTCGCTGCTCGACAAGTGCCGCTTTCACTAAATCACGAGATAACGTGTCGTCGGGGATGACGTTCCCGATTCGACCATTGGCTCTCGCAAGACGATCGATGCGATCGGCATCGCTCATTGCCAGAAGCTCTGCCTGGCAATACGCCTGCAGATCGCGGTGCCACGCAATCGCATCCGGATCCCCTGGTTCGGCCGCGGCAACTGAGGCGAGCGCATGTCTCGCTTCAACAGCCCACAGCCATGCGCCGGGCACCGGAGCGCCCGTCCGATGGTCGCTGCTCGCGTTCGAGGAACCGGCTGCCGTCGGCGATTCGAGAGGGCCTTGGCGATCAGCGGGCTCATCGCTCGCGCGCGGCAGGGCTTGATTGGCCGACCGCTCGTGTCCCGAGTCGACCGACGTCGTGGGCATCAAAGTCCGCCAAGCAAGCAGCGCAAACAAGAGAAGGACCAGCGCCAATCCGATGATCGGCGCGTTCGCCCGTCGATCCCAACGATTGGCCGACGATCCTGTGGAGCGAGAATTTTCCATCGTCAATAACAACCTCGGTCACCGTCGGGCCATACGGGCCCCATCAGAGAGTCTCTGTACCAGTCGTGCCGCTCGCCGCCGGCATAGATAATCGTGTATCGACAATTGGCGCAAAGCTCTCCTGGTCGGTCGGCCTGGATGATTGCTTGCGCCTGTAGTTGTCGCGTGGTCGGATCCACCGCGGAGCACTGTGCGTCGGGTGCCTCGATTTCGCGCGGCGCGACCTGCACGATCGGGCGCACGACGGCTCCTGGCCTCCCGGAGCCCGCGGCAAAATTGATCGCTCGCGCCATGAAACTCATCAGTCCGGGTCGAATCGCTCTCGGTACCGTTGCCGTTACTGGTACGACTGGAAGCGTCTTGTCGCCCGGCTGCCATCCTGTCCCACCACAGTCGAACAGAGTCTCTGGGTAAAAGATCTCCGTGGCATCGACCTCGTCAGGCGCAATTGGTAGCGAGGAAGCACCTGGTTCATACCAACGAGACACGAGCACGAACGCCTGGTGGCTCTCCGACCACTCGTAGTACGCCACATTGGCTCCATCCGACATCAACTGGCCGCCCTTGTCACCGCCGCCCCGCGCCCCGGTGTCGCCACCGCCGAAAGGCAGGCAGGCCAGGGCACTCTCCGCCTGCAGGGTCATGGCCACCGCCATCGCCGCAATCACCGCACCGTTGAGGATCAGTCGATTCATGTCGCTTCTCTCCGTTGATTGGAAGCGACGCGAGTATTACCCCCCCCCTGCCCCTGATGTCAAGCAGATTCGATTGGACCGGACCAATCAAGCACCACGTTGGAGGGTGGGATGGCTTGACCGATGGCCAAGGCCAGATGTGTCGAAAATCATGCGCAGGGCGCGGTCCGAGCCGACCGCGACCCCGGCGCATGGCGTGTTCTGGCTGTTTGGAGATTCCCAGTGCCGGGGCGGTCGCGGGCGGGCAGAGGTACACGTGCCATGGCGGCACCTCTTTTTCACTTACGACGTAAGCTGCGAGACACTGAGGCCTGCCCGTGATGCCGGAGTCGACGATTTCGACGCTCCTTGTTTCATCGAACCTGATTAGCCCTCATCCTCAGCTGGCGCTGGCGACGGCTCGGCCCGGTCGGATGCGCAGGGGCTCGCGATTGCACCATCGAGCCGGCCGCAGGCCGGCCTTGCAAGGTCGCCCAGGCATCCAGCCATGGATGGCGGGTTGAACGGCCCTGCGACGCTCACCGCCGCCGAAGAGCGGCACGGCGCAGGCGGGGTCCAAGGCGCGCATGTTCGAGCACAAGGATGTGCGAGTTCGCGCCGGCCCCGACTGCGCGGCCGCGACGAGGAAGACCGCGCGATCCCGGAAGGATCGCGCGGCGGCGGTGCGCGGAGCGAGCGGGGGTACAGCCCCGAAGGCGGGTGTTCCTTGAGGCGTTCGACGGGACGAGTCCCGGGGGTCGGCGGCCCGACCCCCTGCTCGGGCCGGCCGAAGGCCGGTCTGAATGGGGTTTCGTTCTCGAAGTTGCCATCTGGACACGCCATGACCTTGCCGTCTCGCAGCGAAATGGTCAGGCGCAATGCTCACTCCGCAGCTGAGCATCGGGGCTAATCAGGTCATCGAAAGGCCAGATCGTCCTGCCCGCCGCGATCCGGCGGCGGCTCGGGCTTGGCCCCGGCGCCAGGGTTGAGGTGTTCATGGAGCCGGACGGGCTGCGTTTGCGCGTCGTCCGGTCGGTCGCCACGTCGGACCTGGGCGCGATGGCCGGCATGGCCAAGGCCCCGGCGCGGGGCGTCCCGCGACGCCTCGAGGATTTCGATCCGGCGGCGCTGCTCATCCGCAAGCGCCCCCAGCCGTGAGGGCGCTCGACACCGACATCCTGGCCCGATTCCTCGTCGACGATCCGGACGATCCCGAGGCCGCGGCGCAACGGCCTGCGGCGATCACCGCCGTGTCGGCGCGATCGTTCGTACCGGTGACCGTGGTGCTGGAGCTCGAGTGGGTCCTGCGTGGGTTCTACGAAGTGCCGTCCAAGAATGTCGCTCGGGTGATGCGCGCGCTGGCGGGCATCGAGCACATCACTCTCGAGGACCGGGACGCGGTTCTGACGGCAGCGGAGGCGCTCGAGAAGGGCCTCGACTTCGCCGATGCGCTTAACCTTGCGCGCAGCGCCCGAGCGGCTGCGTTTTGCACCTTCGACCGCCGGCTGGCCCGGCGCGCGAGGGCACTTCGACTGGAGCCTCGGGTCGAACTGTTGACCTGATGTGCCGTTCGCCGTGCCTTCGGGTGGATGCAGTGCGAGCATCGAGACTGATGGGAGCCACGCCGGCCAACGCGTCTGCCACGCCTGGTCGGTGCAACGGCATGCGCCTTACGGCTCCCGCAGCCACCTCGCCGCATCGATTGCGAAGCAGGTCAGGATCGCGTCGGCGCCGGCGCGCTTGAAGGCCAGCAGCGCTTCCAGCGCGCAGGCGCGTTCGTCGAGCCAGCCGTTCGCGGCGGCGGCCTTCAGCATCGCGTACTCGCCGCTGACCTGGTAGGCGAAGGTCGGCACGCCGAACTCCCGCTTTACCCGATGCACGATGTCGAGGTAGGGCAGGCCGGGCTTGACCATCACGATGTCGGCGCCCTCGTCGAGGTCGAGCGCGACCTGGTTGAGCGCTTCGTTGCCGTTGGCGGGGTCCATCTGGAAGGTGGACTTGGTCCCTTGGCCGAGCGCGCCGGCGCCGGCTCGCGGCGGGGGACGGGATCGCGGTGTGGTCCGTCGTCGCGGTCGTCGCAGTCCTTGCGGGTTCGGCGTACGGTCTGTACAGTTCCGGTATGAAGCCAGCTCGTTCCGCACGCTCCACCCGCGCCGAAATCGCCCGGCAGACGCTGCCGGCGCTGCTCGACGCCGCCGCGCGCGGGCAGAGCACCGTGATCGAGCGGCGCGGTGTGCCGATCGCGGCGCTGGTACCGATCGACGCCTTGCCCTCGCGGCGGCCGGCGTCGATCCTGTCGCTCGAGGGCAGCGGTCGCGGACTCTGGGGCAAGGATCCAGCCACGACCGTCGGTGACCTGCGCGACGAATGGGATCGATAGCGGCGCTGCCGCCGGGCGCACGCGTGCTGGTCGACAGTGCGCCGATCATCTACCTGCTCGACGGCGACGAGCGGCTCGCTCCGCGCTTTCGGCCCCTGTTCGAGCGCCACCACGCGGGAGAACTCGCGTTGGCGATCTCGACGATCACGATCGCCGAAGTGCTGGCCGGACCCTTGGGCAGGAACGAGGAGTCGCTGGCCCGACGCTATCGCGCCATTCTGACCGGCTGGGAGGTCGTGCCGGTCGATCCGGAGATCGCCGAATCAGCGGCCCGCGTGCGAGTCCGCTACCGGCTGAAGCTGCCCGACGCGATTCAGGTGGCGAGCGCGCTGGCCATCGGCGCGGATGCGCTGGTGACCTACGACCGCGCCTTCGGGCGCATCCGTGGACTGCCCATCATCGACGGTTGAGACGGCTACAGCGGCCCTGCCCGCGCCCGACCGCCGAGGTCATCAGCGATCGCAGTCAGCGGCCGGCGAGCCACCTCGCCGCATCGACGGCGAAGTAGGTGAGGATCGCATCGGCGCCGGCGCGCTTGAAGGCCAGCAGCGCTTCCAGCGCGCAAGCGCGTTCGTCGAGCCAGCCGTTCGCGGCAGCGGCCTTCAGCATCGCGTACTCGCCACTGACCTGGTAGGCGAAGGTCGGCACGCCGAACTCCCGCTTCACCCGATGCACGATGTCGAGGTAAGGCAGGCCGGGCTTGACCATCACCATGTCGGCGCCCTCGTCGAGGTCGAGCGCGACCTCGTTGAGCGCCTCGTCGCCATTGGCGGGGTCCATCTGGAAGGTGTACTTGGTCCCCTTGCCGAGCGCGCCGGCGCTGCCGACCGCGTCGCGGAAGGGCCCGTAGTAGCTCGACGCGTACTTGGCGCTGTAGGCGAGGATCCGCGTGTCGACGTGGCCGGCCGCCTCGAGCGCGTCGCGGATCGCCCCGATGCGCCCGTCCATCATGTCGCTCGGCGCGACGATGTCGGCGCCGGCCTCGGCGTGCGAGAGCGCCTGCTTGACCAGCACATCGATCGTGGCGTCGTTGACCACGTGGCCCTGCGCGTCGACGAGGCCGTCGAGCCCGTGGGTCGTGAACGGATCGAGCGCGACGTCGGTGATCACGCCGAGCGCGGGCAGCTCGCGCTTCAGGGCCCGCACCGCGCGCTGCGCGAGTCCGTCGGGGTTGTAGGCCTCGCGCGCGTCCTCGCTCTTGGCCGCCGGTGGCGTCACCGGAAACAGCGCCACCGCGGGAATCCCGAGCGCGTGCGCCTCGCGCGCGGCCGCGACCAGCCGGTCGATCGAGTGCCGAAACACCCCGGGCATCGACGCGACCGGCTCGAGCACGTCCTCGCCCTCGCGCACGAAGACCGGCCAGATCAGATCGTCGGTCGCGAGGCGGTGCTCGCGCATCAGGCGGCGCGAGAAGTCGTCGCGACGCATCCGTCGCGGGCGGGTGCGGGGAAAGGCCATGGTCGGGTTCCGATGTCGATCGCAGCCCCGAAGTGTCGCGAAAGCCCGGTCGAGGCGCCATCGAGGCAGGTGACGCGCTCGGGTGCGCTTCGTCGGGAGGAGTCCGGGTCGCCTCGGAGGCGCTGAACGACCCGGAACTTCCGCCCGCCATGAACGCCCGGCTACCGAATCGAGCGCGCCGTGATTGATTCGGCGCGGGCTCCTTGCCAGGGGATCCAGTCGGCAACACCTTCCATCGACGTCACGCCGCACCCGTCCCCGCGACTCCGATGCGCGCGGTGATGGTCAGGCAATCCAGTTCGCGAGGCGCAGTCCCGGCAGGCGCTCGAACTCCCGGAGGTTGTTGCTGACCAGCGTCAGCCCGCGCGACAGGGCATGCGCTCCGATCAACAGGTCGAGGGCGCCGATCGGAGTACCGCTTCTCGACAGTGCCGCGCGAAGGGCGCCATAGGCGCGCATCGCGGCTTCATCGAAGGGCAGGATCTCGAGCGGCGCCATGAACTTCTCGAGCGCGTCGCGATTGCGACTGGAACCGCTCTTCTCGACACCGAACATGAGCTCCGCACCGGTGATGCTGGAGATGGCGACTTCGCCCACGCGGAGGCCGGCGAAACGTTCGAAAACGGCCGGGGGCCGTCGGTTGATGATGTAGATGCAGATGTTGGTGTCGAGCAGGAAGCGTGGCTCGATGCTCACGACCAGTCGTCCCGAGGCGCCTGAGTGGGTTGATCACGCTCGATGCAGAAGGCCGGCTCGAACTCCGACAGTGCTTCCCACATCGACGACCACGGCGCATCGACCGGGAGCAGCAGCACGCCATTGCCGAAGCGCTTGGCCACGACTTCGGTGCCCTCGAACCTGAGGGATTTGGGCAGCCGCACGGCCTGGCTGCGACCCGTCATGAACAGTTTGGCGGTGCTGGCCATTCGACGCTTCGGGAACCTTGTTGATACATATCAAAGATATGTACCTCATGCCTTTGCGTCAAGCGCGCCGGCGCCGGCGAAGGCCACAGGCCTTGGACGAAGCCGGCCGAGCGGAACGGGCCGCGGCCCGCGAGCGCCGATCCCACGGAGCCCGGCCGTGCTCGGGGCCGGTATGACGCGAGTGGCAGCGCCGGGATGCCCGCCCCGGACGTTGCGAAGCCCGCTGATACCCTTCGACCAGCCCTCCATCGCCCCGCGCCTCCGGCGCGACGAGCCCATGACCGACGATTCGCTGCTGAAGGCCCAGGCCCTCGAGTACCACCGCCAGCATCCGCCCGGCAAGATCAAGGTCAGCCCGACCAAGTCGCTGGTGACCCAGAAGGACCTGGCGCTGGCCTATTCGCCCGGCGTCGCCGCGGCCTGCGAGGCGATCGTGGCCGACCCGGCCGAGGCCTCGACCGTCACCGCGCGCGCAAACCTGGTCGCGGTCATCACCAACGGCACCGCGGTGCTGGGCCTGGGCGCGATCGGTCCGCTCGCGGCCAAGCCGGTGATGGAAGGCAAGGGAGTGCTGTTCCAGAAGTTCGCCGGCATCGACGTCTTCGACATCGAGATCGACGAGCGCGACCCCGACAAGCTGGTCGACATCATCGCGAGCCTCGAACCGACCTTCGGCGGCATCAACCTCGAGGACATCAAGGCGCCGGAGTGCTTCGAGGTCGAGCGCAAGCTGCGCGAGAGGGTCAGGATTCCGGTCTTCCACGACGACCAGCACGGCACCGCGATCATCGTCGGCGCCGCGGTGCTGAACGCGCTCGACGTGGTCGGCAAGCGCATCGACGAGGTGCGCCTCGTCGCCTCGGGCGCCGGCGCCGCGGGCATCGCCTGCCTCGACATGCTGGTCGCGCTCGGCCTCAAGCCCGAACACATCCACGTCTACGACCGCGCGGGCGTGGTCTACGAGGGTCGAGTCGAGGAAATGGACGAGGCCAAGCGCCGCTATGCGCGCAAGACAAAAGCGCGCACGCTCGACGAGCTGATCGAGGGCGCCGACGTGTTCCTCGGTCTCTCGGCCGGTGGTGTGCTCAAGCCGGCGATGGTCAAGGCCATGGCCGAGCGCCCGATCATCCTGGCCCTCGCGAACCCGGTGCCGGAGATCGACCCGGTCGAGGCGCGGCTCGCGCGGCCCGACGCGGTGATCGCGACCGGGCGCAGCGACTTCCCGAACCAGGTCAACAATGCACTGTGCTTTCCGTACATCTTCCGCGGCGCGCTCGACGTCGGCGCGACGACGATCAACGAGCCGATGAAGCTCGCCTGCGTGCGGGCCATCGCCGGCCTCGCGCGCAAGGAAGCCTCCGACGTCGTCGCCGCGGCCTACGGCGGCACACTGCCGGCCTTCGGCGCCGAATACCTGATCCCGAAGCCCTTCGATCCGCGCCTGCTGGTCGAACTCGCCCCGGCGGTGGCCGAGGCGGCGATGGCCTCGGGGGTCGCGACGCGGCCGCTCGCCGACGTCGCCGCCTACCGCGAGAAGCTCTCGCAGTTCGTGTTCCGCACCGGTCTCGTGATGAAGCCGGTGTTCGACCGGGCCCGCAGCGCACCGCAGCGGATCGCCTACGCCGAGGGCGAGGAGGCGGTGGTGCTGCGCGCCGTGCAGACGGTGGTGGACGAGGGTCTCGCGCGACCGATCCTGATCGGCCGGCCCGCCGTGATCGAGCGGCGCATCCAGCGCCTGGGCCTACGGATCCGGCCGGGAGTCGATTTCGACCTCACCAACATCGACGACGACCCGCGCTTCAACGACTACTGGCGCCACTACCACGCCCGCAACGAGCGCCGCGGCGTGACCCCGGCGATGGCCAAGGCGATCGTGCGCTCGCGCAGCACGGTCATCGCCGCGATCATGGTCGATCGCGGCGAGGCCGACGCAATGATCTGCGGCGTGGTCGGCCGCTATCACTCGAAGCTAAAGCACGTGCTGAGCGTGCTCGAACTCGAGCCCGGCATCCACGCGCCGGCGGCGATGACCGCGGTCGCGAACGACAAGGGCGTGTTCTTCTTCCTCGACACGCACGTCCAGGTCGAGCCAGACGCCGAGGAGATCGCGCGGGCGACGCTCCAGGCCACGCTGCGCCTGAAGCTCTTCGGCATCAAGCCCAAGGTCGCGCTGCTTTCGCACTCGAACTTCGGCAGCCACGAGGACCGCCACGCGAAGAAGATGGCCGAGGCGCTCCGCATCGTGCGCGAGCGCGTGCCGGGCCTCGAGATCGAGGGCGAGATGCACGCCGATGCCGCGCTCGATCCGTCGGTCCGCGAGCGCATCTTCCCGAACTCGCGGCTCGAGGGGCGCGCCAACCTCTTCGTCTGCCCGAACATCGACGCCGCGAACATCGCCTACAACCTGGTGCGGGTGATGACCGACGGCGTGGCGATCGGGCCGATCCTGATGGGCGTGGCCAAGCCCGCGCACGTGATGACGCCGTCGGCCACCGTGCGCCGTGTCGTCAACATGAGCGCGATCGCCGCGGTCGACGCGCAGATCCGCGCCAGCCTCGGCGCGCGCGCGGCCGAGTAGCGCTGCGGTCGCGATGACGAGCCGCCGCCGGCTGCTGGCCGGGCTCGCCGTCGCGCCGCTGGTCGCGACGGGCGCGCGCGCAGCCGAACCCGATGTGATCGTGGTCGGCGCAGGCTTTGCGGGCCTCGCCGCCGCGCGCGAACTCACCCGTCGCGGACGCCGCGTGCGGGTGCTGGAGGCGCGCGATCGCCTCGGCGGCCGCGCCCACACCGCCGCGCTGGCCGGCGCCCCGGTCGACATGGGCGCGGCCTGGATCCACGGCATCGACGGCAATCCGCTGGCCGCGCTCGCGCGCGAGGCCGGCCTGCGCTGGCACGAGACCGACTTCGACCGTCGGGCGCTGTTCGAGGGCAGCGAGCGGCTGACGGCAGTCGAACTTCGCGCGGTCGACGCGCTGCGGACCGGCGCGCTCGCACGCTTCGACGCGGCGCGGCGGCGCCTGCCGCCCGACACCGACGCGGGGCTCGTCGCGACCCTGCTTGGCTGGCCGGAACTCGAACGAGCCAGCCCGCGCGTGCGTCAGGCCTTGCGCTTCGAGCTCCACAGCGAGATCGCGCTCGAGTGGGCCGCGGACCTCGATGCGCTGTCGCTGCGTGCGATCGACGAGGGCGAGAACCCGCGCGGCGCGCACGTGATGCCGGTCGGCGGCTATCGCGGCCTCATCGATGCGCTGGCCGAGGGTCTCGAGGTCCGGCGCTCGAGCCCGGTGCTCGCGATCCGCGTCCGTGACGACGACGTCGAGCTGCGCACGACCCAGGGCACGCTGGCGGCGCGCGGCGTCGTGCTGGCGGTGCCGCTCGGCGTGCTCGAGGCCGGCGACATCGCGCTCGAGCCCTCGCCCGGCCGCCGCGCGCGCGAGGCGATCGCGGCGCTCACGATGGGCCGAATGAACCGCATCGCGCTGCGCTTTCCGCGGCGCTTCTGGCCGGAGGGCATTGCCCGCTTCGCCGAGATCGGCCCCGGCTTCGACGGGCCGCTCGAGTGGTTCGACCTCACGCCGACCGCGGGTGCGCCGGTGCTGGCCGCGCTGGCCTCGGGCCGCCGCGCCAACCTGATCGAATCGGAGGACGACGCGGCGGTCGCCGCGCTCGCGCGAGCGGATCTTGAGCGCATGTTCGGGGCCGTGCCGGAACCGACCGCGGTCCTGGTCAGCCGCTGGGGCCGCGATGCCTTCGCGCGCGGCGCCTACAGCCGGCGCCTGCCGGGCGACCATGGCGACGTGCGCGCGGCGCTGGCCGAACCGATTGCCGGTCGCCTCGTGCTGGCCGGGGAGCACGTCGACACCGCCGCCCCAGGGACCACGCACGGAGCGTACCGTTCGGGCATCGCCGCCGCGCGACGCCTCGACAAGGCGCTCGGATGAGCCGGAAGGCCGCACCGGCCGTGCCCGTGCCCTGCGACTGAATGATGGACGCCGTCACCGCCTTCGCCTTCCTCATCGGGCTCATCGCACTCGGCAACGGGCTCGGTCGCATTGGCGTCCTGCCGGAAGCGACGCCCGCCGTGCTGAACCAGGTCGTGCTGGGGGTGTGCCTGCCGGCCTCGATCCTGCTGCACGTCCCAGGACTCGAACTCGATCGCGGGGTCGCGGCGATGGCGGTGCTGCCGTGGATCCTCGGCGGCTCCTCGGCGCTGGTGGTGCTGGCGATCGGTCGCGCCTGCGGCTGGCCGCGCGAGACCACGTGGCTCCTGGTGCTCGGCATCGCGCTCGGGAACACCTCGTTCCTCGGCTATCCACTGGTCGGTGCCCTGCTCGGCCCCGAGGCGCTGCCGTACGCGGTGGTCTACGACCAGTTCGGCACCTTCATCCTGATGTCCACCGCCGGCATCGCGATCCTGGCGCGGGCAGGCGCGGGCGGGGACGCCACGCCACGGGCGGTGCTGCGCCGCATCGTCGGCTTCCCGCCCTTCCTCGCGCTGATCGTCGCGCTGACCCTGATGCCGACCGATCCGCCCGCGCCGGTCGCGACGGTGCTCCGGCGGCTGGCCGATGCGCTGCTGCCGCTGGTCGCGCTCGCGATCGGGGTCCAGTTGCGGCTGCGCCTGCCGCGCGAGCATCTGGCGCCACTCGCGGTCGGGCTCGCCGGCAAGCTCGTT
>PVBP01000054.1 GCA_002995625.1 Lysobacteraceae bacterium | reverse complement strand
TCCCGATGCCGACCGCAGCGCGACGTGCGCGGCCGCCTCGGCCTCGGCGGCCCGATCGCCGCGCTCGATCGCGGCGAAGGCCCCGGCGAGATCGGTGATCGCGACTGCAGCGGGCCGTGCGGGCATCGGGGACGCTTTCTATGATGCGCGGAAGAGGGCCACCGCATCGTAGAGGAATCCCGTGACCCAGGCGCCCGCCGCGCCCGCCGCCCGCGACCGGCTGTCGCGCTTCGTGCAGGTGTTCGACGACGCGCTGCCCGCGGCCGTCTGCGCGCGGCTGGTGCAGGGCTTCGAGGCGATGGCCGACCGCCAGGTGCCGAACGGCCGGCACCGGCGCGAGTGGCTCGCGGACAGCGCGTGGACCGAGCTCGACATCACGCCGTTCTGCGACGCCGGATTCCGCGAGTCGCTGCTCGGGGCCGTGCATCACTTCCTCGCCCGCTACAACGAGCGGCTCGGCCTGACGATCCCGGTGCCGGGCACGACGAAGACCAGCGAGTGGATCGTGAAGCGCTATCGCCCGACCGGCGATGAACGCTTCCAGCCGCATTTCGACGCGGTCGGTCCGGTCGCCAACCGCTACCTCGTGCTGCTCTGGTACCTCAACGACGTCGCCGAGGGCGGCGAGACCGCGTTCGTCGATCTCGGCCTCGCGGTCACGCCGAAGGCCGGGCGCCTCGTGGTCTTCCCGCCGTACTGGATGTTCCAGCACGAGGGCCGCGCGCCGCGCAGCGGCGACAAGTACATCCTTTCGACCTACCTGCTGTTCTGACGGCGCCGCGATGACCTCCCCCACCCTGGCCGCGCTCGCCCGCGCCGTCTACGAACTCGCGGCCGACCTCGGCGCCTACGGCCCCGAGGCCGAGCGCCTGCTGGCCGGGGCCGGCGGCAGCGAGGCGGCGCTGCGCGCGCTGCTCGGCGACGTGCTGGCGCTGCGCCAGCGGCTGGCCGACGCGCGTCCCGCCTGGCTCGACGCGCAGCGCGCGCGGCTCGGGATCGCGCCCGACGCAAAGGGCCTCAGGCTCCACGTCGGCTGCGGCGGGCACGCGCTGCCCGGCTGGGTCAACCTGGACCTCCATCCGGCGCCGCTGGCGTGGAACGTGCTGTGGGGACTGCCGTTCGCGGACGGCGCCGCGAGCCACGTGTTCGTCTCGCACCTGCTCGAGCACCTGTACTTCCCGCGCGAGGTGATGCCGTTCCTCGCCGAAGTCCGGCGCGTGCTCGCGCCCGGCGGCCGCGTGCGGCTGGTCGTGCCCGACGTCGCGCAGCTGATCGACGCCTACCACCGCGGCGACCGCGACTTCTTCGCGCGCCGCGCCGCGCACTGGCCCGGCGCGCGCGGCGACGGGCCGCTGCTGCCGCAGTTCCTCGCCTACGCCGGCGCCGGCCCCGAGCCGGCCCACCTGTTCGAGGCGCACAAGTTCGGCTACGACTTCGAGACCCTTGCGCACCTGCTGCGCGAATCCGGCTTCGAGGCCGTGGTCCGGAGCGGCTACCTGGCGAGCGAGGACCCGGCGCTGCGCGTCGACGACCAGAGCGCGGTGGCGCAGGCCGCGCACGCGGGCGGCCACTATTCGCTGTTCGTCGAGGCGGTCGCGCCGGTCGCGCCGGCGCGAGCGGCGACGGGGGCGGCATCCCCGATTGCGCCCGGGTCCGATCTCGCGAACCGCGTGCGCGAGGCCCAGGCCGCGCTCGCGCAGGGCCGGGTGGACGCGGCCGCGCGCGCCTTCGCCGAGGCGCGGTCGCTGGCACCGGACGACGCCCAGCTCGCGCGGCGCCATGGCCTCGCCCTCGCCCGCCTCGGTCGCCACGACGAGGCCGAAGCGGCGCTGCGCGACGCGATCCGCCTCGATCCGGGCCTGCCCGGGCCGCAGCTCCACCTCGGCGGCGTGCTCGAGGCCACCGGGCGGCGGCGCGAGGCGGTCGCCGCGTACTTCCGCGCGCTGACCCTCGCCCAGGCCCGCGGGCAGTGGCTCGACGAGGCGAGCACGCCGCCCGGCGTGCGCGACGAGGTGCTGCACGCGATGGCGGTCGTGCGCGAGCAGCGCATTCCGGTGCTGATGGGTCTGATCGAGCCGCTCGAGGCGCGCTTCGGGCGCGACGCGGTCGCGCGCGTGCGCGCCGGCCTCGCGCACTGGCTCGGAATCGAAGCGCATCCGCCGGCCGATCCGCGGCAGGCGCCGCGCTTCTTCCACGTCCCGGGACTGCCGGCGCCGCCGTGGTTCGACCCGGCGTCGATCCCGTGGCTGCCGACGCTCGAATCCGCGACCGCGACGCTGCGCGGGGAGGCGACCGCGATCCTCGCCGCGCGCGCCGGGATCGAGCCCTTCCTCGCCGCGCCCGACGGCGTCTCGCTCGATCCCTACTTGGGCGGCGGCGCCGACGCGCGCTGGGACGCGTTCTTCTTCTACCGCGACGGCGTCCGCCACGGCGCCGCCGCGGCGCGCGCGCCGCGCACGGCCGCATTGCTCGAATCGCTGCCGCTGGTGCGCATCCGCGACCACGCCCCGGAGATCTGCTTCTCGATCCTCGCGCCCGGCACGCACATCAAGCCCCACCACGGCGTCACCAACGCGCGGATCGTCGTCCACCTGCCGCTGATCGTGCCTTCCGGCTGCACGCTGACCGTCGCCGGCGACGAGCGCCACTGGCACGAAGGCCTGGCCTGGGCCTTCGACGACACCTACCTGCACGAGGCCCGCAACGCGGGCGACGAGCCGCGCGTGATCCTGCTGATGGACGCCTGGAACCCGTACCTGACCGACGCCGAGCGGCTGGCCTTCACCGCGGTCGTCGAGGGCATCGGCGAGTTCCATCGCGGCTGAGGGGCGTGGCCGGCGTCCGCGGATCGGGTCGCGCCGGGCGGACGCCGCTCCGCCGGATGCATGATCCGCTTGAACTGGCCGGGACGGGGCCAGCGGTGGACCACCACCTCGAACCTTCCGGAGACTAGAACAAGGCGCCCGCCTTCCGATCTTGTTAAAGTCTGCCTATCACACATAACAAGTTCAGCCCCATACGAAAGGCAGCCATCCGGATGGCGACTGGCAGCGAAGCCCCGACCCGAGCAGGTCGCTACATCACGCAGCCCACGGGCTACCGGGCGTTCATGCCGGCCCCTCTGCCGCCGCAGCCGGCCCTGGCGCTGGGCGGGGAGCTCCAGGGTCTACTGTCCGCCGCCGACCGCGCGCTGGGTCGGCTCGACGGCTCGGTGCTCACACTGCCGAACCCGGACCTCTTCGTCTTCATGTACGTGCGCAAGGAGGCGGTGCTCTCCAGCCAGATCGAGGGCACGCAGAGCTCCCTGCAGGACCTGCTCGCGGCCGAGGCGCAGCTCTTCGAGCAGACCTTGCCGCGCGACGTCGACGAGGTGATCAACTACGTCAGCGCCATGAACCACGGCCTGGCGCGACTCGCCGAGCTGCCGGTGTCGGTACGCCTGATCCGCGAGATCCACGCCGAGCTCATGCGCGGCGTGCGCGGCGGCAGACTGCAGCCCGGCGAGCTGCGCACCAGCCAGAACTGGATCGGCCCGGCTGGCTGCACGCTCGCCACCGCAACCTTCGTGCCGCCGCCGCACCACGCGGTGCCCACGGCGCTGGGGGATCTGGAAACTTTCCTGCACGCCGCCGACGACCTGCCGCCGCTGGTAAAGATCGCGCTCGCGCACGTGCAGTTCGAGACGATTCACCCGTTCCTCGACGGCAACGGGCGGGTCGGGCGGCTGCTGATCACGTTCCTGCTCACCGAGCGCGGCGTGCTGCACAAGCCGGTCCTGTATCTGTCGCATTACTTCAAGCAGCACCGGCAGGCGTACTACGAGCACCTGCAGGCGGTGCGCGACCAGGGGTCCTGGGAAGCGTGGCTCGCGTTCTTCCTGCGCGGCGTGATCGAGGTGGCGGGTGAGGCCGCGGAGACCGCACGGCGCATCCTGCAGCTGCGGGAGCAGCACCGCGCCGCGATCACCGCGCACCTCGGCCGTGCTGCGGGTAACGGCCACAAGGTCCTCGAATCGCTATTCGACCGCCCGATCGTCGCTGTGAATGACGTGCAGAGGATGACCGGCACCACATACGCCGCCGCAAACAGCCTGGTTTCCCGGCTGGTGAAGCTGGGTGTGCTGAGCGAGATGACCGGCTACGCGCGGAACCGGCGCTTCCGCTATGCGCCCTATATTGCACTGTTCAATGACACGGGGCTTGCGGGCGGAGCCGCGGGGGCACCCACGCAACCGCAAGTGCAGGCGCCATGACCAGAACCACCCCCAACCCTCCCTGCTGTAGCGTAGATGCCAGAGACCCGGACGCGAACCAAGCCAGGTCCACGGCTCGGTCGTCGATCGCCAAGAGCTCACACAGGGGAGGCCGCCTTGCTCAGCGTTTTTGACCTCCGCCGTCGCGTCATCGATGAGTACGCCGCGTTCTCGCGGAGCTTCACGCGCATCGCCGCCCCGGACATCGCGGCCGTCGTCGAAGCCGAGTACGCGCGCGGACGGTATTGGCCCGAGCCCCTCATCCAGATCAACCCGAACTACCGCCGCAACGGCACCATCGCCGATCTGGTGCGGGATGGAATGCTCCATGGCGAGTGCGACCGCCTGTTCCAGGCCAGCAAGGCCGAGGGCACGCCGCGCGCGATCGAGCTGTATACCCATCAGCTCGAGGCCTTGGCGAAGGCCAAGGCGGACCAGAGCTTCGTCGTCACCACGGGAACAGGCTCCGGTAAGTCCCTCTCGTTCTTCTTGCCGATCATCGACCGGATCCTGCGAGCTCGCGCCGACGACCCGCGGCCGCGCACGCGGGCCATCGTCATCTACCCCATGAACGCGCTGGCCAACAGCCAGCTCGAGGAGCTGGACAAGTTCCTGTGCGACTACCCGGAGGGCGATCGGCCCTTCAGGGTCGCGCGCTATACCGGCCAGGAGGAGCGTTCGGAACGCGAGCGCATCGCGCAGTCGCCGCCCGACATCCTGCTGACCAACTTCATGATGCTGGAGTTGATCCTCACGCGCTTCGAGCCGATCGATCGCCGCGTGGTGGAGAACTGTCGCGGCCTCGAGTTTCTCGTGCTCGATGAACTGCACACCTATCGGGGCCGACAGGGCGCCGACGTGGCCATGCTTGTGCGCCGCCTCAGGGAGCGACTGTCGGCCGAGAACCTGCTGTGCATCGGCACTTCGGCGACGATGTCCACCACCGGCACGATCGAAGACCAGAACAGGACCGTGGCCGAGGTCGCCAGCAAGCTCTTCGGCGCGCCGATCACCGCGCACGACGTGATCGGCGAGACGCTCGAGCGGGTCACAGACGACACTCTGGATCTGACCGCCGTCCGTCCCCTGCTGGCCGCGCGGATCGCGGCCGGCAAGCACGAGTGGCGAGGATTCGATGACTTCCGCCGCGATCCGCTTGCGGTCTGGCTGGAGCTTACGCTGGGCATCGACCTCTCCGCCCTGGAGAAGCCGCGTCGGGCGACGCCGTGCACATTGACCGATGCCGCTGAAAGGCTATGCGCCGATGCCGACGTCGATTCATCCACGGCACGCCAGACACTCGAGAGCTTTCTGGTCGCTGCCAGTGCGCTGCGCACGCCGCAAGGACGTGCACCATTCGCCTTCAAGCTGCATCAGTTCATCAGCGGTCCCGGCAAGGTGATGACCACGCTGGAGCCCGAGGGCACGCGGCACATCACGCTAGACGCGCAACGTTTCGCGCCGGGACGCCAGCAGGAAGGCGTGCTCCTGTTCGCCGCCCACTTCTGCCGTGAGTGCGGGCAGGAATACCACCCGGTCTGGCGGGGCAAGGACGGCCACTTCGCGCCACGCGAGATCGATGACCTCGCGGCCGATGACGCAGACGGCGGCACCACGCCGACCTGGGGCTTCCTCGCGCCACGGCGAACGACGCAGAGCTATGGCGGGCGGCTCGAAGACCTGCCAGAGAACTGGCTCGACCTCACGCGCCCAGAGCCAAGGATCAAGCCCGCATACCGCAACGCGGTCCCGCAGGAGCAACCCGTCGATCCGACCGGCCGACCGGGAAGCGGACAACCCTACTGGTTCATCCCGGGCAAGTTCCGCTTCTGCCTGAACTGTGGCTTTCTGCACGAGGCCCACGGCCGGGACGTCAACCGACTCTCGAGCCTTTCCGGTGAAGGGCGTTCGTCCGCCACCACCATCCTGACGCTGAGCCTGCTTCGTCAGCAATTCGCCGAAGCCGATGTTCCTCCAGACCTGCCCGATCCGCGCAAGCTCCTCGGGTTCTCCGACAACCGCCAGGACGCGGCGCTGCAGGCCGGGCACTTCAACGACTTCGTCTACCTGCTCACATTGCGCTCGGCCCTGGTGGGCGCGCTGAAGGCCTCGGGGGGTGCGTTGACGGAAGAGCACCTGACCGACGCGGTGTTCAGGGCGCTGGGCTTCGAGCGGACCGACGAGGCGACGCTCGTCGAATACCTCAAGAGCCCGAAGCTCGTCGGGCTCGCGCGCCAGGAGGGCCAGCGAGCCGTTCGCTTCGTACTCGGATACCGCCTAGTGCGCGACTTGCGAAAGGGGTGGCGGTTCAACAACCCCAATCTCGATCAACTCCGCCTGCTGTCGATCGACTACCAGGGCTTGAGCGACTTCGCGGCCGACGAATCCCGGTTCGCGAAGCTCCATAGCGCCCTGCAGCAGCTCGGCCCGGCCGGTCGCGAAGCCCTGGCACGGCTGGTATTCGAGGAGATGCGACGCAGCCTGTGCCTCGAGACGCGCTACCTCGACAGCGCCGAACAGGACAAGGCCCGCACCAGCGCGTTCAGCTACCTCAACGAGCGCTGGGCCTTCGCGCCAGACGAGCAGTTGTCCACGTCGAAGCACCTCATCGTCGGCAAGCGGCCGGAGTATCGGGGCAAGCCGCGCGACGACGTGGTCTCGGGTGGTCCGCGCTCGCGCCTCGTACGCCTGCTGAAGGCCGCCGACGTCTGGGCGCAGGCCGGCCTGGCTGACGCCGCCCGGTCGTGGAGGGAGCAGGAGTACGCCGACATCCTCGAGCAGCTCCTCGACGCTGCCAGTCACTACGGCTACGTGCAGAAACAGCAGCTCGACGACCGCCTCGTCGGCTGGCGGCTCAAGGCCTCCTCGATGATCTGGTGCCTGATCGACGCAGCGGCAGAAGAGTCCGAACGATCGGCCAACGCATTCTTTCGGAAGCTCTATCTCACGGCGGCGGAGCTGCTCACCCTGCCAAGCCACCCGCTGTTCGAGTTCGAGGCGCACGAGCACACCGCGCAGGTCGATGCCGCCAAGCGAAAGCTGCTCGAAGCCCGGTTCCGGTTCTCGAGAAAGGACCGGGACGACTGGGCGAAGGACCCGGCCCACGAAGCGCCGCTCGAGCGCCTGCCGGTGATGTTCTGTTCGCCGACGATGGAACTCGGCGTCGACATCTCGGCGCTCAACACGGTCTATCTGCGCAATGTGCCGCCGACACCGGCCAACTACGCGCAGCGCAGCGGTCGCGCCGGGCGCTCCGGCCAGGCGGCGCTGGTGCTGACCTACTGCGCGTCACAGAGCCCGCACGACCAGTGGTTTTTCCACCACGCACGGGAGATGGTGCATGGCGTGGTGCGCGCGCCGACGCTGGATCTGGCCAACCGCGATCTGATCGACAGTCACATCCAGGCCGTGTGGCTCTCCAACGTCGAACACGAACTCGACACCAGCATCGCGCCGCTGCTCGTGCTCGACCAGCCCGACAAGCCGCTGAAACCCGAGTTGCTCGCCGCATTCACGGCGCCAACGACGCTCGAGCACGCGCGCACGCAGGCGCGGCGCGTCATCGACAGCGTGCGGCCGCTGCTGCAGCCTGAAGCCGCACCATGGTTCGATGAAGGCTACGTCGACGCGGTCGTATCACGCGCTCCCACGGCGTTCGATCGCGCGCTCGAACGCTGGCGCAAGCTCTTCGAGGCGACGCGCCGGCAGATGGACCTGGCCGACCAGGTCGTGAAGAGCCACGCGGTCAGCAATCGCGAGCGTGACAACGCCCGCCGTCGCTACGGCGATGCGGCCCGCCAGTACGCCGTGCTGCTCAAGTCCGGCAACACGCAGAACTCGGATTTCTACACCTACCGTTACCTCGCCAGCCAGGGCTTTCTGCCCGGGTACAACTTCCCGCGCCTGCCGCTGATGGCCTGGATCCCAGGTCGCGGCACGACGGCCGACGGCAAGGAAGACGAGGGCACGATGGTGAGCCGGCCGCGCTTCATCGCGCTGTCCGAGTTCGGCCCGCGCAGCCTGATCTATCACGAAGGGCGCATGTTCCGCGTCATCCGCGCCAAGCTCAACGTCGGCGCCGCGGAGCACGTGTCGGCCAGCAGTGAGCTGGCCACGGTCTCGGCGCGAATCTGTTCGCACTGCGGCTACGGGCACCTCGGCGAAGTCGAGGCCGCGGAACCGCTGGCGAACGTCTGCGAGCACTGCGGTACTCCACTGACCGATGACGACCGCGTCGCGCAGCTCTACCGCATCGAAGCGGTGGAGACGATGCCGGTCGAGCGCATCTCGATCAACGACGAAGAACGGCAGCGCCAGGGCTTCGAGCTGCAGACCACCTACCGCTTCCTGCCCGGGCCCAACGGCATGGTTCAGCGCACCGATGCCGAAGTCAGGCACGGTGAGGAGGTCCTGGCGCGGCTGACCTACGCGCCGGCCGCGCGCATCTGGCGCATCAACCGCGGCTGGCGCCGGCGCAAGGACAAGAAGCAACTGGGCTTCTACATCAACCCGGTCAGCGGGGTCTGGAGCAAGCAGGACAGCCCCAACGAAGCGTCGGCCGAAGACAAGCCCGAGGAGGCCCTGCTCGACAAGGTGCCCAATCAGCGGATCGTTCCCTTCGTCGAGGACCATCGGAACATCCTGATCCTCACCCCCAGCCGCGAGCTCAGCGCCGCGACGATGGCCACGCTGCTGGCCGCGCTCCGGCGCGGCATCGAACAGACTTTCCAGATCGAAGAAGCCGAGCTGATCGCCGAACCCCTGCCGAACCAGGACGATCGCCGCGCGCTGCTGTTCTATGAGGCCGCCGAAGGTGGCGCCGGGGTGCTCTCGCGCCTCGCCACCGAGCGGCGCAGTCTTGCCGAAGCAGCTGCCACGGCGCTGCGTCTCATGCATTTCCGCACACCCAAGGACGGCGTCTGGCGCTTTGACGGACTGGCCGACCTGGAGGAAAAGCGCCCCGTCGACGGCGAGGAGGTGCGCATCTGCGAGGCCGGCTGCTATCAGTGCCTGCTGTCCTACTTCAACCAGCCGGATCACGATCTGATCAATCGACTCGACGCGGATGCGCTGCGGGTACTCACCACGCTGGCTGGCGCCAACGTCGCTGAAGTCGACGCGACCGTCCCGGCACCAGCGGCTGATGGCGCACTCGGGCGCTGGCTCGACACGTTGAACCGGCTAGGGTTGCGCCGCCCCGACGCGACCTACGTGTCACTCAACGGTGGCGCGGGCACCGCCGATGCCCATTACAAGGCTGCCCGCGTGCTCGTCTTCCTGACACGGCCCGCGCCCGAGCTTCTCCAATACGCGACCGACCGAGGCTACCGGGTCCTCGTGTTCGGGGACGAGGCCACTTGGCCGCAACAGTTCGCGCAGCACCCGGATGTGTTCGGCACCGAAAAGATTGGAGCGAGCGCGTGAGCGCCGCCCGGCCGCTCCGAAGGCGCTCGCCCCCCCCTGGGGGGACAGCCCGCAGGGCGAACGAGGCAACATGACCGCCGTCGCCGAGTACCTCCCCGGCGTCTTGGTACGCGCCCGCGGCCGTGAGTGGGTCGTCCAGCCCGCCTCGGGCCCGGACTGCCTGCACCTGCGGCCGCTCGGCGGCTCGGATGAGGACGTCATTACCTTGATTCCGGCGTTGGAGCCGCAGCCCCCGGAGCCCGCCACCTTCCCCTGGCCTGACCCGCAGCAACCCGGCACGCATAACGCCGCGCGCCTGCTGCGTGACGCATTGCGTCTGAAACTGCGCGCCGGAGCAGGCCCGTTCCGCTCGTTCGGCAACATCGCCGTGGAACCGCGCGCCTACCAGCTCGTGCCGCTGCTAATGGCGCTCAAGCTGCCCACCGTGCGGCTGCTCATCGCTGACGACGTCGGGGTCGGCAAGACCATCGAGGCTGGCCTGATCGCCCGCGAACTGATGGACCGCGGCGAGGTCGCGCGCATCGCGGTGCTGTGCCCGCCGCACCTGGTCGAGCAGTGGCAGCAGGAGCTGACCGACCGTTTCAACCTGCGCGCCGTGGCGCTGACCTCGACCACCGTGAATCGCCTGGAACGCGAGCTGCCGCACGGTGCGAGCCTGTTCGATGAGCACCCGGTCGTCGTCGTCAGCCTCGACTACATCAAGAGCGAGCGCCATCGCGAGCACTTTCTCGCCATTGCACCCGAGTGCATCGTCGTCGATGAAGCGCATACCTGCGCCGCCTCCGGCCAGACCCGACAGTTGCGCTTCGAGCTGATGCAGCGGCTCTCGGCGGACGATGCCCGGCACCTGATCCTGCTCACCGCCACGCCGCACTCGGGTGACGAAATCGCCTTCTACAACCTGCTCTCGCTGCTGCGCCCGGAGTTCGCAGGCCTGCAAAGCATCGCGGCCGCCGCGGATCATCCGCTGCGGCAACAGCTTGCGCGCCACTTCGTGCAACGCCGCCGCAAGGACATCGAGGAATGGCAGCAGGACGGCGAGGACCGCCGCATCTTCCCGCGCCGCATGACCGCCGAGCTCACCTACAAGCTCACCGGCCGCTGGGGCGCGTTCTTCGATGCCGTGCAGAACTACTGCGTCGAGCTCGCCGCACGCACCGAGCGCCAGGAGACCGGTGCCGCCCGACTGATCTGGTACGCCACGCTGGCGCTGCTGCGCTGCGTGGCCTCGTCCCCCGCCGCAGCCGAGAAGGCGCTGACCACGCGACTGGCCGGCACGCGCGAGGAACTCGAAGCCCTGGCCGACGAAGACCGCGTGCTCGACGGCACGTCCGACGAGCTCGCGCCCACCGACATCGAGCCTGCTGCCCAACTGGAAGATGCCGGACGCCTCGCCGCGCTGATCGACGAGGCACGCGCGCTGGCCGGCGACAGTGGTGACCCCAAGCTCGCCACCCTCATCCGGCATCTGCGCGGGCTGATCGACGCGGGCTTCCGCCCCGTGGTGTTCTGCCGCTACGTGGCCACCGCGCACTACGTGGCCGAGCACCTGCGCAAGCACCTGCCCGACGCCTCGGTCGATGCCGTCACCGGCGAATACACGCCCGAGGAGCGCGAGCTGCGCGTGGCCGAGCTGGGCGCCGAGTCCAACCCCCGGCCCGTGCTCGTGGCGACCGATTGCCTCTCCGAAGGCGTCAACCTGCAGCACTACTTCACCGCGGTCGTGCACTACGACCTCGCGTGGAACCCCACGCGCCACGAGCAGCGCGAAGGCCGCGTGGACCGCTTCGGCCAGAAGGCCCCCGAGGTCCGCTGCACCATGCTCTACGGCGAGGACAACCCGGTCGACGGCTTCATCCTCAACGTCATCCTGCGCAAGGCGGACGCCATCCGCCGCGAGCTCGGCGTGCTGGTGCCGATGCCCGAGGACGAGGGCCGCATCAACCAGGCGCTGATCAAGGCCGCGCTGCTCAAGCGAGAACGCGTCAAGGGCGCCTACGAGCAGGGCCGGTTCGACTTCGGCGATGAGCCCATCGACCTTCGGCCGCTCGAGCTGCGCTGGCAGGACGCGTTGGAGAAAGCCCGCGCCAACCGCACGGTCTTCGCCCAGCGCCGCCTGAGGCCGGACGAGGTGCTGCCAGAGTGGCAGCGTCAGCGATCGGTGCTGGGCGACGCCGACGACGTGCAGCGCTTCGTGGCCGGAGCCTGCGCGCGCCTGAACGCACCGCTCGAACCGCGTGCCCGTCACGGCTGGCGCCTGTTGCCCCAGCACCTGCCACAGACCCTGCGTGAGCGCCTGGCCGACGTTGGCATCGGCAAGCCGCTGGCGATCGACTTCCACTACCCGCCGGCCGTCGGCACGCGCTTCGTCCATCGCAGCCATCCGCTGGTGGGCCTGCTCGCCGACCATCTGCTGGAAGGCGCGTTGAGCGGCGACGCGCCTCTCGTCGCGCGCGCCGCCGCCACCGTCACGGCGGACGTCGACACCGTGACCACCCTGTACCTGCTGCGCCTGCGCCACCACCTGGAGCTCACGCGTCGTGGCCAGACCCGGCAGCTCATGGCCGAGGAGGCCGTGGCCATGGGCGTACGCGGGCGGACGCGTCCGCAGTGGCTGACCGAAGACGAAGCCGCGCCGCTGCTCGACGCGCGGCCCACAGCCAACCTCGACCCCGGCGCCGCGGCACATGAACTCCGGGAGGCGCTGCAGTTCCTCGACGCCCAGCGCGCCGTGCTCGAACGCTTGGCCACCGACCGCGCCAATGCGCTGCTGGCCGATCACCGGCGTGTGCGCGAGGCCGCGCGCGACATCGGCCAGTACGCGGTGCGCGCCAGCCTGCCGGTGGACGTACTCGGCGTGTACGTGCTGCTGCCGGACGCGCTGTGAGAACCAGAAGAACGACAACGTGAGACGCCCGCACCAGAACTCGCTCGGCTTCGACACGCTGCGCCTCGAAGGCGCGCTGCTGCTGCCCGACCTGCTGGAGAAGGCCGCCCAGGGCCAGGCGAGTTGCCAGCAGCCCGAGGACTACCACGTCCCACGCGGCTTCACGCTGCAGGAAGAGATCGGCCGCGCGTTCCGCATCGCCCAGGCACAGTGGAAGGCCTACGGCGCAACCTTGGAGCGCACCGACCTCGACGCCGCCGCGAGCAGCCGCGCCTTCGTCGAGGAATTCCTGCGCGACGCGCTCGGCTACGCCGACGCGCGCGCGACGGCGCCGCGCGCCGTCGCCGACCGCAGCTTCCCGGTCACCCTGCACGCCGCGGCGAACATCCCGGTGGTGGTGGCGCCCGCGACGCTCGACCTCGACGACCCCGATCCCGCGTTCGCCCCCCAGGGCGGCGGCGCGCGCAGGAAGAGCCCCTTCCAGCTCCTGCAGGAGTACCTGAACGCCGCGCCCGACGCCCGCTGGGGCTTCGCGACCAATGGCCGCAGGCTGCGCCTGGCGCGCGACGCCGCCACGCTCACGCGCCCGAGCTTCATCGAGTTCGACCTCGAGACGATGCTCGGGCAGGCGCGCTACCCCGACTTCGCCGCGCTGTGGCGGCTGCTGCACGCCAGCCGCGCCACGCGCACGCCCGAACCGGTGTGGGAACTCTGGCGCGCCGACGGCCAGCGCGAAGGCGCGCGCGTGCGCGAGGGGCTGCGCATCGGCGTCGAGGCCGCGCTCGTCACCCTCGGCGAGGGGTTTCTCAGGCACCCGGCCAACGAGGGGCTCCGCCGCGCGCTGATCGAGGGCACCTTGACGCGGCAGGCGTACTTCGAGGAACTGCTGCGCCTGGTCTACCGCTTCATCTTCCTGTTCGCGGTGGAGGAACGCGGCCTGCTGCACCCGGCGGACGACTCGCCCGTGGCCGCCGCGGCGCGCCGCATCTACGACCAGGGCTACGGCGCCCGCCGCCTGCGCGAGCGCTGCCTGCGGCGCGTGGCGCGCGACGCCCACGACGATCTGTGGCAGGCCCAGGTCATCGTCTTCCGCGCACTCGCGGCCGGCGAGCCGCGCCTCGCGTTGCCGGCGCTGGGCGGCCTGTTCGCGCCCGCCCAGTGCCCGTACCTGGATGCGGCGAGCCTCTCCAATCGCGCACTGCTGGAAGCGATGCGCAGCCTGCGCTGGTCGCAGGCCAGCGGCACCGTGGCGCCGGTCGACTACCGCAACATGGGTCCCGAGGAACTGGGCTCGGTGTACGAGAGCCTGCTCGAGCTCGTGCCCGACCCCGACCCGCACGCGCGCACCTTCGCCTTCGTGAACGGCAGCGCCGACGGCGACACCCGCGGCAACGCGCGCAAGACCTCCGGCAGCTACTACACCCCCGACAGCCTGGTGCAGGAGCTGATCAAGAGCGCGCTCGACCCGGTGATCGAGGCGCGCATCGCCAGCCAGCCCGACCGCCCCACCGAGGCGCTGCTCGGCATCACGGTGGTCGACCCGGCCTGCGGCAGCGGTCACTTCTTGCTCGCCGCCGCGCGCCGGCTGGCCGAGCGGCTCGCGGCGCTGCGCGCGCCCGAGGGCGCCGTGCGCGCGCAGGACTACCGCCACGCGCTTCGCGAGGTGATCACGCATTGCATCCATGGTGTGGACCGCAACCCGCTGGCGCTGGAACTCGCGCGCTTCGCGCTCTGGCTCGAAGGCTTCGAGGAAGGCCGGCCGCTCGGCTTCCTCGACCATCACCTGGTCTGCGGCGACGCGCTGATCGGCATCACCGACGTGAGCCAGCTGGCCCACGGCATCCCGGACGCGGCGTTCAAGCCGCTCTCGGGCGACGACAAGGCGGTGTGCAAGCTGCTGGCCAAGGAAAACAAGGAAGGGCTCAAGGCCTTCGCGAGGCGCAGGCGCGACGCGAACCTGCCGCTCGCGCTCGAGCGCGACCACCTGCTCGCCGAGCGCGCCGCGCTCGAAGCCATGCCCGACGACACGCTCGAGCAGCAGGCGGCCAAGGACGCCGCGTGGAAGCGCTACGCCGACCAGGCGCGCGCGAGCCGCCTGCAGCAGGCGGCCGATCTCTTCGTCGGCGCCTTCCTCTCGCCCAAGGCCGCGCCGCAGGACGCCGAGCACACGCCCACCAGCCAGAACCTGTACCTCGCGCTCTTCACCGACCAGGCGCCCGAGGAACTGGCGCAGGCCCGGCAGGCCGAGCGCCTGGCGCAGGCCACCCGGCGCGCGCGCGACGCGCGCGTGCTGCACTGGCCGCTCGCCTTCGTGCAGGTGTTCCAGAAAGGCGGGTTCGACTGCGTGCTCGGCAATCCGCCGTGGGAGCGCATCAAGCTGCAGGAGGAGGAGTTCTTCGCCGCCGAGAACCGCCTGGTGGCGCAGGCCAAGAACAAGGCCGAGCGCGCGCAGCGCATCGCGTGGCTGGCGCAGGGCATGCTGGCGCGGCATCTGTACCCGGAACTCGAACACGCGCCGGACGAAGCGGCGAAGGAGCAGGAGACCTACGCGCGCTTCATCGCCGCGCGCCGCCTCGCCGAGGCGGCGAGCGTGTTCGCGCACCTGAAGGCGGAGGAAGGTGGCCGCTACCCGCTGACGGGCGTTGGGGACGTCAATACCTACGCGCTCTTCGCCGAGACCATCGACCAGGTGATCGGCCGGCGCGGGCGCGCCGGGTTCATCGTGCCCACCGGCATCGCCACCGACGATTCGACGAAGGCGTACTTTGCCCACCTCGCGCAGGGCGGGCGGCTGGCGAGCCTGTACGACTTCGAGAACCGGGACGGCATCTTCCCCGGCGTCCACCGCAGCTACAAGTTCTGCCTGCTGACGCTCGGCGACGCGCCCGCCGCCGAGTTCGGCTTCTTCTTCACCGAGACCACGCAGCTCGCCGACGACCGCCGCCGCTTCACGCTCGCAGCCGATGACTTCGCGCGCATCAACCCGAACACGCTGACCTGCCCGGTGTTCCGCTCGCGCAAGGACGCGGATCTGACGAAGAGGATCTACCAGCGCGTGCCGGTGCTGATCCGCGAGGCGCGCGATGGCGAGCCGGAGGTGAATCCGTGGGGCATTCGCTTCGCCACGATGTTCCACATGTCGAACGACAGCCACCTGTTCGCCGGCGCGCCCGCCGCCGACCGGCTGCCGCTGTACGAAGCGAAGATGATCCACCAGTACGACCACCGCTGGGCCACCTATCGCGGCGACGGCGGCGCGGATGTGTCGATGGACGTGCCGCTCGCCGACAAGCGCGACCCGGACTACGCCGTGCGGCCGCGCTACTGGGTCGAGGCGCGCGAGGTCTACCTGCGCACGGCCGCGCTGCCCAAGGGGCTCGTCACTGCGCTGCGCGAGCGCAACCCGCCCGCGATCGTGCTGGCGATCGCGCAGCTGCTGTTTGCCGACTGGCTACGCAAGCGCCACGCTGAAGCCGACGAGGCGATGCAGCACCTGTATCCCGAGTGGTGCGCGTTCGTCGAGGCGCAGCCGTTCGCGCGGCGCCTGGCGCCCACGCAACTTGGCTTGTGCGCCGACAACCCGCCGTGCCTGAAGCCGCAGGGCCCCCACTACCTGCCTGCCGAGACCATCGACGCCGTGAAAGACGGGCCGCGCGAGAGCACGGCCTGGTACGAGGCCGACCGCGGCGCCGTGGCGGCGCTGCTCGATGTGCGGAGGAACTTCCCGGTTCTGCCCGCGACGGTGCCGACGCTCGATGACGAAGCGGCGGCCCTCGACTTTGCTGAATGGCTGCTCCAGGCGGCATCGCCCCGATGGCTGCTCGGTTTCCGCGACATCGCGCGCGCGACGGACGAGCGAACGGTCATCGCGGCGGTGCTGCCGAGGGCGGGGGTGGGGAACAAGATTCCGCTCCTGTTCTGCTCCGCTAACGTGTCGGAGCGGCATCGTGCTGCATTCGGGGCCAACCTCGCAGCGCTCTGCTTCGACTACGCGGCCAGACAGAAGGTGGGCGGCACGACGCTCAACTTCTTCATCGCGAAGCAGCTTCCGGTGCTGTCCCCCGACGCCTACACCGACGCCGACCTCGCCTTCATCGTCCCGCGCGTGCTGGAGCTGACCTACACGGCCCACGACCTGAAGCCCTGGGCCGAGGCGCTGGGCTTTGAGGGCCCGCCGTTCCCCTTCGACCCCGACCGCCGCGCGCAGTTGCGCGCCGAGCTCGACGCCTACTACGCCCGCCTCTACGGCCTCACCCGCGAAGACCTCTGCTACATCCTCGACCCCGCCTCGGTGATGGGCGAGGACTACCCTTCCGAGACCTTCCGCGTGTTGAAGCACAACGAGCTGCGCGCCTTCGGCGAGTACCGCACGCAGCGACTGGTGCTGGAAGCGTGGGATCGCCTCGACCGCCAGGCCACATCCAATGACGGGAGCCAACAGCGATGAAGCTGCGCATCACGAACTTCGGACCGATTCCGAGCGCCGAGGCCTCGCTCGGCGATCTCAACGTCAGCGTCGGCCCGCAGGCGACCGGCAAGAGCCTGTTCTGGCAGCTGCTGAAGCTCCTGCTCGACGCGCCGTCGATCCAGGACGAGTTCCGCCGCTTCAGCATCGACTGGGGCAAGGACTTCCGCGGCTTCCTGAGCCTCTATTTCGGCGAGGGCATGGAGCACCTGCTCCAGCCGGATACGGCGATCGAGGTCGACGGACAGCCTCGGCCACTCGAGCGGATCTTCGAGCGCAAGCGGGGCCAGCGCGTGAAGCCAGTCGAGCGGATGTTCTATGTCCCGGCGCAGCGCGTCGTCGCGCTGCGGGATGGCCTCACGCGGACCTTTCTCGAATACCGGGCCGGCGATCCGTTTGTGGTGCGCGAGTTCAGCGACAAGCTGCACCGACTCGTCCAGACCGAGTTCGCCAAGGCCGACCGCCTCTTTCCGCAAGCCAACCGGCTGGACGACCGGCTGCGGAAGCTGGTCGACGACGCCTTCTTTCGCGGTTTCGGGCTCGAGCTGAGCCGCGACATGTCCTATCAGAAGAAGCTGGTTCTGCGGCGCGACCAGATCCAGCTGCCGTTCATGGCCTGGTCCGCCGGTCAGCGCGAGTTCTCGCCCCTGCTGCTCGGTCTCTACTGGTTGATGCCGGCCGGGGCCGTTTCGCGCCGGGACCAGCTCCGCTGGGTCGTCATCGAGGAGCCCGAGATGGGCCTGCACCCCAAGGCCATCTCGGCCTTCATGGCGCTGGTCCTCGAACTGCTGCGGCGGGAATACCGCGTCTGCCTCTCGACGCATTCGCCGCAGGTGCTCGATGTCGTCTGGGCGCTGCAGGTCCTCAAGACGCATGGCGGGACCGAGAAGGACGTGCTGCGCCTGCTCAGCCTGCCGAGTCATCCCAAGATGAAGGCGATGGCGAACGCCGCCCTCGGGAAGTCGATCACGGTGCTGTATTTCAAGCCAGGCTCGGGGCCCGTGGACATCTCGAGCCTCGATCCCGGATCGGAACGGGACGACGTCGCGGGATGGGGCGGCCTGAGCGAGTTCACGGCGAACGTGGGTGACGTGGTTGCGGACGTCGTCGCCCGCCGGGAGAGCCTGCCATGAGCCTTTCCGCCTGCATGCAGGCGCAGGGCCTCGCTGCGACGCTGCGCAACGGCCTGCAAGCGCTGGGCCCGAACAGCGCGCGGGTGACGATGACGCCAGGCAGCCAGGCCGTTCATTCCGTCGATCTGGATGACGCGCTCCGTCAGCAGTATCCACGCGCGCCGCGCTGGGACTACGGCGTGCAATGGCGTCGCGGCCAGTCGCATCAGATCGCCTGGGTGGAAGTGCACCCGGCAACTTCGGGTGAAGTCGCAGCCTTCTTGCGCAAGCTCGGGTGGCTGAGGGCGTGGCTGCAGCAGGCGGCTGCGCAATGCGAGGTACTGCCCGCCAGTTTCCACTGGGTTGCCACGGATGCCGGCGTTCATATTGACTCCGCACGGCGGCGCAGACTCAACGCGGCCGGTATTCGCATGCCGCGCGGTCGTCTCGAGCTCTGACGATGTCGCGACGGATCGTCGTTGCCTTCCAGTTCGATGACGACCGTGGTCATCGCCGACGAGCAACGCCCGCGACACGAAAGATTCGCGTCCCATGAACATCCTCGAACGCGCCCTGGTCGAGAAAGCCGGCCGCGAGCACGGATGGGAGAACGTGGTCGAGAGCATCGAGGCCCGCGTGGTGCTCGGCTCGGCGCGTCACCGCGGGCGCGCGACCGTCACGGCCGCGAGCGGCGGCAGTGGGTGGGAGCTGGCCTTTGCGGACGGACGGCTCGTGCGTGAACTCGCCCGCAGCCTGCCAGGCCTCGCCGACGGCGCCGGCGGGTTCGATGCGCCGGGCATCGATGCGCTGGCCGCGTTGCTGCGCCGCGCGGCCGAGCTGTCGCTGGCGCTGCCCGACCAGGCGGCGCGGACGTTCCGCGAGCGGGCCGGGAAAGAGCTGGATCGACTGGCGGACAAGGGCACCGAGGTCGAGCGGCTCATACGCCAGCGCGTGGGGCAGGACGTCTTCCGCGAGGCACTACTCGACTACTGGGGCGGCGCCTGTGCCGTGACGGGGCTTGCCTTGCCCGATGTGCTGCGCGCCAGCCACGCAAAGCCGTGGGCCGATTGCACAAGCGACGAGGAACGGCTGGATGTCTTCAACGGCTTCCTGCTTGTCGCGCACCTCGACGCGCTGTTCGATCGGGGACTGATCACCTTCGATGCCGGCGGCGACATGGTGATCGCCTCGGAACTTGCCTCGGACCATCGTGCGTTGCTGCATCTGGACGGTTCGCTTTGCCTGCGCTGGCTGGCGCCGGAGCACCTGCCGTTCCTGCAGTGGCACCGGGAACACGTCTTTCGGGGGTGAGGCTTCGCGTGGCACGGACGCCGGGCGCTGCCATGACCGCGTGGGCGACGAGCTCCCCCGCCGGCACTGGGTCGCCGGTGGGCGCGTAACCCCCCTGACGCCGGACCCCCGGACTCGGAGCTACTTCCCGATGCAGAAGCTCGCGAAGATCGCGCCGAGCAGGTCGTCCGACGTGTAGGTGCCGGTGATCTCGCCGAGGTCCTGCTGGGCCTCGCGCAGTTCCTCGGCCAGCAGCTCGCCGGCACGGGACTCGACCAGCTGGCGCTCGCCGTCGGCGAGGTGCGCGGCGACGCGCTCGAGCGCGGCGACG